>JBJEKJ010000091.1:0-78810 GCA_051878575.1 Muribaculaceae bacterium | reverse complement strand
ATCTCGGACAATGCGGCAGCTATCGCAGCCCTCGTCACAAGAGTTGATGCTCTTGAGAGCGAAATCACGGCAATAAAGAAAGATATTAATGATTTGTTCGACGCTGTCGCAGAACTCCAAAACGCTGTCAACAATGTCAACGAGCGCTTGAACAAACTCGTTACCGGCATCCTTCTTCAGGCTACCGAGAACCCCGTATTCGGCTCGTTCAGCTTGCCGGTGAACTTGCAGTCGAATGTACTTATCACTTACTTCGGCGAGAGCACTAATAAGGTGGTGTTCCCATCGAGCAGCTCGGGCGCCGAGTACGACAATGAGCTCCGACTCAGCGGTGCCGACATGAACATACTTAGAGCAGGCGCAAACTTCGCACAGCTTACTAATATCCGGCCCGGAACCATCTTGCTCGACGAGAATGAGGGCAATGCCGGTAAGGTGTATGTGACTATCAACCCCAACACCGTAGACTTCTCAGGCGTTACGCTTCCTATCGTGAACAGCCGCGACGAGGAGTCGGGCATCAAGCTCTCTCCGCTCGTAAAGAGCGACGAGCTCCTCAACTTCGGCTACTCTCGTGCCGACAACGGCTTCTATGAGGCAGCCGCCACGGTTACTGCCGAAGACGTGGCAAGCGTTAAGGTAGAGATTGAGGCATCGTTGCGACCCGCAATGAAGCAGGCTTTGCAGGACCTCAAGGACCGCAAGTTCGCTATCGGAACATTCGTTGACCTCGGTCAGGCAGTCTACAACCAGTTCAACGGCATCCTTCCCGCCTATGCAATGAAGGCAGCCTGGACTGCCCCCGACATCAACGGTATCGACGTGAACCACGCCGTTTACTCGCAGTACAACTTGGCAGCTACGGCATTCAAGCCGCTTTCGTTCAAGTTCCTCTATGACACCTCACTTCCCAAAGTTCCGACATTCAACCCGATTAATGAGATTGACCCCGACAAGTTCAATATTCAGGTAGAGCTTAGAAAATATATCAATCTCGACGGTAAGGAAGTGCCCGACATCAAGATTACTCCCGAGGACTTCAAGTTCAACTTCAACCTCGACGACATCACACTCACAGTGAAGATACCGAAGGTGATAGTGACAAGAGATCCTATTACTAACGAAATCACCGACGTCCAGATCATCTATGGCGGCGACGAGGTTTCGGTAGAGGGTAAGGACTTGCAAGATCTTGAGCAGGCTCTCAACGATCAGCTCAACACTCAGCTGTTCGGCAAGGCATTCAATGCATCTTATGATGGAAAGAGCTTGGTTGACGCACTCAACGAGGAGCTCGAGAAGGCCATTCACACCGTGCTCGGCGATATCCAGAAGAACATCGACGATTTGGCAGCAAGAGTTGACGAGAAACTCGACGACATTATCAGCTCTATCAACAGCAAGCTCTCTTATGCCAATAGGTTTATCAACATCTACAACCAGGTGGCTAACCGTCTCAACAAGATTCTTGAGAATCCTAACCACTATCTGCAACCGATGTTGGTCTACAAGGGTGGTGACAACGCATATCACCAGTTGAGCCAGTCGCCGACAATGCCTACCGCACTCGTACTCGCAGGCGGAAACGCAGTCACCCTGATGCCGACAACCTACACGGCCGAGATAGCTGCTCCGGTTTACAAGAAGTTCATTGGCGTGACCAACGTATGGAAGGCTGATAACCGCTCTGTAAACGCACAGGCAGGCGACGCTACTTGCGCAAAACTTGCCAAGGATGCCAACAGCCAGTATCTCTTCGACCAGCCGGTAATGGGCACCACTCACCGCGTTCCGTTCAAGGTGGATGACAGCTCGAAAGGCTATACTTACGAAATCGTTTACTCGGCTCTCGACTACAGCGGTGTAACATCGACTCACAAATACTACGTTACGGTTAAATAATCCGCGTAAGCAAGAGTAAGGAGATTATTTATTAACTTGAAAAAGTAGAAAACGATGAAATTAAGTAAAATATTAATGACTTCATCACTTGTTCTGAGCAGCCTTTTCGCCGCTGCTCAGAATAAGGAAGCCACAGAGACTGTTTTCAACCCGCATTGGTACCTTCAGGCACAATTCGGCGTTCAGGAAACTCTTGGCGAAACAAGTTTCGGCAAATTGATCGCTCCCAACGGTCAGCTCGCCGTGGGCTACAACTTCAGCTCGAAGTTTGGCGCACGCTTGGCAGTGAACGCATGGCAGAGCAAGGGCGCTTTTGAGCTCAACAATGATGTGACCAAGTGGAAATGGAACTATGTGGCTCCTACCATCGACATCACTGCCGACCTTACCAATATCATCGGCGGATACAACCCCAACCGCGTGGTGGCAGTGGGCGTGTTTGCCGGTATCGGTGCCAACATCGGCTTCAGCAACGATGAGGCAGCTACAGCAAAGGACTATCTTGCCAAAAAGGGAGTTGAGGCACTCCAGCTCTACTGGGACGGAACGAAGGCTCGTTTCCTCGGCCAGATGGGTGTGACGCTCGACTTCAAGGTCAGCAAGCGCGTAAGCCTCGGCATCGAGCTTCAGGCCAACGTGCTCCCCGATTCCTACAACTCCAAGAAGGCCGGAAATGCCGACTGGTATTTCAACGGACTCGCAGGTATCAAGATTGCCCTCGGCAAGACCTCGAAGACCCGTCCGGTGCCTGCTCCTATCGTGCTCCACGACACAGTGTATGTTGACCGCGTGGTAGAGAAGGTGGTGGAGAAACGTGTTGAGGTTCCCGTAGAGCCCAAGACGAATGCCGTTGAGGTTAAGGAGACTTTGCGTCGCGATGTATTCTTCACGATTGCCAAGACTGTGGTTACAAAGGCTGAGATGACAAAGGTTGAGGAGGTTGCGAACTTCATGAAGAAGCACCCCGATGCCAAAGTGGTGGTTACCGGATATGCCGATAAGGGTACGGGAAGCCAGACTCTCAACTTGCGCCTTGCCAAGAATCGTGCCAACGCCGTTGTCGACGTCCTCGTCAATAAGTTTGGTATCTCGCGGAGCCGCATCATCGCCAAGAGTATGGACTCTTCGATGGAGCAGCCCTACAACGACCCGATTCAGAACCGCGTGGCAATATGCGTTGTTGAATAAAACCGTCGAATATCGATAGATAATTGACAACATTACGATAATTTATCTGCCTTACCTCCGTTTCTAATCCTTGATTAAAGACGTAGGTAGGGCGGATATTTTTTAATTTTATTAATTTATGAGAATTTTTACTCTATTATTCTCCTCATTTTTGGTCACGCTGTCGGCCTTTGCCCAACTTAGCGGCGACGGCTACTATCGCGTGCATAACTACGTTACCGGCAGATATGTGTATGTGACCGACGACAAGGGAAAGTTAGACTATGCCACGACATCGGCAGACATGTATGCCATTCAGCTGTGGAAAGGCTTCGAGAAGGCGTCGTCCGACCCCGCTACTGTGTGCTATATCAAGGCTGTGGATGGGAAATACGACATCCTCGCACAAGGCACCGGAATTTATGAGATTATTTCCTCATACGTGAGCCTGCGCAAGAACGGCGACGGAACATACTACGCCTACGGCTCGAAGGAAGGTATCACTAAATACCTCGGCGACGGCGAGAAAGGCGACGTGGACGAGGGCGTGATGTCGGACGCGACAAGCGGCAACTACCGCAAGTGGTATATAACCCCGATTAACACCGCCGATGGCAGCTATCTTGGCGTTAAGGGAGCTGTCAGGGCCGGTGGAAAGTATTATACTCCCTACTACGCCTCATTCCCGTTCTCGTTTGCTTCGTCGGGCATGAAAGCCTACTATGTGAGCAAGATAGGATATGGCATGGCCGTGATGAAGGAGGTGACAGGCACCGTGCCCGCCGAAATGCCGGTGTTCATCATGCAGTCGAGCCAGGCTGCATCGTCCAACCGCCTCAATGTGGGCGGCACCGCCACTGCGCCTGCCGGAAACATGCTTAAGGGCGTGTATTTCAATAACGACATGCCGTCGCACTACAATCGTGTGGCCTACAACTCTTCGACGATGCGCATGCTCGGCGTGACGTCGACAGGAGCCATAGGCTTTGTGACGGCAAAAATCAATTTTATCCCCGCCAACTATTCCTATCTCTCGGTGCCCGCCGGAACGCCGGCCGAGCTGAAGCTCGTCACCGAGGCCGAATATGAGACATTCCTGAAGGAACAGCTTGCACAGTCGATAACGCTCGACCGCACCTCGGTGTCGGTGGAGGAGGGCTCGCAGTTCAAGCTCACCGCAACGGTGAAACCCGATAAGGCAGCGTCGCAGACGCTCACATGGACAAGCAGCAACACGGCAGTAGCCACCGTCGACGCGACAGGATTGGTGAAAGTGCTCGCACAGGGCACCGCCACAATCACCGTAGCCACCACCGACGGCTCCAACCTGAAGGCAACCTGCGCCGTGACAGGAACCAAGATTCTTGCCAAGACGATAACGCTCGACCGCACCTCGGTGTCGGTGGAGGAGGGCTCGCAGTTCAAGCTCACCGCAACGGTGAAACCCGATAAGGCAGCGTCGCAGACGCTCACATGGACAAGCAGCAACACGGCAGTAGCCACCGTCGACGCGACAGGATTGGTGAAAGTGCTCGCACAGGGCACCGCCACAATCACCGTAGCCACCACCGACGGCTCCAACCTGAAGGCAACCTGCGCCGTGACAGGAACCAAGATTCTTGCCAAGACGATAACGCTCGACCGCACTACGGCGTCGGTCGACGAGGGCACGCAGTTCAAGCTCATCGCAACGGTGACGCCCGCAAGCGTGGCATCGCAGACGCTCACATGGACGAGCAGCAACACGGCAGTAGCCACTGTCGACGCCACCGGTATTGTCAAGGCGCTCACTCCGGGCACCGCCACAATCACCGTGGCTACCACCGACGGCTCCAACCTGAAGGCAACCTGCGCCGTGACGGTGAACAAGATTCTCGCAAGCTCTATCACGCTCGACCGCACTACGGCGTCAGTCGATGAGGGCACGCAGTTCAAGCTCACAGCCACCGTGACGCCCGCAAGCGTGGCATCGCAGACGCTCACATGGACGAGCAGCAACACGGCAGTAGCCACTGTCGACGCCACCGGTATTGTCAAGGCGCTCACTCCGGGCACCACCACAATCACCGTGGCCACCACCGACGGCTCCAACCTGAAGGCGACCTGCGCCGTTACCGTGAACAAGATTCTCGCACAGTCGATAACGCTAAATGTAACAACAATATCACTCGAGGTGGGGGCTGAGAGCCGACTTGTGGCAACGGTGACACCCGATAAGGCAGCATCGCAGACGCTCACATGGACGAGCAGCAACCAGTCAATAGCCACTGTCGACGCCACCGGGCTTGTGAAAGTGCTTGCCGCAGGCTCTGCCACAATCACCGTAGCTACCACCGATGGCTCCAATCTCAAGGCAACATGCGTAGTGACCGGTCTGTCGGGCGTGGATGCGGTGTTTGTCGGAATTGAGGGCACTACCGTGGACGTTTACACTATTGGCGGAGTCCTTGTCAGGAAGAACGCCACAATCGACGACGTGAAGTCGCTTGATGCCGGGTTCTATTTGATAGGCAACAAGAAAGTGGCAATCGCCAAATAAGACACCAAGTAATATAATCAGGAAATCAATAAAAAATCAACCCTGCCATTTGTAGAATAGACAGGGTTGATTTTTTCTCACTCTTTCTCACTCTTTCTCACCGTAGGCAAGGTCGCCGGCATCGCCGAGGCCCGGCACTATGTAGGAATGTGCGTTCAGCTCAGGGTCGATGGCGGCCACCCACAGCGTGGTGTGGTCGGATGGCAGATGCCGAGCCACGAAATCCACAGCCTGCTGCGACGCAATCACCGACACCACATGAATCTGTGCCGGATTGCCCTTGGTGAGCAATGCCCGGTAGGCAAGCTCCATCGACGAGCCTGTGGCGAGCATCGGGTCGGCGATAATCAGCGTCTTGCCGTCGATGCGGGGCGAGGCAATGTACTCGATGTGTATATCGAACTCGTCGGATTCCTCCTTGTATTTGCGATATGCGCTCACGAAGGCGTTCTCGGCATTGTCGAAGTAGCTAAGAATACCCTCGTGCAGTGGAAGTCCGGCCCGCAGAATCGTGGCAATCACCACATCGTCGCCCACCGTGTGGCACTTGGCGGTGCCGAGTGGAGTGTTGACGTCGGTAGCCTTGAATGGCAGTGTCTTGGAAATCTCGTAGGCCATAATCTGACCTATGCGCCTGAGGTTCTCACGGAAGCGCAGGCGGCATTTTTGCACGTTGACATCGCGCAGCTCAGCCATGTATTGGCTTGCGAGGGATGTTTGCGAGGCTAAATTTATGATTTTCATATAATCGGATGATTTAAATTGTCATGCATTGAGAGCCGGTGCTTTGCGGCCTCGAGGTCGGCGCATAGCTGCGCTTTCAGCTCCTCCACCGAGCCCATGGCCCGCTCGTCGCGCAGCCGGTGGATGAATCTCACCTCAATCTCGGCACCATAGATGTCGGCATCGAATCCGAAGATGTGAATCTCGATGCTTCGGCGTGCGCCGTCGTTGAAAGTGGGCCGTATTCCGATGTTTGCCATCCCGCCATGCGTTGACCCGTCGGGAAGCGTCACCGTGACGGCATACACGCCATCGCGCGGCACTATCAGCCGCGTGTCGGCGACATCGACGTTGGCTGTGGGAAATCCTATGTCGCGTCCACGGGCAAACCCATGCACCACGGTGCCGCACAGCCCGAAGTGCCGTCCCAACTTGTCGGCAGCCGTCGCCACGTCGCCGTCGTTGAGCAGCCGCCTGACAATCGACGAGCTTATTGGGGCGAAATCGCCACGATACTCGTCGGCACGCTCCACCTCGATGCCGAGAGAGCGTCCGCAGTCGACGTAGTCGGAGAACCGCTCGTCGCGGTTATGCCCGAATCGGTGGTTGTAGCCCATAAGCAGCGCCGCCGTTCCATAGTGCGAGCTGAGAAGCTCCATAAATCCCGCAGAATCGAGCATAGACAGCTCAGGGGTGAAATCCATCAGCACTATGCGGTCGATTCCCGTGGCGGCGAGCAGATCAATCCTGCGCGGCAGCGGCATTATCAGCGGCATTCCCGCGTCAGGGCGAAGCACGTTCCGGGGGTGATTGGTGAAGGTGACCACAGCCGTGCCCAAACCGCGGCGTGCGGCAAACTCCTTCAACCTGTCGATAAGCCACACGTGTCCGCGGTGAACACCGTCGAACATCCCTATCGTTGCCGCTACCGGGGCGGCTGTCATGTCGGGGCGTGTGATTATCTCCATATATTAAAAATCAATCATTCAAAATCGCCAAAGCGTCGATAAACTCGCTGCCCGGCGGCACAAGCGCCGTGGCGAAGCCAAGAGCTGCCGCCGCGTCGAGATTCCGCTGCGAGTCGTCGAGAAACAGCGTCTCCTCGGGCTTTATGCCGAGATGTTCCACCGCATAGTCGAAAATCGCCTTGTCGGGCTTTGCGCAACGCGCTTTGAACGACACCACCTGACCGTCGAAGTAGTCGGCCATCTCACGGCCTTCGGCTCGGAAGCACTCGGCAATCTTCGAGTCGTACATTATCGGGTTGGTGTTGGAGAGCAGGAAAATCTTGAAATCCTTGCGGAGCATTCGCAGCTCCACGAGCCTATGCTCGGGAATGCCTATCAGAAAGGCATTGAGCGCCTCCTGCACCTGTAGGTCGGTGATGCCCGCTCCCCCGCCGGGGATGCGCCGGCGCACCTCGTCGCAGAACTCGGCGGCATCGATAAGTCCCTCCTCCAATTTCAGGAACGGACCACTCTGCACATATAGCCCGAGCATCTCGTCGGCACCTTCCATCCCAAGCTCGGTGAGCGCCTTCACGCAGAGCTCGCGCTTTATGTCCATAATCACGCCTCCAAGGTCAAACAGGAGGTTGCGTATTCCTTTGTAAGTCGTCATATCTTTCAAGTGTAGGGAAGATTTTTGCAAAGATAGCTCAAAGCTGACGCATTAAAAAGCAAAAACACGAATTTTTAATCGCGGCTATCGCACGGCGACCTTGAAAGTGGAGCCTGCGGCACGCACTATGTAGAAGCCCGGAGCCACTGCCACGCTCGTAGTGCCGTCGACGGTGGTCGAGGCCACTGCCACGCCACCCGTGGAGAGCACCTCCACCTCGGCCGGCTGCCGTGCTGTGATGCCTATCGAGCCTCGGCCACCCGTCACGGTGATTGTCCGGTTGTCGATGTGTCCGTCGGCCACGCCGGCAGAGTTGCTTATGCGCAGCATCCACTTGTCGTCGATATTGCGCACTACGACATCTACGTTATCGACCGACTCCACGTCGAGCGTGATATTCGGGTCGTTGACGGTGGTGGAGGGCACATAGTCCTCGCCGAGCCTCAGTGGAGATCCGTTGCCGCACAATTCGAAAGCCCCCGACCAACTGCGACGGTCGATAATCTTGAAGCCGTGGTCGAGCTTGTCGATATGGTCGAAATGCAGCGAGTAGACGTCGGTAGCGGTGTCGTGATTGAATTTGGGCGCGTCGACAGGCTGCCAGCTACCCAAAACCGACGAGGCTCCCACCATGTACAGCCTAAATTCCGAGGGAAGCGGGTCGGCAGAGCCGCTCCATTGCGAGTTCAGCCACTCGGCCTTTGCATGCAGCATGTTCAGAT
Organism: Muribaculaceae bacterium; assembly: GCA_051878575.1. Lineage (GTDB taxonomy): Bacteria > Bacteroidota > Bacteroidia > Bacteroidales > Muribaculaceae > CALZFJ01. The sequence continues at coordinate 70,137 of JBJEKJ010000091.1, read as the reverse complement.
AGTTGTTTTTAGCGCTGTTCATGTCGGCGTTGCCATATTTGGGCCAACGCTGATAGTTGGTTTTCGCCGCATCGGATATTTGTGCCACAAAATCGTCGATGAAATCGTCGAGCGATGCATATCCCGACTTGAACAGCTCCCACTGAGCCTTCACGGCATCCTGGAAAGCCGGGAATTTGGCAATCTCGCCAATCCAGTGCTGGTGAAATGGCGGTTGGTCGTAGATGAAGCGGTCACATTCCCGGCGGAAAGTGCATCCGAAGTCCCACACCGGGCCGAATTTCAGCTTTGTGTCGGCCCCTCGCTCCTTGTACCAGTAGCAACTGCCGTGGAACGACTCGCCATTGTCGGTCAATTCCTGCACGATATAGAATTTAGCCAATTCGTCGATGTCGATAAGGCTTAGCCACTCAGTCGACGACTTGTCGGCCGCATAGATAGCCTCGTCGACTTTAGTCACAAGATTTATGAGATATTTCTCCTGCTCGTCCGACAGCACCTCGGGTGTCTTGTAGGTGAACCGCATCACCTCACCTGAGCCCTTGTTCTCCTTGATTTTTATTTGAGCAGGGTCATCGTAATTGTCGATTTCCACAAGCCATCCGCCGGTTATGCTCTCGGGAGCCGTCTCACCGTCGGCCTGTTCCACCACATCCACGCGGTCGGAGTCGACACGAATCAGCTCGGTGAGGAAGTATAGCCCGATATAGTCGCCATTGAGCACCACCTCCACCGGGCGCTGCTCGGGCGTCCAAGCCAATCCGAGGCGCTTGCTGAGCTCGAATCCCACGGTGTTGCGAAGGAATCCCATGTCGTCGTCGGCATGGGCGAGCAGCCCGAAGTGCTTGCTCTTTTTCATACCGAGCAGCGGTTGCTTGCTGTCGAGTTTCAGCCGGTAGGGCTTCTTGTCGAATCCCGTCCAAGTCCAATTGCCGCGGCCCTTGATTTGCGTGGTCAGCGGCTCCTCAGCCGAGCCCACCGACTTGTATCCGTCGAGCCCGAGGGCATCGATGTAGTAGGTTGCGTTGAGATAGTATTCTTTTGACACTATCGGCACGCTGCCTGTAGTATTGATATGGAGAACAGGCAGCGAGCCCGAGGGAGATACTGCCCATGCCTGCATGGAGCAGAATAAAGCAACAATCGATAGAAATAAAGTTCTCATAAGTGTAGATAATGTAATGTGGTTAACTATGCTGCAAAAATACGAAAAAAACCGTTAATCCCGAGGCTCCCGAAAAAAAACGTGTGGGATAAATTATATTAAATTCTTTAAGGAATCATTTTGTGAATCATTTTGAGGAATCATCGGAGCAAAAAATAAAAAACTGCGAGTTTTATTTTGTTTTTCGCTCGCCATGCACTAACTTTGCCGACGTTATGGTTTCAAAATAGGGAATGCCGTGAGATTCGGCAACAGTACCCGCTGCTGTATTTTCCGTTGAAACTGCCCCAAAACCACTGACGCGCATCTGTACGCTGTGTTGGGAAGGAGGGACAGCCGAGGAATAAGCCAGAAGACCTGCCATAGCCTTTTGTGATTGAATCGGATGCCTTCGGGATTAAGGGCGAGATGATCATGGCGTGTGGAGTATAGCCCGGCATTGCAGGCCCTCTCCGCCACCGGTTGCCGCGGCTGCCTTGCCGCATATAAGCACATCTTGATTATTGGTTATCACAATTGGCGTGGCGCATACTACAACCCATAGCCTGAAATTTTTGTATAACTAATAATAACTTACATTTTTATGAAAAGGCAGAAATTTTTACTCTTTAATTTGATGGCTCTTGCCGTGGCTGCTCTCCCTGCCGTGGCAATGGCTCAATCGTCGGACGACGTTCCCGACAAAACCGCTACTTTTGAGGAGGTTACACTTCCCTTGGAGAGCCATTGGTATGGCGACGAGGCGTCGGATGACCCGCAATATTGGTATAGCGGACAGTATATGTTCACCGTGGTGAAGCACATGGAGTCGTGGTGGAACGGATATGCCTTGAGCAATGAGACGGCCAAGGACTACGCCTCGCTCAACGACCAATTCCGCTCGGCTGCCGGTGGCGCACACGAGGGAAACAACTTCCTCGTGTATTACGACGACACATATAGCGGTGAGATTCGCATCTACGACATCTACAATGAGGAGGGTGCGGTAGTCGATGGAATGTATGTGACAAACTCGGCGTATGCGCTCAACTCGATAGTGAACGGCGACGACTATGGCAGCACGCCTTTTGCCACCGGCGATTATTTCAAGATGATCATTACCGGCTACGACATCAATGAGGAAAGCACCGGCACTGTGGAGTATTATCTTGCCGACTATCGCTCGGAGAACGCCGCCGACCACTATTATATCGACACCTGGCAGTGGGTCGATCTTAGCTCTCTCGGCAAGGTGTCGAGCGTGAGCATCCACTTCTTCACCACGCAGTCGAATTTATGGGGAGCTCTGACGCCGCTCTATGCCTGCATCGACAATTTCAGCGGAGGCAAGACGGTGGGCGTGATGGAAGCTGCCGTCGAGGCTCCGGCAAAGATAATTGCCGCCAACGGCACTCTGCTCGTGGCTACGGCTATGGAGGACTACAGCGTTGAGGTGTACACGGCAGGAGGTGCGCAGGTGTATGCCAAGTCGGGTCTTTGCGGCCATTCCACTATCGACGTGCCGGCTGCCGGCTTGTACATCGTGCGCGTGCGCGGAGCCGAGGGAACGACTGTAAGGCGCGTCGTGCTGAGATAACGCATGGCCCCGGAGTCGCGTATATACGAAGGTAATTCTGCGATAGCATTACGTCATATATTGTAATTATTGTAACATTAAGTGATTCGAAAGGAGAGGCATGGCCCCGGGCCGTAGCCCCTCCTTTTAAATATCACCCTGACAAGAGCCCGCAATGCGAGCGGCCATCGGCCCATCACACTGACAAGTCGCATAAAATGTTGAGGAATCGTGGGAATACGCCCCCCCAAAAAAAATTAAGGAACGCGCTCTCAGTAGTGCGAGGATGGAGCTATTGGCGGAAAAAGAGCGGCGGCACGTGGTGAATTGCGTTTTTTTTACTAATTTTGCCAATTGAATGGGCTAATGCCCTTTTGGAAGCGAAAAATTATTAACTATAGGGTGAATGTGTGCTGCCGTGTCGTGGCTGCTTCGACCCCCAAAACAACATATTATCAAGACAATGGAGAAGAATTTTGCTCGCACCACAGTGACGGCTGCGCTCCCCTACGCCAACGGAGGTGTCCACATCGGCCACCTTGCGGGCGTGTATGTGCCTGCCGACATCTATGTGCGCTATCTTCGCTTGAAGAAGCGCGACGTGATATTTATAGGCGGAAGCGACGAGCATGGCGTGCCCGTCACTATCCGTGCCCGTCAGGAGGGTATCACCGTGCAGGAGGTCGTCGACCGCTATCACGAGATGATAAAGAAGTCGTTTGAGGAATTTGGAATATCATTCGACATCTACAGCCGCACCACATCGAAGATACATCACAAGTTCGCGTCCGACTTTTTCCGCACGCTCTACGACAAGGGAGTGCTTGAGGAGAAATCGGAGGAGCAATATTGCGACGAGGTGACCGGCGAGTTCCTCACCGACCGCAACATCATCGGCACATGTCCGCGCTGCGGGGCCGAGGGAGCCTATGGCGACCAATGCGAGAAGTGCGGCGCCACGCTGTCGCCCGACGAGCTTATCAATCCCACCAATCGCAACAATCCCGGTCACGGGCTGACAAAAAAGCTCACGAAGAACTGGTATCTCCCTCTGAACAAGTATCAGGAGTGGCTGAAGGAGTGGATTCTCAATGGCCACAAGGAGTGGCGCGGCAACGTGTACGGGCAGTGCAAGTCGTGGCTCGACATGGACTTGCAGCCACGCGCCATGACACGCGACCTCGACTGGGGCATCCCCGTGCCTGTGGAGGGCGCCGAGGGCAAGGTGCTCTATGTGTGGTTTGACGCTCCGATAGGCTATATCAGCAACACGAAGGAGCTTTGCGACGCCAATCCCGAGAAGTGGGGCACATGGCAGAAGTGGTGGCAGGACGAGGACACGCGCCTGATTCACTTCATCGGCAAGGACAATATCGTGTTCCACTGCCTCATATTCCCCACCATGATGAAGGCCCACGGCGGCTATATCATGCCCGACAACGTGCCAGCCAATGAGTTCCTGAACTTGGAGAGCGACAAGATATCGACCTCGCGCAACTGGGCTGTGTGGCTGCATGAGTATCTTGAGGAATTCCCCGGCAAGCAAGACGTGCTGCGCTACGTGCTCACCGCCAATGCTCCCGAGACTAAGGACAACGATTTCACATGGCGCGACTATCAGGCCCGCAACAATAATGAGCTTGTGGCGATTCTCGGCAACTTCGTGAACCGCTCGCTTGTGCTCACCCACAAATATTTCGATGGCGTGGTTCCCGCCGCCGGCGAGCTTACCGACTACGACCGCGCCACCATCGAGGAGTTCAAGGGCGTGAAGGATGCTCTTGAGGGAAATATCGAGAACTTCCACTTCCGCGAGGCATTGAAGGATGCCATGAACCTTGCCCGAATCGGCAACAAGTATCTTGCCGACACCGAGCCGTGGAAGCTCGCCAAGACCGACATGGGGCGCGTGGCCACCATCATGAACGTGGCGTTGCAGATTACGGCCAACTTGGCGATAGCCTTCGAGCCATTCCTTCCTTTCTCGGCTGCCAAGCTGCGTGCCATGCTGAATCTTGCCAATCTCGACTGGAACAAACTTGGCGCAACCGACATTCTCGCCGCAGGCGGCAAGGTGGAGAAGCCCGAGCTGCTCTTTGAGAAGATGGAGGATGCCGTGATCGACGTCCAGATGCAGAAATTGGAGCGAATCAAGCAGGAGAACATCATCAAGAACTTCACTCCCGCTCCGGTGCAGCCCGACGTGCCATTCGACGACTTTATGAAGCTCGACATCCGCGTGGGCAAGGTGCTTGAATGCAAGAAGGTGCCCAAAGCCGACAAGTTGCTGCAATTCAGCATCGACGACGGCATGGGCGGCCGCACCATCGTGAGCGGAATAGCCAAATACTATGCTCCCGAGGATCTTGTGGGCAAAGAGGTGTGCTTCATTGCCAATTTCGCTCCCCGCAAGCTGAAAGGCATAGAGTCGCAGGGCATGATTCTCAGCGCCGAGAATGCCGACGGCAGCTTGGTGGTCATCGGTCCGCAAGGCGAGGTCAAGCCCGGATGCCAGGTTAAGTAGGCATATTCGGCAAAAGAAATGGACTATTGTGTGAAATATAAAAAATTGGTCGTATGATATATCCGGCGCCACTAAGGAAAGGCGACAAGATAGCAATCGTATCACCGGCGAGCCACATCAGGCATGAATATGTCGATGGGGCTTGCCGCATTATTGAGCAGTGGGGCTATGAGCCTGTGGTGGGCGCCCATTGCAAGGGAGTGTGCGGCACCTACAGCGGCACGGTGGAGGAGCGGCTCGCCGACCTGACAGCCGCTTTCGCCGACAAGAGCGTGAAGGCCATTCTGTGCAGCCGTGGCGGCTATGGAGTGGTTCACCTGCTTGAGCGTATCGACTCCTCCCTGCTAAGCGATAATCCCAAGTGGGTTATAGGCTTCAGCGACATCTCCGCACTCCATGCGGCACTCACCACTGCCGGCGTGGTGAGCCTCCATGCGCCCATGACCAAGCAATTCGCCGAGAAGGGTGCCGACGATGAGTGCGTGGGCATCATTCGAAGCGTGGTTGAGGGCACACTGCCCGCATATCGCGAGCCGTGGCACGAATTCAATCGCCCCGGCGTCGCCGAGGGACAGCTTGTGGGCGGCAACCTTGCCGTGCTTTGCGGGCTCCGAGGCAGCCGGTTCGACATATTGAAGGGCGACAAGATACTTTTTATCGAGGATGTGAACGAGCAAGTGTACGCTGTCGAGAGGATGCTCTACGCATTGCGGCTCGGAGGAGTGCTCGGCAATCTGCGCGGGCTTATTGTGGGACGGTTCACCGACTATCACAACCCCGACGGCAACGGCGAGAGCATGGAGCAGATGGTGCGCCGCATGGTGGAGCCCTACGGCTATCCTGTGGCATTCGACTTCCCGATAGGGCACATCGACCGCAACCTGCCGATAATCGAGGGCGCCGACGTGCGTCTTGACGTGGCGGCAAGCAGCACATCGTTGCGGTTCGTGATGCACTGAGCCGGCCATTGCCGGGCGCAAAAGTCGCTTCGTGGCCGACAAACCACAGTTTTTTGCCATAACTTGGTTAAACTAAACTAAATAAGAGCCGACAAAGAGCATCCAAAAACAGATTTACACTATATTTGCACATTATTTCTGAAAAATATTAAGTTTAATATCTCAAAATGAGAAAATACAAGATTCTTAACGATTCATTGGGCTGGCTGATGTTTGTGGTCGCAGCGGTGACCTATCTGCTCACTATGGAGCCTACCGCCAGCTTCTGGGACTGCCCGGAATTCATATCTCAGGGATTCAAGCTCGAAATCGGCCACCCGCCCGGCAACCCGATATTCATGCTTGCAGCCAGGTTCGCAATCAACTTCACCAACGACATCGGTAATGTGGCGCTGTGTGTCAACGCCATGTCGGCATTGCTCAGCGCAGGCACCATCCTGTTGCTGTTCTGGACGGTGACCCACCTCGTAAAGAGGCTTGTGGTGGCCGACGACGCCGAGAGCGTTTCGCTCACGCAGATGCTTGTGATCTTCGGCAGCGGAATTTGCGGCGCCCTCGCCTACACCTGGAGCGACACATTCTGGTTCTCGGCAGTGGAGGCTGAGGTGTATGCGTTCTCGTCGTTCTGCACCGCGCTTGTGTTCTGGCTCATACTGAAGTGGGAGAACCGTGCCAACGAGCCCCACAGCGACCGCTACTTGGTGCTCATCGCATATATCATAGGCGTGTCGATTGCCGTGCACCTTCTCAACCTGCTGTGTATTCCGGCAATCGTGCTTGTGTTCTACTATAAGAAATTCAATAATACCACAGCCAAAGGCTCGCTGCTGGCGCTGCTGCTCTCGTTCGGCATCATCGTGCTTATTCTCTATGGATTGGTGCCGGGTTTCGTGGAGGTGGCACAGGATATGGAGCTGTTTTTCGTGAATGTGCTCCATGCCGGCTACAACTCGGGCGTGCTCATATATGCCATAGTGCTTTTCGGCGTGTTCATCTGGAGCGTCTATGAGCTCTACCGTCAGGACAGGCCAATGTGCATAAAGATTTCGTTCTTCCTGAGCATTTTCCTCTCGGGAATGCTTTTCATAGGCGATGGCGTGCTTATTCCGGCAGTGCTTACGATAGCCCTGCTCGTGTATCTTTTCAAATTCTGCAAGCGCATCCCGGCGCGCATTTTCGCGCTCACGGTGATGAGCATCTTCGTGATATTCATCGGCTACTCGTCGTATGCGCTGATTCTTATCCGCTCGGGCGCGCAGACCCCGATGGACCAAAACTCCCCCGACAACGTGTTTGCCCTCGGCAGCTACCTGAACCGTGAGCAATATGGCGACCGTCCGCTTTTCTACGGGCAGACGTTCAATGCCGGCGTGATGTACAAGGACAATGGCGAGGGTGTGATGAAGCCGGTGAAGGAGGAGGGCAAGGCTCTCTACACCAAAGTGGTGAAGACCGATCCCGGTGAGCCCGACGCCTACAAGATGATTGGAACCGCCGACAACTATGTCACCTCGCCCGAGCTGAACATGGTGTTCCCGAGAATGTACAGCGGAGCCCATGCCCGCGAGTACAAGGAGTGGATAGGGATGAAGGGCACTACTGTGATGGCCACTACGCAGCTCGACCGCAACGGCGTGCCTACTACCACCGAGCCTAAAATCAAGCCCACATTTGCCGAGAACCTGCAATTCTTCATCGACTATCAGCTGAACTACATGTATTGGCGATATTTCATGTGGAACTTTGTGGGACGTCAGAACGACATTCAAGGCAGTGGAGAGATTACCCACGGCAACTGGATAAGCGGCATTCCGCTGATCGACAACGCCCGTCTGGGTGACCAGTCGCTGCTCCCCTACGACCTCGGCGAGGGCAACAAGGGGCACAACGTGTTCTACATGCTGCCGCTATTGCTTGGAATTATCGGCTTGCTGTGGCAGGCCTATGCCGGCAAGCGCGGAATAGAGCAATTCTGGGTGGTGTTCTTCCTGTTTTTTATGACCGGTATAGCCATCGTGATATATCTCAACCAGACTCCGAGCCAGCCGCGCGAGCGCGACTATGCCTACGCAGGCTCATTCTATGCCTTCGCAATATGGGTGGGAATGGGAGTCGCCGGACTGTGGCGCCTGATTCTTGCCATCATCAAAAAGGCCAAGAAGAAAGAGGCATGCGAGCGCACATGCATGGCGGTGGCTGCCGTGGCTGCGACAGTAGGGCTCATAGTGCCATTGCAGATGGTGAGCCAGACGTGGGACGACCATGACCGCTCAGGCCGCTATCCGGCACGCGACTTCGGCATGAACTATTTGTCGAGCGTCGACGAGAACGGTATCATCTTCACCAATGGCGACAACGACACATTCCCGTTGTGGTACTGCCAGGAGGTTGAGGGCTACCGCACCGACGTGCGCGTGGTGAACCTCAGCTATCTGACCACCGACTGGTATATTAACCAGATGCGCCGTCCGGCCTACAAGTCGGCTCCGCTGCCCATGCTCGCCGACAAGACGACGTTCGCCTACGATGAGCGCCAGTACAACTACTTCATCGACCCCGACACTATGCCCGTGCCCGTGCTCGAGTCGCTGAGGAAGCTCTACTCGCCGGGCTACAAGGATAATCCGTGGCATCTGCCGCAGATCACCAATCCGCGAATGTATATCCCCGTCGACAAGGAGACGGTGCTCAAGCGCGGAATAGTGACTGCCGACTATGCCGACGCCGTAGAGCCGATTATCGATTGCGACATGCTCAGCGACCGCTTCACGGCATCGGAGATGGCTATGAGCTCAAGCAAGGTGATGAGCCTCGACATATTGGCATCGGCTGCCGCCGAGGGCTGGAAGCGTCCGGTGTACTTCGCGATGACCGTGCCCGACAAGTATTACTTGGGGCTCTCGAAATATATGCAGAACACCGGTATGGCCTATCAGGTGGTTCCGGTGCGCAATGCCGATTTCGACGCCACAAGCACTGTGGCAACCAACACCACAAAGATGTATAACAATGTGATGACTAAGTTCCGTTGGGCCGGGCTCGATCAGGACCCCAATGGCGAGCGCTATTGGGACGAGACGATACGCCGCATGGTGACGAGCACCCGCTCAAGCATGACTGATTTGGCTTTCGACCTTGTGAGCGAGGGCAAATACGACAAGGCCCGCAAGGTGCTTGAGCTTATGGATAAGAAGCTGCCGGTGAAGGCCGTGCCCTATACGATTCAGCTTGGTCAGCGCTTTGCGCAGGTGTATGAGATACTTGGCCGCCGAAGCAATAGCGACGCCGACATCAAGAAGGCCGCAAGCATCATTCTCGACGAGATTGACCGCTATGCGCAATATGTGCGCTACTACCAGTCGCTGTCGCCCGATTTGTATAATCGCCTGTCGTACAACGACCACTATATCGACCAGCGCTATTTCATGGACCTTATTCAATACTACGGCATGCTTGAGGGCGACGGATTTGAGAAGAAGGTGGAGAAAGTGCTAAGCAAATATGGCGTGAACATAGAGCGCACCTACGAGTTCGTGCGCGCGCAGTATGACGGAATTGACGAGGCTGCTGAGGAGGAGGGCGAGCCCGCCACTGCCACCGAAGATGCTGATGCCGATTTCGACCTAAGCGATTTGGGATTTTAGTCAAGGGATTCTCGAGATATGATTATCGAGCAACCGCCATTACTCTTTAGAATGCTGTTCCCCGAGACGGTGTGGAGAATGCACCGTAGGCGGAGAACAGTATTCCTTACATTCGACGACGGACCGATTCCCGAGGTGACGCCGTGGGTGCTCGACACCCTCTACCACTATGGCGTGAAGGCCACTTTCTTCTGCGTGGGCGACAACGTGCGCCGGCATCCCGAGCTTCTGCAAGAGATTCTCAAGCGCGGTCACAGCGTGGGCAATCACACCATGAACCACTTGCAGAGCATGAAGGTGACCACGCGCACTTACCTGCGCAATGTGGCGCTCGCCGACCACCTTATCGGCTCGAGGCTGTTCAGGCCTCCTCATGGGCTGATGCGATGGGGCACGGCACGCCTGCTGAAGAACCATTTCACACTTATAATGTATGACCTCGTCACCCGCGACTACAGCAATAAGCTCACAGGCGAGGAGGTGCTGCGCAATGTGAGGCGATATGCCCGCAAAGGCTCCATCATAGTGTTTCACGACTCGCTTAAGGCCGAGAAAAATATGAAATACGCGCTTCCGAGGGCTATAGAGTGGCTGAAAGGCAAAGGATATGAGTTTGAGTCGATTCCAATGCGATGAATATGCCGGGAGGGTGCGTGCCGAGGCTCTGAGGCTCGGGTTTTCGGCATGTGGGTTTGCCCGTGCCGAGGCTGTGGGTGAGGAGGCCCGCCGATGGTATTCCGAGTGGCTTGTCTCGGGACATAATCACTGCATGGACTATGCGGCGCGCTATCGCGACGTGCGCGACGACCCTCGGCTGCTGCTCGATGGCGCCAAAAGCATCATCGTGGTGGCTCTGAACTATTTTCCGGCTGTCCGTCAGGATGCCGAGGCGCCGCAGGTGGCATATTACGCCTATGGACGCGACTATCATGAGGTGGTGAGAGAGCGGCTACGGGCTCTTGCACGGTTTGTAAAGGAGATTTCGGGGTGTGAGTCGAGGCCGTGTGTCGACACGGCTCCTATTCGCGAGAAATATTGGGCGCAGCGGGCCGGCATAGGCTTTGTGGGGCGCAACAATCTGCTTATCATTCCCGGCAAAGGCTCATTCTTCTTCCTCGGCGAGCTTGTGACGACACTTGAAATAACTCCCGACGAGCCTTGCACATTGTCGTGTGGCGAGTGTCGGCGCTGCGAGGAGGCTTGTCCGGGCGGAGCGCTTGGCGGCGGAGCGGCCGTCGACGCGTCGCTATGCCTCTCCTGCCAGCTTATCGAGAATCGGGGCGACCTGCCTGATTGGGTGGAGGAGCGAATCGGCAACCGCCTATATGGATGCGACGCCTGTCAGCTATGCTGTCCACACAATGCGCATGCCTGCGTCACCGATGTGCCCGATTTTGCCATAAACAAGCGGTTGACGCACCTCAGCCGCGGCGATGTCGCGTCGATGACCGCCGCCGACTTCAACACGATTTTCAGCCACAGTGCCGTGCGCCGCATAAAGCTCGAGCAGCTTCAGCGCAATCTTTCGGCATCGGGAAAACACGCAAAATAGCCGGTAGTGTAATTTTTTGTGGGTCTATATGCCTTAATAGGGTGGTAATTTTGCCGTCGCGATGGGATTTAAGCCGTCGCGCAATCAAAATAGTATTTTATCCACGACAAAAAATTATTATTATGGAAGACACGAAAATCGTAAATGGTGTTGAAGGAGGAAAGCATGTGGTGGACGGTCCGTTGACCACCGATGTGACCAAAGAGGTGTCGCCCTCGCTTCTTGTGAACGAAATCGACAAGCAAATCGTGAAAATCCGCCCAATGGCTACGCCCGTCGACCAGCTCTCGCGCTGTGCCGGAGCCAAGCGCTCGGGGAGCATGGTGGTTGACTACTACAATGTCGACACCAAGCCCACTTGCGTGGAGCTTAAAGAGCCATGCAGCGGCGAGGCGCAGAAGGCTGTTATTGCCACGAGCAACGACGACAGCCTCGACGTGAGCGACACGCTGCTTGTGGAGAATATCCCAGGCTACAAGGAGGACGGCTCGGTCGACGCCGACAGCAACTTGGTGCTGTATGTGCTCTCGAAAAGCGATGGAGGAATCACCGTGATGGCGGCCAATGGCAACCGCGGCGACTCGGGTGAGGTGTGCGTGCCGGCTATGCCCAAGGGCACGAGGCTGATAAGAATGGGACGTGCCGCAACCGAGCTCGACGTGCAGACGTCGCAATTTGAGGCTCTGCCGCAGAAGGCACAGAACTATTGCCAAATCTTCAAGATGCAAATCGAGCAGAGCACCTTGCAGAAGATAGCCAACAAGGAGGTGGACTGGACTATGAGCGACCAGGAGGAGGCTGCAATCTATGATATGCGCCTCGGAATGGAGAAGAACTTCCTGTTCGGAGTGAAGCGCAAGATTTTCGACCCGCGCAAGAAGGAGACTGTGATGCTTACCGGTGGAATCTGGAGCCAGGCGGGCAAGACGTTCAACTATGAAGGCGACGACATGACGCAGGACACCGTCATCGACCTTATGCGCGAGGCCTTTACAGGCAATGCAGGCTCGAAGCGCAAGGTGCTTATCGGAGGCTCGGGGCTTATAGGCCGTCTCAACAAGCTGAATTACACCAAAGTGATAAATGCCGGTGAGAATGTGGCAAAGTGGGGTATCGACTTCACTGAGATGCGCTCCAAGTTCGGCAAGCTCTATGTGCTGCTCTCGGAGGTGTTCGATGAGTGCGGAATGGCCGACAACGGCATGATTATCGATCCCGAATACTTGCAGAAGTACAGCCACCTGCCATTCGGCACCGAGGCACTTAACCTCAAGTCGGCAGGTGTTCGCAACACCGACGCCCTTGTGCTCACCGAGGCCTCCTGCCTCGTGCTTCGCTATCCAAAAGCCCATGTGCGCATAGTGATGAACTGATATAGCCTGTCACTTTATGGTATTGGCGCCCGACAACTCTTTATGGGATGTTGTCGGGCGCCTCGTCTGTTGTGCCGATTGTCGGCCTCCCGCAGCCGGGAGGCGCCGGCAAGAAAAACTCCGGATTGACAATCAAAGCATGCTGAAACTCATGCATGGCGCCGACGGCTGAGGAGTGGGTGTGAGGCAGGCGGGCAATAAAGAGGGGATGATTTGCGTTATAGATAATAGTTAAGACGTTATAACGTGTAAAATAGTTGTTTTACCATAGTATTTTGTGTGTGCCAGTCGTAAAAACGGCTATGGTGCACAGGTTTTATTATAATTTGTTGTAGTTTATGGCCGAAAAATTCAAATGTGATCAAATTTCAGCCACCGGAGCCGCTGTGGCGTGCGATTCGGTGCGCGACATTAAGCCTTTTATTTTTGAGCCTTACCTGAAATCGGTGCTTTGGGGCGGCGACAAGATAGCCGCGTTCAAGGGTATAGCCGTCGACCGTCATGATATTGGCGAGAGCTGGGAGATATCGGGTGTGGCAGGCCATGAGAGTGTGGTAGCCGCCGGTGCCGACAAGGGCACGCCACTTCACGAGCTTATCGACCGCTATCGTGGCGACCTTGTGGTGACCGACGATTCGGGCTCGGCGACTGAGCTGCGCCGAGGCCTCACGCTTCTTGTGCCTGCGGTGGCCACGTCGCTCTGCTTTACCGGAAAGGGAAGCGTGATAACCGCCACTATGTGAGCGCTGCGATAATATAGCTTACTATTAACTAACACAACAATAAATCATCTGCGACATGAGAATGAGAAGAATTTTATTTGCCGGCCTGTGCGCTATCGCGGCCTTTGCGGCGGCATTGGCACAGAATGTGGAAATCTCCACGCCGGGCAGCACGCTGCTGCTTTCGGCCCCCGAGGGCGGTAGCCTGAAGTATGTGTATTATGGCGAGCGGCTGTCGGCTGCCGATGCGGCTGCCGTGCGCGCCGTGGAGAAGCCGAAATATGACGCCTATCCGGCCTACGGACTGCGCTGTTCCGATGAGACGGCTATCGCCGTGCGCCATGCCGACGGCAATATGACGCTCGACCTTAAGGTGGCGTCGGTGAGCACGGAGAAGGCCGCCGACTATGCCGTCACCAAGATTGTGCTGAAGGACAAGGTGTATCCCTTTGCTGTGACGGTGTGCTACAAGGCCTACAGCACTGTCGATATGATAGAGACTTGGACCGAAATCACCAACAATGAGGCGTCTACGGTGGTGCTCAACCGCTTTGCCTCGGCATATCTGCCGATACGCCGCGGCGATGTGTGGCTGTCGTCGCTCTACGGAAAGTGGGCCAACGAGGGCCGCTTGTGCGAGGAGCCTTTGCTGCCGGGCATGAGGGTGATTAAGAACAAGGATGGCGTGCGCAACTCCCACACCGCCCATGCCGAGGTGATGTTCTCGCTCGATGGCAAGGCTCGCGAGAATGTCGGACGCGTGATTGGCGCCGCGCTGTGCTATAGCGGCAATTATCGCCTTAGCATTGACACCAACTCGACAGACTGGCATCATTTCTTCGCAGGTATCAACGAGGACAACTCCACCTATAATCTGCGTAGCGGCGAGACCTTTGCCACACCGGTACTTGCCGTGACATATAGCAACGAGGGCGCGAGCGGTGCGAGCCGCAATTTCCACAAGTGGGCGCGGAAGTACAGGCTTGCCAACGGCGACAAGCTGCGCAAGATTCTGCTCAACAGTTGGGAGGGTGTGTATCTCGACATCAAGGAGGCTGAGATGCACCAGATGATGGCCGACATCGCCTCGATGGGCGGTGAGCTCTTCGTGATGGACGATGGCTGGTTTGGCGACAAGTACCGCCGAATAAAGGACAACTCGTCGCTCGGCGACTGGGTGGTCGACAAGAAAAAGCTGCCTCACGGCATCGGCGGTCTCCTTGCCGAGGCCAAGAAGCTCGGAATAAAGTTTGGCATCTGGTATGAGCCCGAGATGGCCAACACTGTGAGCGAGCTCTACGACGCGCATCCCGACTGGGTGATAAGGGCTCCGCAGCGCGACCTCGTGCTCGGTCGCGGAGGCACACAGGTGGTGCTTGACCTCGGCAACCCGCAGGTGCAGGACTTCATTGTGGGCTTGTTTGATGACTTGATGACCAAATATCCCGAAATCGACTATGTGAAGTGGGATGCCAATGCGGAAATATCCAATCATGGCTCGACTTATCTGAGCGCCGACAACCAGAGCCATCTCTACATCGAGTATCACCGCGGATTCGAGAGCGTGTGCAAGCGCATCCGCGCCAAATATCCCGACCTCACCATCCAGGCTTGCGCCAGTGGCGGCGGACGTGCCAACTATGGCGTGTTGCCCTCTTTCGACGAGTTCTGGGTGAGCGACAACACCGATGCCCTTCAGCGCGTGTACATGCAGTGGGGAACATCCTACTTCTTCCCGGCTATCGCCATGGCGTCGCATATCAGCGCGACTCCCAACCACACCACGCATCGCAGCGTGCCGCTGAAATATCGCATCGACGTGGCAATGAGCGGACGCCTCGGCATGGAGATTCAGCCTAAGAATATGACTGATGCCGAGAAGGAGCTTTGCCGCAAGGCGATAGCCGACTATAAGCGGATTCGACCGGTGGTGCAGTTGGGCAATATCTATCGACTTGTGTCGCCCTACGACAACAAGGGCCTTGCATCGCTAATGTACGTGGACGACGCCAAGACTGAAGCGGCATTCTTCTGGTGGAAGACCGAGCATTTCTACAATCAGCACTTCCCGCGGGTGACGATGGCCGGTCTCGACCCCGAAAAGAACTACCGTGTGAGCGAGCTGAACCGCATCGACAGGAAGCCGCTAAAATATGAGGGCAAGGTGTTCTCAGGCAAGTATCTGATGTCGACAGGGCTGGAGATGCCCTACAATTACGACCTTGAGTGGGCCGACTGCACCGACCTCAGCAGCCGCGTCCTCTACTTGGAGGCCGTGCAATAACCTCCCTCCCCAATATGAGATGGGCGTTGGAGGCTTTTGCCAAAATGTGGTGAAAACATATTTTAGAGGCAGAATTAACTATAATTTAATGACCTCGTTGATATAAATTAATTAACTTTGTGGGGTGGCCGAGCGTTTTGGCTGCCCCTAAATTTTTGCTTTATGAGAAAATTGCTGATTTTGATGGCCGTGGTGGCTTGCATGGCTTTGCCGGCAGTGGCACAGGAGGCGTACAAGCGCTGTGTCTTTGTGAATGGCGCCGACACGCTGCGCTATCGAGAGTTGGTGCCCGAGAAACCCGAGTCGGGCACATTCCCGCTTGTGGTGTTCATGCATGGCGCCGGTGAGCGCGGCATCGACAATGAGAAGCAGCTCGTGCACGGCGCGCAGATGTTTCTCAATCCCGTCAACCGCAAGAAATATCCTGCCTACGTCGTTTTCCCACAGTGTCCCGACGACGGATATTGGGCCTACGACAAGCGTCCCGACTCGTTTGAGCCCGATGCGATGCCAATACGGGAGGAGCCGACTAAATATGTCAAGCTCGTGCGCGGACTCGTGAACAAATATATCGGCGAGGGCAAAATCGACGTGAACCGCATTTATCTCGTGGGGCTGTCGATGGGCGCAATGGCGGTTTACGACCTTGCCGAGCGTTATCCCGGAATGTGGGCCGCGGCAGTGCCTATATGCGGCTCGGTGAATCCGAAGCGGCTCGACAAGGCACGCAGCGTACACTTCAGCATCTACCATGGCGATGCCGACAATGTAGTGCCTGTGGAGGCTTCGAGAAGGGCTTATCTCAGGCTGAAGGAGATTGGAGCAAGCGTGGAGTATGTGGAGTTCCCGGGGTGTAATCACGGAAGTTGGAATCCGGCGTTCAACCGGCCCGATTTTATGAAATGGCTTTTCGGGAACGTGCGTCGCGAGCGATAGAAGGCGTCGTGGAGGCCGTATCGGCCGATTCTTGCGTTATATTCCCACGGAGTGCGGCCGATGCTGAGCTCCGTGGGTATGCGGCTGTGGCTTTTAAAGTCACGGCCTGCTTTGTATATGCGAATATGCAAGTCCCATTCCAGTCGGTATCGAGTACTATTGGCTCAAATCGTTCATTGGACTGTCATGCAGAAGCATGCTTTCCGTTTTTGTCATCTGTTTATGTTGTATAACATACGTATATAGCAATGTGTGGCGACGAATGTTCATTTTTTACCTACACGATAGACAAAATCACCCATATTAAAAACAATTTTACCCATAGCGTCGCGCCAATTCAAGATAACTTTGCCAACAGAAAAAACGACATAAACCTACGCGACAATGTACAATTCCCTACTCTCTATTCTCATAGATAATGAGACGTCGGCCATTGCCACAGGCAGTGCCGGGATATTGTCGGCCGCCAAGAGCCGGACGGGAGAATCCGCACCGGGAGCATGGCAGGGTGATACGGGCAAAGTGTATGTGTTTTTTACGACAAACATATAATCAAACCAAAAACAAAGTACTAATAAACTATTACGTATTATGAGAAAAAGAAATTTACTATTGGCAGGCGCAGCATTCCTGACATGTGCGGGAATGAGCGCAGTGGAGTTTGCCGACGGTAGCACCCCGTTGTTGCCCGATGGCGTTACCATCAACTATGATCAGAACAAGCATTTCTGGGGACAGAAGACCTTGACTGTCACCGGCTCGGCCGAGAAGGGCTACAAGGCATTCTTCGAGGCAAAGGACGCTGAGCACGGCGGTGAGCTTTGGGTTACCGACGGTACTCCGGCAGGAACAAAAATGGTAAAGGATATCAATCCCGGAGTCGAGACTTCCAACGTGTGCTGGCTCACCCGCTTCAACGACAAGGTTGTCTTCTCGGCCAACAACGGAGAGGACGGACAGCAGCTTTGGATTTCCGACGGTACAGAGGAGGGAACATACATGGTGGCCGTAATTCATCCCTTCGGCGACGCCGATCCTAAGGGATTCTGCCAAATCGACGAGACACGCTTCACATTCTTCGCTACCGACATGGAAAGCGAGACATTCTCCGATGCAGGCGCACAGCAGTGGCTTTGGATTTCCGACGGTACGGAGGAAGGCACAAAGCTCGTGAAGCAATTGGAGAGCTTCTTCCCCGGACGTGAGGAGGCGAGCCGCTGGCCGACGCCGTGCCGTGTAGGCCGCAAGGTGTTCTTTAAGGCCGACGTCGCCGACAAGAGCCAGTTCTTCTATGGCGACGAGCTTTGGGTGACCGACGGTACTGAGGAAGGCACATTCCGCGTATCAGAAATTAATAAGGAGCCGGTGTTCGCAAGCGATGGTGAAACTCAAATAGGAACCGTAGGCCCGTGCGTTCTCTATATGCAGAATTATCAGAACAAGGGCGTTACATTCCGTGCTTGGAGTATGGAGCATGGCAATGAGGTTTGGTTCTCCGACGGAACAGAGGAGGGAACTTTCGAGATTGCCGACGTTATGCCGGGAGCCGGTCCGAGCGGAATCGGTCATGGTTGCGACCCGAGCAGCTTTGGTGAGATTTACGGCGACTTCGTGATGTGCCGCGGTCGCGAGGAGGGAACAGGCCACGAGCTATTGGCTATCAATCCCAAGACTCGTGAGTATAAGGTTTATGATATATTTAGTGAAGCAGCATCGGTCGACCACAGCTCATTCCCCGACGATGGTGTAGTGTTTGATGGTCGCTATATGTTCTGTGCGGCAACAGGATTTGATGGCAACAATCCCAACCACCACGGCGGCGAGCTCCACTGGTTCGATGGCGAGAAGGTGGAGATGCAGATGGACTTTGCTCCCGGCACCGGTTGCGACTGGATCAAGGAGATGCTCGTGTGCGGCGGCAGCCTCTATTGGTGGAACGAGGGTAGCCTCGATGGCACAGGAGCTACTAACACCAAGCTCATCCGCCTCGACAAGTGGGATGGAGTGCCCCAGATCGTCAGCAACATCGACGCCGGTGGCGACAAGGTGTTTGGCCTTCGCAACCTCAATGGCGAGCTTCTTTACTCGTCGGCAGTGAATAACCAGCTCTATTGCTACCACTATCGTCAGCCGGGATACGACCCCGCCAAGAACCCCGACAGCAAGTATATGGAAATTGACTTCGGTGAGGGCGGAAGCGGCCTCGTAGAGGATATCGCATCGGACAATGCAGTGGCAGTAGAGGTTTATCCTAATCCTGCGACAGAGTCGTTCAAGGTTAAGGGCGCAACAGGTGACGTGAAGGTTTACGACCTCGCCGGCCGCTTGGTACTTGAGACGGTAGCCAATGGCGACGCTATCAGCGTGGCAGGCCTTGCAGCCGGATACTACAAGGTGGTAGTTGGCGGCAATGCAACAAGCCTTATCGTGAAGTAACAATAGCGACACACTCATCATAGGAGGCGCGCGATAAGCGTTGCGCGCCTCTTTCTCTTTTCCACACAACCACTGCTCACCATTCAAGGTACAGCAGCCCTGAAGGTGAAAACATAAACTTAACTAACATGCTACAAATGAGTAAATTCAGACATCTGAGGACAGCCATGCTGCTGTTTGCCTCTTTTTTCTTTTTTGCCTTGAATGCGCAGAAAATAACCGTCAGCGGTACTGTGGTTGATGCAGAGAACCAAGAGCCGCTCATCGGCGTTACCGTTTTGGAAAAGGGTACTACCAATGGCGTGGCATCCGATTTCGACGGAAATTTCACCATTAAGGTCTCTCCGAAAGCCTCGCTTCAGCTCTCATACGTAGGATACAAGCCGCTTGAGGTGAAGGTGGAGGGAAAGACCACACTGAACATTGCCATGACCACCGCCTCTACAAGCCTCGACGAGCTTGTGGTAATCGGTTATGGCGTGCAGCGTAAAAGCGATATCACCGGCTCAATCTCATCGATATCCGGAAAAGATGTCAACGACGTGCCTGTGGCATCGGCACTGCAAGCCATGCAGGGAAAGGCGTCGGGCGTCAACATCATTCAGAACTCGGGAGCGCCGGGCGGCAACACCACAATCAAGATTCGTGGTACGGGCACGGTGAACGACTCCGACCCTCTATACGTAGTCGATGGATTCATAGTCGACGGTATCGACCACATCAATCCGGGCGACATTGCCAATGTGGAGATATTCAAGGATGCGGCCTCAAGTGCCGTGTATGGCGCGCGTGCCGCCAATGGAGTAGTGGTCATCACCACCAAGAGCGGCGAGCAAGGCAAGACCAAGGTGACGATCGACGGCTATGTGGGCATCTCCAATCCGTGGAAGAAAATTGATGTGATGGACGCTCCCAACTATGCGCTGATGACCGACTATATGGGCGGTATCGGCAACTATTCGACCGATGGAATGCTCTATTACAGCAAAGATGCCTCCGGAAACTATTATTTCAATGAAAAAAAGTATCACGCCATCGACACAATATTGCACAACTCTCCGGGCAACTGGTGGGACGCCATCACCCGCACGGGCGTGAAGCAGCAATATAACGCATCGGTGTCGGGCGGCAACGAGAAGACGAAATTCATGGTGAGCGCAAGCTACTTCGACGAGAAAGGTATTATCGACAAGTCGAGCTACAAGCGCTTCAACGCCCGTGTCAACGTGAGCCAGAAGCTCGCGTCGTGGCTCGATATGACCGCCAACATGTCGTATGCCAACGAGCGCGACGTGCGCGTGCCGCAAGGCACGGGAAGCGTGTTCAAGCGCGCACTCTACCAAAACCCGATGGTGATGACCTACGATAGCCGCGGCTACTGGCGTGAGAACCACCCTTTGGCGATGATCGACCGCTATCACGACACCAACGACATTCACCGTCTCGACATGAACATGAGCTTGAATGCCAATTTCCTTAAATACTTCACATATCAATTCAAAGCATCATTCTACACCACCCCCACAACCAATAATCAGTTTGGAGAAGTAGGTAATCTTGAAGAGAACTTCGCGATGACCGACCTCACCACGGTGTTCAAGCGCAAAAACCACACTAACAAGTGGGAGATCAACAACCTCTTGACTTTCAATTGGAAAAACGACTTCAACAACGTCACGGTACTTGCCGGTCAGACTGCCGAGGGCTACAAATACAGCTATCAGGAGTCGACCAAGAAGGGTACGCCGAGCAACGCTGAGGACCAGTGGTATCTCTCGAGCGGATATACCGGCGACAAGACCTACGGTCTCGACTCGCGTTGGACGGCAGTGGGCTTCATAGGCCGTGTGAACTATAATATTCTCGACCGCTACCTGTTCCAGGCCAATATGCGTATCGACGGCTCCTCGAAATTCTCGGAGAAGAACCGCTGGGGATACTTCCCCTCGGTGTCGGTGGGATGGAAATTCACGTCGGAGCCCTTCATGGAGGCTACGAAAAGCTGGCTCTCGCTCGGTAAGCTGCGTGTGGGCTGGGGTATCCTCGGTAACAACCGTATCGATGAGCTCTCGCGCTACACCTACCTTGTGAACGGCTACAACTACCCCTACGGAATGGGTAACCACGCATTGCAACCGGGCTCCATAGCCCTCACCATCGGCAATCCCGACATCAAGTGGGAGAAGACCGAGACCTTCAATGTGGGACTCGACCTCTCGTTCCTCCAGAACAGCCTCACCGTGGGCGTGGAATACTTCAACAAGAAGACCACCGACATGCTCCTGACCGTGCCCACCGTGCCGTCGGCAGGACTCTCGAGCGACCCGATGACCAATGCCGGCTCTGTGCGCAACTATGGTGTGGAGGGAACGGTGAGCTACAAGCGCCGCTTCGGCAAATTCAGCTTCGACGTAGGTTTCAATCTCTCGTGGATCAAGAATGAGGTCACAAGCCTCGGAACCGGCAACGAGCCTATATATGGCGCCTACCTGAGCGAGGGGAGTATCGTCGACTATGTCACAAAGACTGAAGTGGGCCGCCCGATAGGCAGCTTCTACGGCTATGTGACCGACGGAATTTTCCAGAATTACGATGAAATCAAGGCAAGTGCCCAATATGACTTCGGCAAGCGCGACGGCGAGCAGACCACCCGCCCCGGCGACTTCCGCTTCAAGGATCTCAACGGCGACGGCCAGATAACCGCCGAGGACCGCACTTATCTCGGCTCTCCGCTGCCCGACTTGGTATTCGGTATTCCATTGCAGTTCAGCTATGGCGATTTCGACCTCAATATCTTCTTCCAGGGACAGACGGGCAACGAGATTTTCAACGTAATGGACTATTACCTGTATAATGGCGCCGCCGGCAACGTCTATGCCGATATTCGCGAGAAGCACTGGTCGGGACAAGTGGACCCCAACCGCGCGTTCTTCCCGCTCAACACTGAGGCCACCGTGCCCGACCTCGACAGCGACGACGCGGCACGCAACTTCCGCGCGTCCGACTTCCTCGTGCAGGACGGCTCATATATGCGCCTGAAGGAGCTTCGCCTCACCTACAACTTCCCGAAGAAGCTCATCTCGTCGTGGAAGATTTCGAGCCTTGCTCTGTCGGTTACGGCCTACAACCTGTGGACAATCACCGGCTACAACGGTCTTGACCCGGAGGTCGGCAAGGTCTACCTCACCGAGGGCAACAACCTCAATATGGGTGTCGACCACGGAACCTATCCGCAGGCACGCTCGTTCACATTCGGTTTCAAGATTGGTCTTTAATAAACATTCATGAATATAGCTATGAACAGATATTTTTTCAAGATACAAGCAATAATCGTGGCTGCCATTGCCCTCACCGGCTGTAACGACTTTCTCGACAAAGGCGTGCTGGGCTATTCAACCGACGAGAATTTCTACGACACTAAGTACAAGCTGCAATCGGCGCTCAACGCCACCTACGACGTGCTCCAGAGCGACAAGTTCACCAGCTCGGAATGGCGTTTCGGCGATGCGCTCGGCGACGACATGAAAGGTCGCGATGAAAGTCTTGCCAGCCATCAGGGACAGCTCGCACACTTCCGCTTCAACACGTCGAACACATTCATCAAGGAGCGTTGGGAAGTGAACTATGAGGGTATTCATCGTGCTAATCAGGTGATTGCCAATGCTCACCGCGTGCGTATCACCGACCACAACTACGCAACCTACCGCGACATCCGCGAGATTCTGGCGCAAGCCAAGTTCCTGCGCGCCCTCTTCTACTTCAATCTTGTGAAGACTTTCGGCGGCGTGCCTATACGTCCCGAGGTGGAGACGGTGGACAATCTCGTGATTCCGCGCTCCTCGAAGGAGGAATGCTACGCCTATATTGAGAAAGACCTCCGTGAGGCTGCATGTATGCTCCGCAGCAAGTTCTCCGGCAGCGAGTCGGGCAAGGCGGGCGCCGGATCATGCGTGGGACTGCTCATGAAGGTGCTCATGTATCAGGCCACTCCCGGAGTCCACTCAGAGAAGTGGGAGCAGCTCGTGGAGATGGGCCGCTACTTCGTGGACGGCGCGCCGATGTCGATGAGCCAGATGCTGCGCTACGACGAGCGCTACAATGGCGAGGACTGGGAGGCACTGCGCCAACGCCTGTGGTTCAAGCCAAAGGAGCTTTGTGCCGACACCGACCCCTACGAGGGCCCCGACTTCCAGATTGCCTTGCTCAAGGGAGCGTTCTCCTATGAGTATCTCGATGCCTACAACAACCAACTTGGCACTCCCGATACCTACAAGATGTGGTATCTCAACCAATTCTACAATGCCGGTGAATTCTGCAAAGGTTCGGTATTTGAGATTGTGCATCAGGAGTCGGCCGATGGCTCATCGGGCGATACCAATGAAGGAAGCTACATCTATGACGAGCTGTTCAGCGCCTCGTCGCCGCTATATTGCACCGCACAGATTCGCGATGCCATTTTCGGCACCGACATTCGCCGCGACTTCACTATCGGCCACCACGAGTACACCCCCGACAACGAGAACACCGAAATCGGAGGCCCGATACCCATCCTGTCGCTCAAGTGGTACACTCCGATCAAGGACCGCTCGCTCTATGGCGGCGACAACAGCAAGAACCGCCGTTATATGCGCTATGTTGAGGTAGTGCTTATGTATGCCGAGGGTCTCAATGAGTGTGGACACGGAGCCGAGGCCATCGAGCAGCTCAACGGCTACAAGAAGGTGCTCAACAAGCTCAACAACGGCTCTACGCTCTACAATGGAGGTGGCTACGGTGTAGTCCGCGACCAAATCTGGAAAGAGCGCCGCATGGAGCTTTGCTTCGAGTTCGACCGCTTCTTCGATATCGTGCGCCAGGGACGTGCCAAGGCGTGCCTGCAAGAATTTGCGCTGAAATACACCGTGAATCAGCGCGGAATGTACTTCCGTGAGGGCGTGAACGAGATATTCCCGATTCCGCAGACCGAAATCGACGTTTCCAACGGTGTAGTGACACAAAACCCCGGTTATTAATCAACGCTTAAATTTTTTCGTCAGCAATGAAAACATTAAAGAAGACAATATTCCTGCTCCTTGCCACCGTGGCATTCACGGCGTGCAACGACGATGAGGAGGCAGTGCAGCCTAAGGCATCGATTCGTGTGGAGCAAGGCTCCTACAACATAAATGAGTCAATGGTGGTGCATTTCACCGGAACGGCCGACAATGTGGTCATATATACGGGCGATACCGGCCATGACTACGAGCTGCGCAAGGAGAGCAACACCGGATTAGTGGTGAACAAGGGCCTGTTCACCTACGCCTACACCACTCCGGGCGTGTACAAGGTGGTGTGCCTCGTCACCAACCACTCCAATGAGGGCAAGGTGGTGCTTAGCGACACCTGCTCGACCTACGTCCGCGTGAAGGACGACGTCACCGAGATTGAGCGCATATCGGCTCCGGCTGTGCTCTACGACGAGGTGTTCGCCGAGAGGCTGAGTGGCAACGACTGGATGCTTAAACTGCCGCGCCAATTGCAGTACAAGGGCAGGCCGGCCAAAGTGTCGCTCTCGCAGAAACTGAGATTCTACATCCCGTCGTCGACCAGCGTGGTGTCGATCGACGGCAATGAGTACAACTCATCGAGCAAATACAATCTTGCCAATGTGCTCGACATCAATGTGACGTCGAATGAGGGCTCTGTGGCCGACTACAAGCTCTACACTGTGAACTATGCCAACTTCAAGACCTTCTCGGTGCTCGGAAAGACAGCCTCGATAGTCTATTCAGAGTATGACTACGGATATTATGAGATGAACATCACCGTGCCGGCCGGCAGCGACCTCTCGGCAGTGGCTCCTAAGTTCACCATGAACTCCGGCAATGAGAAAGCCTTTATCGACGGCGTGGAGCAGACGTCGGGAGTCACCAAGGTCGACTTCACGAAGCCTGTGACCTACACCCTTGTGGCCACGCATCCCGAAAACGCCGAGGCCAAGGCCGAAACCACTTTCGTGGTGAATGTTACAGCTGAGTAATATGGCAACATCATGGCAGTGTCGCCTCCACACAGGGCGACACTGCCTAATATTATTCAATACATAAAAACAACTAACCAACAGCTTTTAAAATGAGAACCAAATTATTCGCGGTGTCATTGCTTGCTCTTTCCTGTCTGTCAGCTTCGGGGAAAAGCGTGTATTTTTTTCAAGGCGATGCTGCTGAGCCTTTTAAGTCGATAGCTGACGTAAGCAAGATTACGTTCTCGGCATCGGGCGTGGAGTTGACCGACTCCAAGAGCCGGGTGTCGGTGGTGGCATTTGCCGACTTCAGCGCTTTTGCCTTTGCCGAGAAGAGAACGGTGGGTGTGAGTGCGCCGGCAGGAGAATCCTATGGAATCAGAGTAGTGAATGGAGATGCAGGCTTCGTGGGCGTGGAGAGCCGCGAGGCGATAGCCGCCGTCACGGTGTATTCCACATCGGGCAGCGTGGTGGCTGAGTTCAGGCCCGGGGCATCGAGTTTCGGCTTCACCATCGCCGAGCCCGGACTTTATCTCGTGAAAGTGAGTGCCGGAACGAATCAAGTAGTAACAAAAATCCTAAAACGTTGATAAGCCATGAGAAAGAATGTGTTTTCAAAGATATTGGTGGCGCTGGCAGTGCTCGTGAGCGGTCTCTGCCTTGTCGCACAAGATGATTTATTGATTTTCAAGGATGGAGCCATCGTTTTCAAGACGTCGACAAAGGCCGTGAGCGAGGCAAAGGTGGACAATGGGACCACGCTTAACCTCTACGACTCCGACGCAAACGTGCTCCTGAGCATGGCTACCGACGATATCGACAGCCTCGTGCTTCTTCCCGAGGCCGACATTCTCGACGTTCAGTTCAATGCCGACGGAACGGCAGTGGACGTATCGCCGATGAACAACACAGTGGAGAACTTCGGCACAAAGACCTACTTCAGCCGCACGTTCAACCGCTATGTGGCCACATTCGACAATGCGTGGGGAGGAACGACTGCCAACTATTTCAAGGTCGACTACACTTCCAACAAGGCGTTTCAGGACGCTCTTGCCGCAGGTCATACGCTTGAGGCTGTGGTAATGGCCGACTATACCGACCCGATTCCCGACATGGAGGCCAAATTCTTCGCATCGCACGAGCAGGGCGGCACCGGACTTATGGTGGGCAAGAAAGCCAATGGCAAAAATGGCCTTAACGAGTATATTTTCCTCCCCAACATCTCTACTACGGGCAAGAGCGTGTGGCGCTGGGCCACCAGTGGCGTGGAGCCGGTGAAAAAACGCTTCTATCACATCGTGGGCGTGTGGAACAAGGAGGAGAACAAGGCCTACGTCTATGTAGACGGCCGGTTGATGAACGCTATCGACACCGAGGGTGACTTGGTGTTCCCGAATGCCACCAAGAACTCGCGCTGGTTCGGCATAGGCTGCGACGCGGGTCCTACAGCCCAGGGCGGATGGACCGGCGACGTGGCTTTGGCCCGCATCTACAGCAAGCCGCTTACCGCCACCGAGGTATCGGCAATCTACCAGAATCTCGACATGGACGGAGAGAAACCCACGGCAACACTTCTCGACGTGGAGTTCAAGACCGATGGCACGGCCGAGGACGTCTCGCCGATGAAGAACGCTGTGGAGTCGCACCCGGGAGCAGCACTCACCACCTACTACAACAACACATACAACCGATATGTGGCTCGCTTCAACAACACATGGGCGAGCTCCACTTCGGGATACTATAAAATCGACTATTCGGCCAATGAGGCGTTCAAGAACGCCCTTGCCGACGGTCACTCGCTTGAGGCGGTGGTAATGGCCGATTATCCCGAGCCTATTCCCAACGCCGAGGCCAAATTCTTCTCCTCGCATGAGGTAGGAGGCACCGGACTTATGGTGTGCAAGACCGGAAACGGAAAGAACGGGCTTAATGAGCTGATTTTCCTTCCCAACGTATCGACCACCGGCAAGAGCTCATGGAAATGGGCTACGAGCGGCATCAAGCCTGAGAAAAAGCAGTTCTACCACATCATCGGCGTGTGGGACAAGGAAGCCGGAACGGCAAAGGTGTATATCAACGGCGAGCTGATGAATACCGTGGCAGCCGAAGGCAACCTTAACTTCCCGAAGGACGGCAGCCGCTGGTTCGCAATCGGCTGCGACTCGGGCCCGACAGCACAACTCGGATGGATTGGCGACGTGGCAGTGGCCCGCGTGTATGACGAGCCCCTCACCGAGGGCGACGTGACACGCCTGTGGGATGAGTATGCAAGAATGGAGTGCTATGCTCAGCCCGATATCGTGACCGACGTGACATACACCTCCGGACTGACACTGAAGGTGGGCGGCAAGTTTACCATCAAGGGCAACGGCTTTGCCGAGGGCGACAAAATCAAGTTTGTGGCAGTGGCCGACGAGTCGCAGTCGCTCACACTCGATGGAGTGCTTGAGGGCACCGACGGCATCTCGGTGACAGTTCCTGCCGGCTGTCCGTCGGGCACGTTCCGCATGTTTGTGGTTCGCGGCACTCTAAGTCAGGACCTCGGAATCACCAATATCGTGATAGTGGAGGAGATGCCCGATCCGGCCGAGGTGATAGCTCACCGCGGCTATTGGAAAGCCGAGGGCGCGGCACAGAACTCGCGCGCAGCTCTGCGCGCCGCACAGGCTCTTGGCGTGTACGGCAGCGAGACCGACGTGTGGATGACTACCGACGGCAAGCTCGTAATCAATCACGACGCTGCGATTGGCGGCGTGACCATTCAGGACAATACCTACGACGCAGTCAAGGACAAGACCCTGAGCAATGGCGAGGTGGTGCCGCAATTGAGCGACCTGCTCGACATTCTGAAGGAGAGCACGAGCGACACCAAGCTGATAATCGAGATAAAGACCCATAGCTCGGCAAGCCGAAACCAGAATGCCGCCACCCTCGCCTACAATGCGGTGAAGGATGCCGGCCTGCTCGACAAGGTGGAGTTCATAGCATTCGACTTGGAGGTGTGCAAGCGGCTTGTGGCTCTCGACGGCACGGTGAAAGTGGCTTATCTCTCGGGCGGAAAGGCTCCGAGCGAGCTCCACGCACTCGGAATCACGGGCATCGACTATGCCCTTGCCGAATTCAACACCCATCCCGAGTGGTACAAGGAGGCGCGCGACCTCGGTATGACAGTGAACGTGTGGACTATCAACAACGTAGGCGACATGTACACTGTGACCAATGCCGGAGCGCAATTCATCACCACCGACTATCCTGTCAAGGCTCTTGAAGTTAGGCAGTATTATATCGACAACAAATAATATTAGATAACCTAAGCCGGCTTCCGGGGCCCGGATGCTTGCGGAAGCCGGCTTTTTTCAACCACAAATTTTAAGTTTTATGAAATTCTCTACCGGAACCCTCTCACTTTTATTGCTTTGCGGAGCCATGGCGCTCAGCGTGCAGGCATCGAGAAAAGATGCCTACGACCGTTCGCGCATTTTTTGGGACTCAAGCACTCAGAAGACTATTTTCAGCATTGGCAACTATGCCCGCGTGATTCAGCTGCAAGACGGCCGCCTGATGGCTGTCTGCGAGAATGCCGGCATCAATGTGATCTACAGCTCCGATAACGGCAGCTCGTGGTCGCCGGCTACTAAAATCGTGAGCAATCCCGCCAATGTGTCAGAGTGCGTGCCCGACCTCATACAGCTCTCCGACGGCACGATAGTGGTAGGCTACAACCCGCGTCCGCATTCGCCCTACAGTGAGGATAGGCGTTTCGGTATCAGGGCCGTGCGCAGCACTGACAATGGTGCCACATGGAGCAGTGAGATATTTATTTTCGATGCCAAGCACACGTTTAGCGACGGATGTTGGGAGCCGTCGTTTCTCGAATTGCCTTCGGGCGAGCTTCAATGCTACTTCGCCAACGAGGCCGAATATACTACCAACAACGACCAATGCATATCGATGTGCCGCTCTTTCGACAAGGGAATCACATGGAGCGCACCGGTGAAGGTGAGCTATCGGGCAGGCACCCGCGACGGTATGCCTGTGCCTATATTGACTAAAGACAAGAGTGAGATTGTAGTGATTGTGGAGGACAACGGTTGGCCGGGATCCAACGGATTTATGGCCACGACCGTCCGCACGGCGTTGACCGACAATTGGGAGAGTGGCTTTGTGCCGGCAGGCAGCGACAAGCGCAGCAAGATTTTCGCCACTGCGCCTGCGGCGATACACACCTCTGGAGCGCCTTATCTGCGCATGCTCCCTTCCGGCGAGACCGTTGCGTCCTATCAAGGCAACGATGGACGGGGAAGCGTCGACATGGAGCACTTCAACATGTCGGTGCTTGTGGGTGACGAGCATGCCCGCAATTTCAAGGGACTGACACAGCCGTTCAGAATAGCGTCGACCTATCACAGCCTCTGGAACTCGGTGGCGGTAGTCGACACCGGTGTGGTGATGGCAGTGGGCTCGATAGGCATAGTGGGCTCAGCCAATCGCATCGATATCATCAAGGGATACCCGCGCAAGAATATAATCGCCAATTTCGGCACTCCCACCGTCGACGGCTCTATCTCGGGCGAGACGTGGAGCTATCCCAAGGCTCAACAGATTATCATGGGACATCAGAACAACACTAAGCGCACTTTCGACTTCCTCTACGACGATAATTATCTCTACTTCACGGCGCGCTGCGTGGACCGTGACATATTCACCGACAAGGCCGACAACGACGGTGTGTTCCTGTATATCGACATGAAGAATGCCTGCGACGTGTATCCGCGCGACGGGATGTACCAATTCTTCTTCAATCTCGACGGGTCGGTGCAGATGAAGCACGGCGAGGACGTGGAGGGCTACGATGCCGGAAAATGGAAGGCGAGCGATGCCTCGGTGGCCGGAGAAGTGATATATAAGCTATCGGTAGCCTCGCTATACTATGAGCTTGAGGCTGCAATCCCGTGGAGCGTCCTCGGTGTGGAGAAGGCTCCCGTAGGCTCGCTTATGCGTGCCGACGTGTCGGTGCGCAACCGCCGCGACGCAGCTATCGAATATGAGACCATCGTCGACACCGAGACCACTACCAACAAGCCCAACTCATGGGCGTGGATGGGATTCGTGCTCATGCCCTCTACCGGAGGCGTGGACGATGCCGACGCCGATGTCCGCACGCTGCGTGTCGCTACTCCCGGCAACGGCGTGATAGCCGTGACCGCCGGCGACGATATCGCCGAGGCCTCATTCCACACTTTCGACGGCGTGCTGCGTGCGCGTGCCACAGGCGGGGGCGTGTATTGCGAGCTTGACGCCTGCGGCAGCGTGGGAGGCGTGCTCAGCGTGCGACTTGCCGATGGCAGCATAGTGACGCGAAAAGTGATGCTGCGATAGCCGAATTTGATTGGATTATTTGTATTTTTGCTGGATTTACAACGAATTATATGAAAAAGGCAGTGATAATAGGCATAATAATGACGTTGGCGCAGATTATGTGCGGATTGTCGGCTAATGCGTCGACAAACTACCGATTCTCGCACCTGACAAGCGTCGAGGGGCTGCCTCACCAGCAAATCAACGCCATAAAGCAAGATAATTACGGACGCCTGTGGATTGGCACCCGCAACGGGCTGGCTCGCTACGACGGATATGAGATGAAAACCTACTTCAGCAATGAGGACGACTCCACATCGCTGAGCAACAGCACGGTGAACGTGATTTTCCAGGACTCTAAGCAACGCATCTGGGTGGCTACCGAGGGTGGAGTGTGCCGCTATCGCCCTGAGACCGACGACTTCAAGCGCTATTGCTTCTCGGCGAAGCTCATGTCGTCGATTTGCGAGATGCGCGACGGCAAGATAGTGTGCGCCGGCGTGGAGCTTTACGTCTACGACGAGCAGCACGACACTTTCACGCAAATAAAGCGTGGCGACTCAGAGTTTATCATCTCGATAGCCGTCGACAACCAGAACAGGCTGTTCGTATCGACCAACAAGTCGATTTTCTACTACGACTCATCGTTCACCACCGTCGCGCAGATAAGCCCCGAGCTGTTTACCGACTTCCTGACCGGATTCGACGGCATCGTGCCCATGATTTTCGACTCAAAGGGCCTTCTTTGGGTGGGGCGCGACGGGAAAGGCGTTATGAGCCTTAATCTTACCACCGGCGAGAAAACGGTGTATGACGTGCCGCTGATAGCCGACGGCACGGTGCGCGTGATCACCGAGGACAAGAACCATAGGATATGGCTCGGCACCGAGGGTGGAGTGTCGGTGATCAATCCCGACGGCACAATCGACATCTTGCGCCAGAACTATATCGACAAGACCAACCTTAACGACAATGCGATATACTCAATTCTGTGCGACGCCGACAATAATATGTGGATTGGTACGTACTTTGGCGGAGTCAACTACCTCCTGCATAAGAATGAGATGTTCAGGTGGATTCAGCCGGGATATGGCAGCCGCAACGTGAGCGGAAAGGCTGTGCGACAGATGATCGACATCACCGACGGGAATTTGCTCATTGCCACTGAGGATGGAGGTATCAACGTGTATAATACCGCCACCGGAACCGTCGAGAGGTGGAACGGGATTCCGGCTGCCGGAATCAACGTGCACTCGCTGCTGAAGGAGCGCAACTCGCCCAACCTGTGGGTGGGCACTTTCCGCAACGGAATGTTCAAGTACAACACCGTCACCAAGCAGTGCATACACTACATGGCAGGCACCAATCATCCGATTATCTCCGATGCCATCTTCGACATACGCCAACAGCGCAACGGCCGGGTGTGGGCGGCTACCACGCAGGGACTTTGCTATTTCGATGAGGCTACCGGCAGCTTCCACACGGTGAGCCACGACATTTTGCAGCATTTCTTCGCCTACTGCCTGTGCATCGACAGCGACGACAATGTGTGGGTGGGAATGAAAAGCTACGGCCTGTTCCGCATCGACGCGCGCACCGGCGAGATTGTAGGTTTCTCATCCGACGTGCTTCAAGATCGCTATATAACGGCGATTTATCAAGACCGCACCGGGAAAATGTGGGTGGGAACCAATACTCACGGCCTCGTCTACATCGAGCCGTCGGGGATGCGCGTCTGTGGCTTCAGCCTCGATGCCACGCTGTCGAGAAGCACCATTGGCAGCATCATCGAGGATGGAGAGCGCAATCTGTGGGTGACCACCTCGTCGGGACTGTATTGTATCAACAAGTCGCGCACTATGGTGGTCAGATATACCGTGGACGACGGGCTGCCCACCAACCAGTTCAACTATTCATCGGCGCTGCTTGCCTCCGACGGACGCATGTATATGGGCACAATCAATGGCCTTGTGTCGTTCGACCCTGCCGAGATGAAGAGTAGCCACAAGCCGCTCACGGTGCGCCTAAAGAGCCTTGTGGTCAACGACAAGGTGCAGACGGCAGCCACTGAGGACTCGCCGCTGACCGACGAGCTCGACAAGATGGGCAGAATCACCCTGAGCAACGACCAGGCGCGCTCGTTCAGCATCGAGTATGCCGCAGTGTCGCTTGGCAACTCCAATTCGCTCTACTATCAGACGCGCCTGCTCGGATATAACTCCAACTGGAGCGAGTCGACGCAGGAGCGGAAGTTCGTGGGCTCCAACCTCCCTGCCGGCACATATACGCTTCAGGTGCGCGCCAACTCGCTGAACGTGGGTTGGGAGAACGCTCCGGTGAAGGCGCTTGAGATAGTGATTAGGCCGCCTTTCTATGAGACCATCTACGCCTATATGCTCTATGTGGCATTGTTGGCGCTGATCATATTCTATGCCCTGCGCATCTCCAACACCCGCCTGAAGGAGAAGAATGAGGTGCGCCTTGCCAACATGGAGAAGGATAAAATCGAGGAGGTGAACAAGATAAAGCTCGACTTCTTCACCTCGGTGTCGCATGAGCTGAAGACGCCGCTCTCGCTCGTCATATCGCCATTGAAGCGCATCGACCGCCACCGCGAAGAACTTAGCGCCGAGGATGCGGGAATGCTCGACACGGCGATAAAGAACTCGGAGAAGATTCTTGAGCTCGTCGACGAGCTTGTGACGTTCAATAAGGTGGAGACAGGGTCGTTCAAGTTCTATCTTCAACATGGCAACCCCATGGAGTTTGTGGAGAGCCTCACGCATCTGTTCAACAGCAGCGCCGTGGAGAAAAACATCGACCTCAGCGTCTACAGCGAGAACAATGGCGAGGAGGTGTGGTTCTCGCCATCCTATGTGGAGCGTATAATGAACAACCTGCTCTCCAATGCGCTCAAGTTCACGTCGAATGGCGGCAAGGTGACTGTGGCGGCTTCTATTGTAAGCGAGAACGAGGGAGCCACTTATCTGCACCTTGAGATAAAGGACTCGGGAATAGGCATCGTCCGCGAGGAGTTGCGCAATATATTCCAGCCATATTACCAGACCAAACGCGGACACACCAAGAACCACAAGGGATGGGGATTGGGGCTCTCGCTTGTCAAGAAGCTCGCCGAGATTCACAAGGGCCGGGTGATGGTGGAGTCGGAGGTCGGCAAGGGCAGCAAGTTCATCGTCGACCTGAATGTCGACGAGAATGCCTTCGACCCGTCGCTCCGCATCAGTCAGGACAAGACGGTGGTGCAACTGAAGCAATATGAGTTCTCCATACCGCGCTTGGTGAAGGCCAAAGCCGCCAACGGGGTATCGCCCGACGATATAAAGTCGAAATCATCGGTGCTGCTCGTGGAGGACAACACCGAGCTGCTTGAGTTCCTCTCGGGGATTTTCTCACCCGACTACAACATATTCACCGCCGAGAATGGCAGGGCTGCCCTTGAGTGCGCCCGCAAGAATCCCGTTGACTTGGTGATTTCCGACATCATGATGCCCGAGATGGACGGAATAGAGCTGTGCCGGCTCTTGAAGCAGTCGATCGACACCTCGCACATCCCGGTGATACTGCTCACCGCCAAAAACGACGCCAAAGACATTGTGGAGGGCTATGCGAGCGGAGCCGAGGCCTACGTGCAGAAGCCTTTCGACCCGCAAATCCTGGAGTTGCAGGTGAGCAACATACTGAAGGAGCGCACCAAGCTGCGCGAGAGGATGGTGGACGCTGCCGACACCACAAAAATCGAGGAGACGCCGCAGCTCACCGACTTCGACAAGGAGTTTATCAACCGAATCAATGAGCTTATCGACCGGAATATGGAAAATGAGCAATTCTCGGTTGCCGACATAACGAATTACTTGGGAATAAGCCGCAGCCTGCTCCATGTGAAGATGAAGAGCCTTCTCAACATCTCCACCGGCGACTATGTGCGCAAGAAGCGGCTCGCCAAGGCCTGCCAGCTTCTCCGGGAGGGCTTCAACGTGTCGGAAACGAGCTATCGCACCGGCTTCTCCGAGCCCAACTATTTCTCAAAGGCGTTCAAGAAGGAATTTGGCGTGTCGCCCACTGAGTGGCTTGGCAAGGAGAATGACGACACCACCCCCGATGCGGCACCGGTGAAATGAATTAATACTATAACAAATAAAAAAACTGTTTTGCGATGAAAAGACTTTTTTATGGTTTTGTGACTGTGGCCGTTGCGGCTCTTTGCTCCTGCGGCAACAAAAGTGAGTTGAATCTTGTGGATTCCAAGAATTTTGATGCCACAATCGACAATAAGGCTGTGGCGCTCTACACGATTGAGTCGAAAAGCGGCATGACGCTGCAAGTGACGAATTACGGCGGCCATGTGGTGTCGCTTTGGGTGCCCGACAAGGATGGCCGGCTCGGCGACGTGGTGCTCGGTCACAACACGCTGAAAGAATATATCGACTATCAGGGCGAGCGCTTCATAGGCTGTGTGGTGGGCCGTTATGCCAATCGCATCGCCAAAGGTCAGTTCACCATCGACAGTATTACCTATAACGTGCCGATCAACAACAACGGGCAGAGCCTTCATGGCGGCCTTAAGGGTCTCGACCAAGTGGTGTGGGACGTCGACACTGTGGGCGTCGACATGATTCGGCTGTCGTATCTCTCGCCCGACGGGGCCGAGGGATATCCCGGAAATCTCAAAGTCGCCATGACCTATCAGCTCACCGACGACAATGCCTTCAAAATCACTTATAATGCCATCACCGACAAGCCTACGGTGGTCAATCTGTCGCATCATGGATTCTTCAACCTCAAGGGCGAGGGTGCGGGCACTATCAACGATCATCTGCTCACAATCAATGCCGACTATATCACTCCGGTCGACAGCGTGCTGATTCCTACCGGCGAGCTGATGCCTGTGGAGGGCACGGCATTCGACTTCCGCAAGGCCACTGCCATCGGCGACCGCGTGAATGATGAGCATCCTCAATTGAAGAATGGCAACGGCTACGACCATAATTGGGTGCTGAACCGCACTACAGAGGATGGCGTGGAGCTCGCGGCCACCGTCTATGAGCCTACCACCGGCAGGGTGCTCGAGGTGCTCACCAATCAGCCGGGAATCCAATTCTATGGCGGCAATTTCTTCGATGGCAACGGCGTGGGAAAGAATGGCGTGACTTTCAAGTATCGTGAGGCTCTCGCTTTGGAGACACAGAAGTTCCCCGATGGTCCTAACCAACCGTCGTTCCCGTCGGTAAGGCTTAATCCGGGCGAGGAGTACAACCAAGTGTGTATATATAAATTCTCTGTAAGGAAATAATGGGCCGATTCTTGCTATTTTCGCTCATAATCGGTGCCGCGGCGATGAATGTCGCGGCCCGGAATGTGCCGAATCCGGTGATTGCCAATGTGGCCGATGCCGGCGTGCTGCGCTACAATGGGAAATACTATCTCGGTGGCGTGCGGACGTTTGGCGACTTCTACGTGTCGGATGACCTCGTGCATTGGGACAAGCGCGTGCACGTACTCGACATGGACAACGATTGGACTCGTGGGACCGGTGCCGGCAACAATCAGATTCATGCCAACGACATGGTGTATCTCAATGGCGAGTTCCATCTTTACTGGTCGGTGAACCATTGGGGCGAGGACCGTCATGCGGTGCATGTGGCGCATGCCGTGAGCAAGAATGTGCTGGGCCCATACGTGGAGCCGGAGAAGTCGACATGGATGGACAACCGAATAGACCCTAAGGTGTTTCGCGACGACAATGGCGACTTGTACATGTACATGGTGCGCTTCACCGACGGCAATACGATATGGTGTCGCAAGATGAAGTCGCCCGCCGAGTTCGACGGCGACCCGGTGTGCATGTTCTCATCGCAGCCGGGCACATGGGAGACGATGGACAACCGTGTGGCCGAGGGCCCATGGGTGATGAAATACCGCGGGCAATACTACATGATGTACAATGCCAACCACACAAGCCACCAATGGGGAAATTATCAGCTCGGAGTGGCGCAGGCCGACTCGCCTATGGGCTTCAATCCCGGCAACAAGTACAGCTATCCCGTGGTGGGCAGCAACCGGACTGATATTGACGACCGATACACCGACCTGTTGAGATATTCGGCCGAAAGAGGCTATGAGCCCGATTTCGCCTACACCACAGTGGCCCCGCAAGGCGACTGGATATCGGCGGCGTTCGACGACGGCCTATGGAACCGCGGCAAGGGCGGTTTTGCCTCGCGTGAGATAGAGGGCTCCACGGTGCGTGCTCTCGGCACGCGGTGGAACACACCTGAGCTGTGGCTTCGCAAGAGGTTCACGGCAGGCGCTGGAGTGGGGAACTTGGCTCTGAGAGTGACTCACGACGGTGACACTCGCATCGAGCTCAACGGCATGGTGATCTACGACAAGAAGGGTTCGGACTATTGCATGGTGAATCTTGACAAGGAGCAGCGCAAGGCCCTGCTTGCCGGCGATAACGTGCTGACGGTGCACACCTCCAAAGGGAAGCGCTCGTGCTATTTCGATGTGTCGCTTTTCGACATCGGCACGTCGGTGGCCGACGAGATTCTGCTCACTCCCGGGCAGCCCAACATCGTGCGCGGAGTGAATGGCTTCGAGTGGTGGCTCGTGTATATGGCCAACCGTGGCTCGGGAGGCCGCGACCAGTATGTCGACCGCGTGCAGTTCTTCGACCGCCGACTGTGGGTCGACGGAATCACCGGTCCTTCGACTCCCGGCTTTCATCCGCTTCCGGCGAAGCCCACTTTCGCCATCTCAGAGGAGTGTGGCGCCACAGGGGCGTTCACCGATGCGATTCCGGCTGAGGCCTACCTTGTGGAGAGCAATGTGCGCACCTCGGGCGATGCCGGCGTGATAGCATGGTGGGTCGACGACATGAATTATGCGCGTGTGGGCTTGGATGCCGCAAGGCGTGCGTGGTATGTGGGTGTCACGCTCAATGGAGTGACCACTACCGAGCGCTACGACCTTCCTGCCGATTTCGCCACGGGCGTGTATCACTGCCTTCGCGTGGAGCGATATGGCGCCGACATGAAGGTGCTTATCGACGATATCCCGGCGCCGTGCCGCAGCGAGTTCCGCGGTGTGCTGCCGCAGGCGAAGGCTGTGGGCGGACTGTTCGACAATAGCGGCGATGCCCGCTTCGAGGGCTCCATCTACACCGTGGGATTCGACGACAGGGCTTTCCGCATCGAGGCGGGCTCGGAGATGCTGCTTGGCGAGCCGCTCACCGACTATGAGATGAGTTTTCAGCTCTATGGGCTCGACCGCGGCCGCAAGGCGGGATGCTATCTTGCATATATCGACGCACAGAACTATGTGAGAGCCAC
Source organism: Muribaculaceae bacterium (assembly GCA_051878575.1). Classification (GTDB taxonomy): domain Bacteria; phylum Bacteroidota; class Bacteroidia; order Bacteroidales; family Muribaculaceae; genus CALZFJ01. The sequence goes on along the minus strand of JBJEKJ010000091.1, from coordinate 32,276 downwards.
CATAGATGGCTCCGAGGGCAAAATCATTGTCGCTGTGGTGTCGCGTGGCAAGGTGACGAGCCGCAAGGAGTATGGACTTGCCGATATGAGCATCGTGTATCCCGACCTGAAATATACCGACATGGTGGAGAAGTGCTACCGCTTCACGTCGGCCACATGGATTGACAAGGTGTACATGAGCCGTCACGACGTGAGCCCCGCGGGCGAGTTTGTGGACGATATGCCGGGTAAATTCCACGCCGAGTATCTGTCGGAGGGCCGATGGCACCCGATAGAGGGTGGAAAGACTTCGGTGGCCGACAACCCGAAATATAATGTGATGCAATTTGAGCCGGTGCGCGCCGAGGGACTGCGCTTCATCAACTGCCGTCCCACCGACACCGCCCCGCATATCTACAAGATAGGTGTCGGAGAGCAGTTGCGCGAATCCTACAACCTGCGCGCCGTGCGATGTGGCGCCGTGCTGCACCTTTTTGTCGACGGCAAGGAGATGGGCAGCGTGGAGGTGCGCAGCCTCAAGCCCTCGCGGGTGGGATTCTGCGACAGCAACTATTTCGCCGACTATCGCGGGGTGCTCTACTATCACATAGCCCATTGCGACGAATAATCATCAAATAACAATAATAACAATAATAACAAAACAAGAAATGAAGATTTTTATGATTAGCATTAAGAATTTCTGTGTTGCGGCAATTGCCGCCTCGGCAATGATTTCGTGCCAAGCCGACAAGACTGCGGTTGCCGAGGGCGAGGAGATTTTCTTCGCCGACCCTACAATCTTTGTGGAGAATGGCAAATATTACCTCACCGGTACCCGCGGCTCGGAGACTATTGCCTTCCAGCTGCTCGAGTCGACCGACTTGCAGAATTGGACAGTGTGCGGTGCCGACACGGCCCGGTTCTTGCTGAAAAAGGGCTCGCCGTCATTCGGCGACTGGGGATTCTGGGCTCCGCAAATCTACAAGGAGGGCGACAAATACCGCCTGTTCTACACCGCCAACGAGCAGGTGGCAGTGGCAAAGTGCGACTCGCTCGATGGCTCCTACTCGCAGAGCGTGGTGCGCCCCATCGACGGAAGTGAGAAGAATATCGACCCGTTCCTGTTCAAGGACGACGACGGGAAATATTATCTATATCATGTGCGTTTCGACAATGGCAACTACCTGTGGTCGGCAGAGTATGATTTTGAGAACGATTCCATCGACAAGTCGACGCTCGTGCGCTGCTTCGGCCTCACCGACGCATGGGAGAAGACCGACGACAACAAGTGGTCGCCTGTCATGGAGGGTCCCACGGTGTTCAAGCTCGAGGGCGTTTACTATATGTTCTATTCGGCCAATCATTTCCTGAATCAGGATTATGCCGTGGGCTATGCCACTGCGCCGTCGCCTCAAGGACCGTGGACCAAATATGCCGGCAACCCGATTATCCACAAGAGCATCGTCGGCGAGCCGGGCTCGGGCCATGGCGATTTGTTCAGGGGCATCGACGGCAAGCCTTATTACGTATATCATGTGCATAACTGCGACACCACGGCCAATCCTCGCCGCACTCGCATCGTTCCGCTGATTTTCAACCGCTGCGACAGCACAGGCATCTACACCATTGCCGCCGATAGCGCCAATGTGATAGTTCCGCGCGTGAGATGACGCCACGGCAGCCGTGGTGCCGCCGCATGAAAATTCCACACATAACAAGCAAAAAAGCACTCCTGCCGCAATAGTCGCGCGGCAGGAGTGCCTTTTTTATGCCAAATTTGTGCTATGTGACTATTTCACAATGAACTTCAGCGAAGCATCGGCCGACTTGGCGATGTAGAAGCCCTTGGCGAGTGCCGATGTGGGCACGTTGCCCTTGGCCTGTGCCACCTTGCGGCCACCTGCGTCGTAGATGCTTATTTCGGTGTCGGCATCGGCTGCCTTGACCGTCGAGCCGTCGAATATGAGCGTCGCGCCTTCGGTTACGGCGATATTCTGCTCCGTGCCACCCGAGATGTTCTTGGTCACTACAACGGTGCACACGCAGGTGAAGTCGCCTGCCGTGGCGGTGATAGTGGCAGTGCCCGGGTTCTTGGCAGCAATTGCGAATCCTGCCATATTCTCCTCCGCGGTGACGTAGCTTCGCTCGATAACGTCGCCCTCCGACACCTCAAAGACGATATCCTCGCCCTTTCCGCCGATGCAGGTGAAGATGACCATATCGTTTTCGCCGGCTTGCAGCTCAAGCGATGCCGGACTTGCCACCAAGCCTTTCACAGTGTTCTCGAAGAAGAGCTGCGGAGCCTTGTCGGCGCCGTTGCTCCACGGAGTGGCTGCCGATGCGCCGTAGGCGAATCCTAATGAGGCGCAGAACTCCTCGTTCAGCTTGTCGGCGTCGAGTGTCTCGCCCTCCACGCCATTCTTGCCGGCATAGATTTCGTTGGCGCTGCCGGGAGCTATGGTTCCCACAGCGTAGTTGTTCTTCAGATAACCGTCCTGCCCCTCGGCGTAGTCGTTGTAGTCGGTCTTTCCTACGATGCGGTGGGCAGTCTCATACTTGTATTCGTCGGAAGTGGCTGTCGAGGGCACGAAGTTTAATACTTTCAGGTTCACGATGTTGCCCGATATGCAGTCGCCCTCGCCTGCGAGCCATTCGAGCGAGCCTATGACGCCGCCAATTATAGGGCCGTTCCATTTTGTTCCACCGGTGCCGGTGAGCGAGCCCTCCACGTAGTTGTTCACTATGTAGTTGTGGTTGTCGCTTCCTGTGATGCCGCCAATGGTGTGGGCGGCTGTGATGTCGGCGTTTACGTGGCAGTTGCGGATTGAGCAGAGCTGGGCGCTATAGGCCTCGAAGCTCGTTCCGGTGATTCCGCCCACGTTGTTGGCGGCATTGATGTAGCCCGAGAACGATGAAGCCTCGATTTTCGACGAAGCCTTCAGCGTGCCGACGAGTCCGCCGACAACGCTCGATGCGGGCAGGTCGATTTCGGCATCGCTCACCGAGCAGGCCGTTATGGTCGATGATGATGTGGCGTCGCCCACAAGTCCTCCGAACGAGCCTGAGAAGTCGTTGTTCACCGTCTTGAGGCCGTAGGCGTGTACGTTCTCGATTATCACGTTTTGGAATGTGAGGCTTGCCAACAGTCCGGCGGTGTTCTCACCCTCAAGCTCAAGAATCGGGTTGAGGAAAGTGAGGTCCTTCACTGCCGGGGTGAAAGTCTCTCCCTCGGCGCCTGTGCTCGTTTTCCCGTTTATGGTGCCGAGCAGGCTACAGTTCTCGCCCTTGATGCGCAGGTTGCTTATTGTCTTTCCATTGCCGTCGAGCGTTCCGGTGAATGTGGCTGAGCTGCCCTCGATGGCAATCAGCGAGGCGTCGATGTTGTTCACCAAGCGGTAGTGTGCCGAGGGCTCTTTGGCGATGTATGCAAGGTCGCCGGCCGAAGCCACGAGATACGGGTCGTCGACGGTTCCCGTTCCGCCGGCAAATTTTGTGAGCGGCAGGCGGTAGATTTCGGCTCCATATTCCGAGGAGTTCTTGGCGAAGACGAGCACGAGGGTGGGGTTGGAGCCCTCATTGAATGTCCACACGCGCGAGAGTGTGCCCTGCTCCTCTGTGGGAACGATGTTGAACACCGTCTCGTTCTTCTCGTTGAGCACGAGCAGCTCGGTCTTGCTCTTCGACGACTCGCCGGTGTAGCGCGACACGAGGAACATCACCTCGTGGAGGTCGTCGGTATTGATGAAGTATGGGCTGAGCACCGTCCCCGACATGTTGGGCGCTGCGATAGCCACATTCTGTCCGAGGTAGAATAGTCGCTGACGCTCGAATGTGCCGTCGGGGCGGAACCAGTTAAGGCACTCGCAGAGGTGTCCCTCCTCATTCTCCTGAGTGGAGCCGGTGCGGAACACATAGCGGTATTCGCCGTCGGCCGATGGGATGCGGTCCATAGCCGTGCTGAGCAGGTTGTTCTGGAATGCGGCAGGCAAGGTGAGCACCTTGCTGTAGGTGTCCATATTCACGAAGTTGTAGAAATAATTGCTGTTGGCGTCGACCGATACGAAGCAGTCCTGACGCGGGAATCCGGGCACGTCGGTAAGAGGCAGCAGATAGTCGGAATTCTCGAAAATCGTCTTTTGCAGGTTGCCGTCGGCATCGTAGATGTAGTATGAGTAGGTGTTGCCGTCGGTCGAGATGTGATAGGAGTCGGTGGTGATCACGTAGCTCACTTTGCCGTCGGCATCGATTATCATGTCGTCCATGTATTCGAGCATTCCGGCGCCGTAGAGCAGGAAGGGCACGTCCTCGTCGGAGCTGATGGCCATCGGGATTTTTGTGGTTCCCACCTGGGTGAGCTTCTTGGTCCCGTAGCCTGTTAGAGGCATGGTGTAGAGTGTGAGGAAGAAGTGATTGTCGGGGGTCACCTCGGTGCTCATATAGTCGTCGGGGTCGACGAAATAAGGCTTCTCATATCCCGTGCGGGCCAAGTAGAGGGTGTTGTTGTGCTTCTGCACGAGGATTGGCAGTCCGTCGTTGTACGTCGACTCGCTGTCGGGCACGTCGATGTGCTCCACCTCGCTTGCCGGAGTGGAGTATCCCGCCTTCTGCATGATAGTGAATCGCTGACCTCTCACTGCGCCCTCTTGCTTCTCGCCCGATGCCGGTGTGAATGTCCCGTCGGGGTTGGCATAACCGTCGTTGTCGAAAATCATGTAGAACGACTCCGACCACTGGTCGAGCGATGCGTCGGTGGCCGACACCATCATGCCGTCGATTACGGCTACCGGTTGTGCCTTCGCGTCGCTGTTGGTTATGGAGAATGCGTAGGTGCGCACATTGTTCACATATTTCTGGGTGTTGGCGTTCACCATCACCATCACCTCATAGTTGTTGTCGATGTTGAAGAATTTCTTTGTCAGCACGTCGGCAAAGTCGATTGCCACGATGCGCACCTCGTCGTCGAGCAGCGGAATGTCGGCGTTCACCTTTCCCACCACCTCGCAGTTCTCGTTGTAGACCGATAGCTTGAAGCCGGTGATTGTCTCGTCCTTGAACGCTGCCGAGGGGCCGTCGGCGTTGAGATCCTTGGTCTCGATGGTCACGGCATAATACCAGTATTGTCCGTCGGGTGAGCGGAGCCATCCGAAATCGCCGAATCTCTCCATTCCCTCGGCCACGATAGGCTCCGATTTCATCGTGCCGAAGCCTTTGGCGGCAATCTCGCGGTCGAGTTGCTGATGGCGAATCTTCGAAATTCGCTCAAAGAGCGAGGAGCCCTTGAGCTCTTGCCGCAAGGCAGTGGCTTTGGCTGCCGACGGTGCGGCAGTTGCGGCGATGCTTGCGGTAGCCAGCAGCACGCTGCCGGCAAGTCGTGTAAAATTCATCATTTTCGTCTTATTTTATAGTGTTAAACATTATTTCCTGTGAAACTTGACGGGTAAATTATTGCCGAGATTGACAATTTGCCTGCAAAATTAGTGATAAAATATGAGATTATTATGCAATTGCATATCTTATTTTATAATATGATACTATTTTCTTGTTATTTGAGAGTTTTTTGTTAAAAAAGGCGGCGCCTGAAGCCTCAGAACTTCAGGCGCCGCTATGTCGGGCAGGGTGTCTACCTAACTGTCAGGGAAGGATACCCTCTGCTTTGAAAGGCTGGAAATAAGTAGCTGAGATGCTCTCCAAATTGCTGAGGAAATCCGACACTGTTATGTCCATAACGCCCATTTCTATGTTGTCGCTCAATGTGTAGACATAGTTGTCGGCAGTGTTGACGGCAAATGCGTAAATTGCCACATCGCCTACAAAGATTTTCTCGTCTTGGTTGAGTCCGTTGATTTTGTCTTTGTCGGGAGTGAATGTGATGGTTGCCGAGTATTTTTGACCCGATTTTACGTTGTCAACTTTGATGTAGCGCAGGTAGCAGCGCTTGTAGTTGAATAGGGAGGTCGAGACGGCTTCCAATTTCGCATTGACGGCTTTATAAGCCTCGTTGTTCCAATCATTGATTCCGTTGTCGGGCAGACTTACGCTTATCTGCTTGTTGCTTATAGGGTCGGTGGCGGTGAAGCTCACTGTGCCGCAATCGAGGTTGTTGCTCGGAATCAGCGCAGCATAAAGCAGCGTGTAGTTTTTGGGCTGTGGCTCGGGTTCCGGTTCGGGATCGTCGTCGCCGCAACTTGTAAATCCTGCCGCGAGGGTGGCAATCAGGCAAAATACGCTCAATTTCTTTAAAAACTTTTCCATATCGATTCTAAAAGATTAAAATTAATATAATTATGAATCGCAAAATTAAGCATAGCTGTTTTAAAAAACAAGTTGACATGCGGCGTTTAACACAAATTAAGCGCCCCGCGGAGTGCCCGCAGGGCTTTGCGGCTCCCATTTCCGACAGGCCCTTCCGGGCGAGCTATCGGCGCACTTTGGCACGGACGTACATGCCCGGGCGGAAGGCGGGGTTGGGCGTCGTGACGCGCGCATACACCTTTATCGAGTAGTCCTCCTTGTTCACTGCCTGGTCGATTGAGACCACGGTGGCCGAGAAGGTGTCCTTGCCCATTCCGTTCACGCGGAAGTCGATTATGTCGCCCACGTTGATGATGTTGATGTCTTTTTCATACACTGAGAGCTCCACGAGCGTGTGCGACTTGTTGACAATCATGCAGACGGGCTCTCCCATATCGACGTATTTTCCCAAGTTGACGTTGATGTCGGTCACATAGCCGGCAATTGGCGCGGTGATAGGCAGGTAGGCCTTTATGTTGCCTATTTTCACCGATGAGGGGCTGATTCCGAGAGCTTTGAGTCGCATTGCCAATGCCTCGGCCTTGCTTTTCATCGACAGGTAGTCGGCCTTACTCTGCTGAACGCGTTTCTGCGATGCGGCTTCCTGTGCGCCGAGCGACTTTTGCCGCTCGTATTCCTTCTCAAGGTACTCGAGCTGAATCTCTGCGTCGATAAAAGATTGTTGCAGCTCGATGAACTCGGGGTTGTCGAGTGTGGCGATCACCTGTCCGCGGGCCACGGCCGAGCCGTGTAACACGTTCAGGCTGTGAATGCGTCCGCCCATGGTCAGAGCCACGGTGGCGCTGCTGTTTGGCGCTGCGCTGAGCACGCCGTTGAAAGTCGGGGCGTTGGCCTTATAGGTGGCACTTGTCACGGCATCGGCAATTGCCGAGTCGGCGGCAGCCGGAGCCGTTTCGGCTATGATGTTCACTGAGTCGGCGGGCTCATTGTCGCCGATTGTCGATTCGTTGCTTCCGGCGCATGACGCAAGAATCAAAAGGGAGGCTAAAAGCGGATGTATTTTCATTTTCGTTGATTTTTTTATTCTGTGAAAAGTTCAAGCTCGAGCACCGACACGTTGTAGTCGTGCACGGCGTCGATGTAGCGTTTGCGTATGTCGCGGGCGGTGTTGAGGCTCTGCACGAGCTCGGCGATTCCGGTCTCGCTGCCCTCGTAGGTGGCTATGGCGTTGCGCTGCAATTCGTCGGCCTCTTTCAGGGCGGCATCGGTAAAGTAGCCTATGGCATTGGCTTTTTTCGCCACCTGTCCTTTAAGCTCGGCCACTTTGTTGCTCAGCTCGGCTTTGTCGTCGTCGGCCTGCCACCGGGCAATCCGGGCGTCGGCTTGAGCCTGCCTCACGCGGCTGCTCTGCGGGAAGAATAGCAGTGGGAACGACACGCCCACATTCCATGAGCTCAGCCCTGAGAGCGGAGCGATTTTCTGGCGAGAATAGCCTATTGAGAATTCCGGGAAAAACTTGCTTTTCTCTATTTTTGCCAAGTCGGCTTTCTCCTGTGCCTGCAAGTCGAAGTATTTCAGGTGCGCGTTTGAGAGATTGGCGGCAGCCGGAGCCTCGGCGGGCGTTATTGCCGTGTCGGCAGGCGTTATGGGCGATTTGGCACGGCACACCCACGTCAGCCGGCGTGCGGCAAGCTCCCTGTCATCGGCGGCGAGCCTGCTCTGAGTGCGCTGTTCCACGGCGAGCGATGTCATCATGCTGTATTCGAGTCGGTTGATGTCGCCTTGTTCGAATCGCAGCCGGCTAATGCGCAGCAGCTTATCGGCGATAGCCGTCTGTCCGTCGTAGAGCCGGCAGAGGCTAAGTGCCGCAAGGTAGTCGGCCCATGCGCGCTTCACCTCGGCCACAATCTCCTTTCTCACCATTTCGCGGCGGGTCTCGCCCGACGCCACCATGGTTTTCACGAGAGCGTTACGGTAGAATGGGGTGAGCAGAGAGCCGAGCGACTGCTCCACCGTCAGCTCATGGTCGCCTTTCTCCTCGCCGTTGAGCTGTCCCCATGCGAAATTCAGCGAAGTGCTGCCTCCGTCCCAGTTCTCGCCTTTGGCGGCGCGGCTCCGGTCGATTTCGGCCGATGCTATTCTCAGCCGCGGGCTGTTCTCAAGGGCTATTGCTATGGCCTCGTCGAGAGTCACGGCCGTGGCCTGAGTCTGTGCCGTGGCCGGGATTGCCGCTACAAGCAGCAAGGCGGCTGCTACGGCGGCTCGCGAGGAGTCTTTCATGCGCTTTAGCTTGCGCAATAATGCCGGGAATGAGTTCACCAAGCGGTAGAATGCCGGGATTATTATCAGCGTGAGAGCCGTCGACACTATCAGTCCGCCTATCACCACCGTGGCGAGCGGACGCTGCACCTCGGCGCCTGCCGACTTGGCGATGGCCATGGGCACGAAGCCGAGCGATGCCACCAATCCGGTGAGGAACACCGGTCGGAGCAGGTGGTGGCTTCCTGCGAGGATTATTCTGTCGGTACACATATTATACTTGCGCGATTTCTGCAAATCGTTGAAATGGTTAATCATCAGTATGCCGTTGAGCACCGCCACGCCAAAGAGAGCTATGAATCCCACTCCCGCCGAGATGCTGAATGGCAGTCCGCGCAGCCACAGCGCCGCGATGCCTCCTATCAGCGACAGGGGCACGGTGGAGAACACCACGAGCGAGTAGGTGATGCTCTTGAAGGCGAAGAATAGCAGCAGCAGGATGAGCATGAGCGCTATGGGAATCACCACGAGCAGCGTGTCGATGGCATTTTGCAGGTTCTCGAACTGCCCGCCATACTCGAAGTAGTAGCCCGGTCGCAGCTTCACGTTCCTGTCGAGGGTGCGGCTTATGTTGTCCACCACCTGCTGTATGTCGGCGTTGCGCACGTTCACTCCAATCACTATGCGGCGCTTTGCGGCGTCGCGGTTGATTTGCAGCGGGCCGCTCACGAGGTCGATAGTCGCCACCTCGCTCACAGGCACCTGCAATCCGTCGCAGGTGCGCACGAAAAGCCGGTTCAGGTCGAGGTCCTTCACTATGGCGTCGTCGAGGCGCACCACGAGGTCGAAGCGGCGCTCGTTCTCAAACACCACACCTGCGGCCTCTCCGGCGTAGGCCGTGCGTATTATCGCGTTCAGCTCGTCGATATTTATTCCGTAGCGGGCAATCTTGTTGCGGTCGTAGTGCACCACGAGCTGCGGCAGTCCCACAGCCTGCTCCACTATCACGTCCGAGGCTCCCGGAATCTTCTCAATGTGTTGCGCCGCCTCCTTGGCCTTGGCGTAGAGCTCGTCCATGTCCTCGCCGTAGAGCTTTATGGCAATGTCGGCCTTCGCGCCGGTCATCAGCTCGTTGAATCGTAGCTGGATGGGCTGGCTGAAGTTGAACTCGGCGCCTTTCACGGCCTCAAGGGCGGTTTTCATCTTCTCCACCATCTCGTCGCGGCTGCTTGCCGAGGTCCACTCCTTGAAGGGCTTCATCACTATCATCACGTCGGCATCCTCCACCGACATCGGGTCGGTGGGCACCTCGGCGGTGCCTATTTTTGCCACCACGTGCCTCACTTCGGGGAAGTTCTGCATGAGCACCCGCTCGGCCTCCTGCGAGATTTCGATGCTCCGCGTGAGCGAGCTGCCGGCGGGCAGCGTCATCTGCATGGCGAAGTCGCCCTCGTCGAGGGTGGGGATAAACTCCGCTCCGAGGCGGGTGAACAGCATCAGCGAGGCGGCGAGCAGCGCGAATGCCGCGCCTATTGTGAGCCACACGTGGCGCAGGCAGAGCCGCAGCGTTGTGTGGTAGAGACGTCCGACGTAGCCGAAGAACTTGTCGGCGAAGGTGGGCTTGATTTCGATGCCGCGCTTCAGGAACACCGACGCCATCATCGGCACGTAGGTGAGCGAGAGCAGCAGGGCGCCGATAATGCAGAACACGAGCGTCTGTGCCATCGGCGTGAAGTATTTGCCCTCAATGCCGTTGAGCGTGAGAATGGGGAAGAACACTATCAATATTATGAGCACGGCGAAGGTGGAGCTGTGCACCACTTTCGAGGCTCCGGCAATCACCTCCTCGCCCATCCGCCCGGCGTCGAGCGTCGAGCCTTGCAGCCGTCGGGAGTAGATGTGGGCGAGTATGCCCTCGAGTATCACTATCGAGCCGTCGACCACTATTCCGAAGTCGATGGCGCCGAGGCTCATGAGGTTGGCCGACACGCCGAAGACGCGCATCAGTATGAAGCCGAAAAGCATGGCGAGCGGAATCACCGACGCCACGATGACGCTCGCGCGCACGTTGCCGAGGAAAAGCAGCAGCACGATGAGCACTATCAGCGCTCCCTCGATGAGGTTGCTTATCACGGTGGAGATATTGCGGCTCACGAGCTCCGAGCGGTTAAGGTAAGGCTCTATGGTAACACCCTCGGGGAGCATTTTCTGCACCTTCTCGATGCGCTGCTCGAGCTCTTTGGTCACCACGTTGGCGTTGGCGCCTTTCAGCATCATGGCTATTCCGCCCACGCATTCGCCCTCGCCGTCGATGGTCATGGCGCCGAATCGCTTTGGCGAGCCGAATCCCACCCGCCCTATGTCGCTTATGTGCACCGGCATGCCGCTGCGGTTGGCCACCACTATCCGCTCAATGTCCTTCAGGCTCGATATCATGCCCTCCGAGCGTATGTAGTAGGCGCGGTCGCGCTTCTCGATGTAGCTTGCTCCGGTGTTCTGGTTGTTTTTGCTCAGGGCCTCGAAGACGTCGCCTATGGTGATTTGCAGCGCCGATATCACCTCGGGGTCGATGGCTATCTCATATTGCTTCAGGTAGCCTCCGAAGCTGTTGATTTCCACAATTCCCGGGATGCCCGAGAGCTGTCGGCGCACTATCCAGTCCTGAATGGTGCGCAGCTCCATGGCGTCGTAGTCCTTTTTGTGCCCCTTGTCCACCTTCAGCACATACTGGTAGATTTCGCCCAATCCGGTGGTTATGGGCATCATCTCGGGCGTGCCGAGCTCCTGCGGAATCTCGCCTGCCACGGTCTGTATCTGCTCGTTTATGAGCTGCCGGGCCTCGAGCGTGGGCACGTCGTCCTTGAATACCACCGTCACGAGCGAGAGTCCGAATCTCGACACCGAGCGGATTTCCGTCACGTTCATGATGTTGCTCATCGACGTCTCCACGGGGATAGTGATAAGCTGCTCCACCTCCTGAGGCGCCAGCGTGGGCGACACGGTGACAATCTGCACCTGGTTGTTGGTGATGTCGGGCACCGCGTCGATGGGGAGCGTCAGCATCGCGTATGTGCCGCCAAGCAGAAGAAACAGCGTGGTGAGTGCCACAAATAGCTTCTTCTTGACCGAAAATCTAACTATAGCATCAAACATTTTTGCTCTAAAAATATAAAAATACACAATAGTGATACACAGCCGCAAAAATAGCTATAATCACGATACGTTGGCACTGTTTCGCCCGGAAATTTTCACAATCTCGCATCAATCACGCATCTTTTGGCGCTTTCGGGCTTTCCGCATCGTGGCCGATGTGCCGAATTGCCGTGAGAGCGGACACGTGTCATCGATAGTGGCATTTTGGATTCTTAACTGATTTTTTGCAAAAAAAACATATTATTATTTTGAGGTTACAATTCTTTTCGCTTACTTTGCAACGGATAAATCCGCACATACTACTATTCTTGATTATGAACAATTGTCAAAAATGCATATATTCTAATTAACTGATATATTAACTAAAAAAAATTCATTATGAAAAAATCATTACTTCTTGGTGCAGCATTGCTGTCGACAGTTTCTGCTTTTGCAGTTGTAACCGATGGCGATACTTATGAACCCGTTAATGACATCAAGTGTGTCAACGCTTGGATTCTCGACCGTAACCACAATGCCGATGCATTCCTTGGTTCTCGCATCGCGGCGACGCAATCTCGTACTTGCGTGGTAAAGGACGGCGTGGTTTACATCTCTTCATGGGCAGCTGACGACCCTGAGGTTACTGCTCCCGACAAAGACGGCAATCTTGTAATGCAACAAGTTGCTACAGTTCACAAGTTCAACGTTGAGGATGGCTCTTATCTTGGCGAGATCAAGGTTACACTCGATGGCGAGCGCCGCACAGGTTTAGGTGTTATAAATACTATTGGTGTAGATAATTTCGGTCACATTTGGGTAGCCGATATGGTTCTCGCAGGTGCTGAATTTTTCAAAGTTTACACACTTGATGTAGAGACAGGAGCTTGTACACTCGCAGCCTCACTTCCGCTCGGCGAAGCGGCTCCGCGTATCGACTATTGCGACTTGGTAGGTGATATCACTTTGCAAGAGGCTCCTTGTACTATTATGGCAGCCGGCTCGAGCTCTTCAGTTGTTTATGCTTTCGCATGCGAGAAAGGCTCAACCGAGTGGTATGGCAACTTCGAAGGCTCGACCAACTTGGCCATCACTGAATTCTATCCTGCAAGTGCCGCTAACTGGTCGACTGCTCCTTCGGTGAAGATTCTCTTGGGTGAGGATGAGGAGACTATGTATTATGGCGGCTTGTTCTATGTTGACGGTGCTGCTTCTGCTCCTACTCTTTACAACACCACAGGTGCTATTCTGGAGTCATTGGAGAAGGCTCCTGCCGATTGTGCACAGAAATCACTTGGCGCTAACGGCGTGGTTGAGTTCACTGTCGACGGTCGCAACTTCATCGCCTATCCTATCGAGCAATACACAGGCGACATGGGTGGTTGCAACGTAAACGTGTGCGAGCTTGGCGAAGGCATGACATTTGAAGGCATGCAGAGATATTGGACAGTTCCGGCTTCAGGTTTTGGAAAACAGTCCGATGGTGGTAACCGCTATCATGGCTTGAACCGCGAGTATGTTAAGGACGGTGCCGGCAACGAGTATGTGAACCTTATCTCCTACAAGTGCTTCAACGGTCTTGCTCTTTACAAGATTGGTAAGTATGCTCCCGAGGCAGGTGTGGCAGGCGCAATCGCCGACGGTGCCGCAACTATCGCAGTTAACGGTGGCGTGGTTACAGTAAGCGCAGAGGCTGAGGAAATCAACGTGTACAACGTAGCAGGTCAGGTGGTTGCAACAGCCAAGAACGCAACAGAGGTTGCAGTTCCCGCTCAGGGCGCATTCATCGTGAAGGCTACAGTGGCAGGTGCACCTGTAGTTAAGAAGGTGGTCCTCTAATCTTCGAAGATTATAGTAATTGATTGATAATGGGCTGCGTCACACAGTGGGCGCAGCCTTTTTTAGTAGGTTATGGTGCACGACTTTGATATTGATGCCGGCGGCATAGCGCTGCCCGGGCGGTTTACCAATCCATTTTGCTATGAGCCCCATCCGCTTGCCATAGAGGCTTCGCGCGGGGTGATGCGCTACTTGGCCTCGCGAGCCGAGTGGCTCGGGGAGCTGAGCCTCGGGAAGATGTTTGGAGTGCTTGTGGTGCGCCGCCCCGACGGCACCGTGGGCTATCTCGCCGCCTTCTCGGGCAATCTTGCCGGCAGCAACCGCCACGACTATTTCGTGCCGCCCGTCTACGACATGCTGCGCCCCGACGGCCGTTTCCGCCTCGAGGAGGAGCGGATAAGCCGCATCAACCGTCAGCTCGACGCCATAGAGCACGCCGACGACTACCGTGCGCTGCATGCTGCACTCGAGCGTGTGCGCGAGGAGGCCGAGGAGGCAGTGGCGGCACACAAGGCGCTGATGGCACGGAGCAAGGCGCGTCGCGACGCCGCAAGGGCATCGGGCACCGCCGATGCCGATGCCCTTGTGCACGAGAGCCAATGGATGAAGGCCGAGCTGCGCCGCATCAAGGCGCGCGGCAGTGCCGCCATAGCCGATGCCGAAGCTGCGGTGAGAATAATCGACGACTACGTCGACGAGCTTCGCGAGGAGCGGCGCCGACGGTCGGTGGCGCTCCAGAAGTGGCTTTTCGACCAATTTGTGATGCTCAACGCCCGCGGCGAGCGCCGCACCCTCAGCGAGATTTTCGCCACTACTCCGCAGCAGCTTCCGCCGGCCGGAGCCGGAGAGTGCGCCGCACCGAAACTGCTGCAATATGCCTTTGCGAGCGGGTTGCGGCCCGTGGCGATGGCAGAGTTCTGGTATGGGCAGTCGCCGGTGGGCGAGGTGCGCCACCACGCGCATTTCTATCCCGCCTGCCACGGCAAGTGCCGCCCCATTCTCGGCTTCATGCTGCAAGGGCTCGACGTGGAGCCCGAGCCGGTGTGCGACGACTTCGCCCCGGTGCGCGTCATCTACAGCGACGAGCACATAGTGGCTGTGGAGAAGCCCTCGGGGATGCTCACCGTGCCCGGAAAGATAGCCTCCACATCGCTCCACGAGCGCCTCACCGCCATTCTCGGCTGCGAGCTGCACGTGGTGCACCGCCTCGATATGGACACATCGGGCATCGTGGTGTTCGCCAAGGACGCCGCCACCCACAAGGCACTACAGCGGCAATTTGCCGGGCACACCGTGAGGAAGGAGTATGTGGCGCTGCTCGGCGGAGCCGTGAGTCGGCCGCAAGGTGTGATAGAGCTGCCTCTGTGCCCCGACGTGGAGCACCGTCCGCAGCAGATGGTGAGCCGGGAGCACGGCAAGCATGCGGTGACGCGCTATGAGGTGACTCCGCTCCCGGCGGGCGAGCTCGCCGAGCTTCGGCGTGGCGGAGTGAGCGGCGAGGTGACGCGGGTGCGCTTCATCCCGCTCACAGGACGCACGCATCAGCTCCGTGTGCACGCCGCGCATCGCCTCGGGCTAAATGCCCCGATTCTCGGCGACAGGATTTATGGGAGAAACGGAGGAGCAGGCATCGGCGGCAATGCCCGGAGCCTCGTGGCAGGCCGACGGCTGTGCCTCCATGCCGAGGTGCTCGCCTTGACGCACCCTGCCACCGGAGCCGAGCTGCTGCTCACCGCCCCGAGCCCCTTCTGAGAAGCCCGGAAACGGCGCCGCCGGCCTGCGCGCGGCTATTTCGGCCGATTTCGGCGCCCGGATGCGAGAAATACGCAAAAATTTCCTACTTTTGTGGAAAACAAGCAACGATATGGAGAATTTACCACAAGACGTGATGATGCTCATGAGTTTCGTGAACACGAAGCTACGCGACGAATATGCCACGCTCGACGAGCTGTGCGCGTCGCTCGACGTGGACCGCTCGTGGATAGAGGCGCGCCTCGCCGAGGGCGGATTTGAGTATAACCCCCAGTTGAACAAATTTTGGTGACGAATTTATGGAATCGGATAAAAAACTATTTCTGCTCGACGCATACGCGCTGATTTTCCGCGCCTACTACGCCCTTATCAACTCGCCGCGCATCACCTCGCGAGGCGTGAACACCTCGGCGGCCTTCGGCTTCGTGAACACGCTGCTCGAGGTGCTCAAGAAGGAGAATCCCACGCATATCGCAGTGTGCTTCGACCCCGCAGGTCCCACCTTCCGCCACGAGGCCTACGAGCAATACAAGGCCGAGCGTGAAGCCACCCCCGAGGACATAAAGACCGCCGTGCCATATATCAAGGAGATACTGCACGGTTTCCGCATTCCGGTGGTGGAGGTGCCCGGCTATGAGGCCGACGACGTGATAGGCACACTCGCCCACAAGGCACGTGCGGCAGGCATCACCACCTATATGATGACTCCCGACAAGGATTTCGGGCAGCTCGTCGACGATGGCGTGTACATATTCCGTCCGGGATGGCGCGGTGGCGAGTTCGAGGTGCGCGGCGTGAGCGAGATATGTGCCAAATATGAGATCGACAGTCCGCGTCAGGTTATCGACATCCTCGCGCTTATGGGCGACAAGGTGGACAACATACCCGGCTGCCCCGGCGTGGGCGACAAGACCGCCATCAAGCTGATAAAGGAGTTTCACACGGTGGAGAACCTGCTCGATAACACCGCCTCGCTGAAAGGCGCCATGCGCAAGAAGGTGGAGGAGAACGCCGAGCAGATACGCTTCTCGAAATTCCTCGCAACGATAGTGACCGACGCCCCGGTGGAATTTGACGAGCGGGAGTTCGCTCGCAAGGAGATTGACCGTGAGCGGCTGATGGCGGTGCTCGAAGAATTGGAGTTCCGCACCCTCGCGCGCCGCATTTTCGGTGCCGATGCCGCTCCAAAGACGTCGGCAGGCGCGCCGACAGCCCCTACGGCGTCTGCCGAAGGCTCGCTTTTCGGTGAGGAGACGGCACCGGCTGCCGCCGAAAAAGCGCAAGGAGCGCAACAGTCGCTTTTCGGCCCTGTTCCCGACGCTGAGACTGAGTCCTCGGCTTCGGCCGTGACCGGCGACTACACTATGGCGACCACTACTGCCGATATCGCCGGCGCCTTTGCCTCGCTGCTGCAATGCCGCGAGGTGGGAATGCACATAGTGGCCACCGCCGCCGACACCATGCGGGCCGAGATACTCGGCGTGGCGCTCTCGTTGGAGCCTCACAAGGGCGTGTACATGCCCGTGCCGGCTCTTGGCGAGGAGCGTGGGGCTATTTTCGACGGACTGCGCTCGCTCGCCGACCGCGCTGCGCTGACGGTGGTGAGCGGCGACGTGAAGCGCGACATCATTCTGCTTCACGGAGTGGGCGTGAACTTGGGCCGGCAATATTTCGACACCGCCGTGGCTCACTACATCGTCCAACCTGAGACGAGCCACTCGGTGGAACACCTTGCCGAGGTGATTCTGCACCGCGCGCTGACGCCCCTCTCGGCCCTCACCGGACCCAAAGGGCGCACGTTCACCCCGATAGAGGCCCTTGCCGACGACTTGGTGGCAGGATATGCCTGCGAGCGCGCCGACAGCGTGCTGCAACTGAAGCCGCATTTGCTGAGAATGGTGGCTGAGAACGGTATGGACAATCTTCTCAACGAGATGGAGCTGCCGCTTATCGAGGTGCTCGCCGACATGGAGATATCGGGCGTGAGGGTTGACGTGAAGTCGCTGAGAGACTATTCGCGCGTCCTCACGGCACAGGTGGAGAGCATAGAGGCCGAATGTCACGAGCTCGCCGGAGAGCGGTTCAACACAAGCTCGCCGGCACAGGTGGGCGAGATACTGTTCGGGAAGCTGCAACTCGACCCTAAAGCCAAAAAGACTAAAAAAGGACAATACTCAACTACCGAGGAGGTGCTCCAGAAGTTGAAGGACCGCCATCCGATAGTGGAAAAGATACTTGAGCTGCGTGGAGTGAAAAAGCTGCTCACGACCTACGTGAACACCCTCCCCGAGCTGATAAATCCCGCCACCGGCCGAATACACACCACCTACAATCAGACGGTGACGGCCACCGGCCGCCTCTCGTCGACCAACCCCAACATGCAGAACATCCCCGTGCGCAACGATGAGGGGCGCGAGATAAGGAAGGCGTTCATCCCGGCAGCGGGGAATGTGTTCTTCTCGGCCGACTACTCGCAGATAGAGCTGCGCCTCGTGGCCGACTTCAGCGGCGACAGGACGATGGTCGACGCCTTCGTGCACGGCCACGACATCCATGCCATCACGGCATCGCGCATCTATCACGAGCCGATAGAGAGCGTCACCGCCGATCAGCGCCGCAAGGCTAAAACCGCCAATTTCGGCATCCTCTACGGCATCTCGGCATTCGGGCTATCGGAGCGGCTCGAGATACCGCGCGGCGAGGCCAAGGAGCTTATCGACGGATATTTCGCCACCTTCCCCACGGTGCGCACCTATATCGACAATATAGTGGCCGAGGCCAAGCGACAGGGCTATGTGACCACGAAATTCGGCCGTCGGCGCATGTTGCCCGACATCAACTCGCGCAACGCCGTGGTGCGCAGCTTCTCGGAGCGCAATGCGGTTAACGCCCCAATACAGGGCACTGCCGCCGACATCATAAAGATAGCCATGGTGAGAATCTACCGCCGGTTCGTCGACGAGGGCTTGAAATCGAAGATGATAATGCAGGTGCACGACGAATTGAATTTCGACGTGGTGCCCGCCGAGCTCGATCGCGTGCGCGAGATCGTGACCTACGAGATGGAGCATGCCTATAGCGGCAGCGTGCCGCTGACGGCGTCGACGGGAGCCGCCGACAACTGGCTGTCGGCACACTGAATGCCGGTGCTCAGCGGCGGCGAAGGTGAATGAATGTGTAGTCGTGGGGATTGCGCTCGTCGGCCTTGTGGTCCTCGCGCGACAGCTCATTCCATGCCTCGGTGTCGACGTGAGGGAAAAACGCGTCGGCATCGGCGAACGTGGCGTGAATCAGCGTGAGATAAAGCTCGTCGACAAAGTCGATGGTGGCGGCATAGAGCTGCGCGCCGCCGATGATGAATCGCCTCGGAGCGTCGGCCGTGGCGGCAAGAGCCTCCTCCACCGAGTGGCACACCACCACTCCCGGAGCCGTGAACGCGGCATTGCGAGTCACCACCACGTTGGTGCGTCCGGGCAAGGCCCCCTTAGGCAGCGAGTCGAAGGTTTTCCGCCCCATGATTATAGGACATCCCATCGTCACCTCCTTGAAGTGCCGTAAGTCGGCAGGCAGATGGCACAGCAATCCGCCATTCTTTCCGATAGCGCCATTCTCGGCTATCACAACCACTGATGCAAGCATGCTGAAAAAGCTGAATTATGAATTAAATAGGGTAGTTGGTAAAGTATGCGATTACGGCCGTCTACACTGCCACCACGCCCTTGATGTGAGGGTGTGGATTATAGTCGACGAGGGTAAAGTCATCGAATTTGAAGTCGAAGATGCTTTTCACGTCGGGGTTGATAATCATCCGTGGCAAGCTGCGCGGCTCTCGGCTCATCTGCTCGCGCACCTGCTCGAAATGGTTGGTGTAGACGTGTGCGTCGCCGAGAGTGTGCACGAAATCGCCGGCCTCAAGACCCGTGACCTGAGCCATCATCATGAGCAGCAGGGCGTAGGAAGCGATGTTGAACGGCACGCCGAGGAAAATATCGGCGCTTCGCTGGTAGAGCTGAAGGCTCAGTCGGCCGTCGGCAACGTAGAACTGGAACAGTGCGTGGCACGGCGGCAGATTCATCTTCTTCAAGTCGGCCACGTTCCATGCACTCACGATGATTCGCCTCGAGTCGGGATTGTGCCTTATCGTCGCCACTGCCTCCGAAATCTGGTCGATGAATCCCCCGTCGTAGTCGGGCCATGAGCGCCATTGGAATCCGTAGATGTGCCCGAGGTTCCCGTCGGGGTCGGCCCACTCATTCCATATTCTCACGCCGTTCTCCTGGAGGTATCTCACATTGGTGTCGCCCTTCAGAAACCACAGCAGCTCGTGTATTATCGATTTCAAGTGAAGTTTCTTGGTGGTAAGCAAGGGGAATCCGTCGGCGAGATTGAATCGCATCTGGTAGCCGAAAACGCTTTTCGTACCTGTGCCTGTGCGGTCGCCCTTCATCACGCCGTCGGACATCACATGGTTGAGCAAGTCGAGATATTGTTTCATCGTGTGTAGAAAATTTTTTAATCTACTGCAAATTTAGCACAGAATCGCCGCCTCCGCAAATAAACCGCCCGGAAAATCGCAAATAGCGCTCTTGCCTATGCTTTGGGCAAAAATAGCCTTGATTTTGCCTATACTTTAGGAAAATTTTGTCTCATTTTTGCCTATACTTTAGGAAAAACCGCTATATATGGATTCGGCGCGGGCATAGGTTCCGACTGGTTAACCTGCCGTTTTATTATGTGGGAATCCTCGACAAGGTGCTGGCTGTGATTGCTCGGACGCCTACTGCCGGAAATGGCTGATGGCATAAAAAAAGGAGACACAAGCCCCACTTTCACAGCGTCATACTTGCGCCTCGCATCATCGAGAGATATTGAAACTTAACAGAAATGCCTTGTTCAGCGGCTGATATTGTGCTATTTTATCAGCCTTTTTATCACTATAACGTGACAAAGTTCAAAAAAGTTCACGAGAATACAAATTTTTTTCAATGTTTTTTCCATCTGAGGCGAGAAAAAGTGCGCAAAGTAGTCCAAAAAGGGGTGGTTGCGGTGATTTTGGCTCCGATGACACGGCTTTTCCTCAAAAAAACAGTAAATTTGTCGGTGTTATGGAGCGAAAGGATATGAACAAGGCAATACTGGGCATTGCCCTTCCGGCGATAGTGGCCAACATCACCGTGCCACTGCTCGGACTGATCGATATGGGCATCGCCGGCCATCTCGGGCGCACCGAGTATATAGGCGCAATGTCGGTGGGCCCGCTGATGTTCAATCTCGTGTATTGGAACTTCGGATTCCTGCGCATGGGCACCTCGGGCATCACAGCGCAGTTTTTCGGGAGCGGCGACATGGCCGGTGCCTGCCGCACGCTTGTCCGCGCCATCGCGCTTGCCCTGATAATAGCAGTGGGCATCATAGTGCTGCAATATCCGCTCCAGTGGCTCGCCATGCTCGCCGTGGACCCGAGCGAGGAGGTGGCGGCCCTTGCCCGGCAATATTTCTTCATCGGGGTGTGGGGAGCGCCTGCCGTTCTCGCCATGATGGCTGTGAAAGGGTGGTTTCTCGGCATGCAGGACTCGCGAACGCCCATGATAATCTCCATAGCTGTGAATGTGGTGAACATTGTGGCGTCGGTCACTGCGGTGTATGTGCTTGATGCCGGTTTCGTGGGAATAGCGGCAGGCACGGTGATTGCCGAGTATTCGGGACTTGCGCTATCGGCATATTTCGTGGTGCGCCGGCATGGACCGGAGATGGCCGGTATCGACCTGCGCTCCTCGCTCAGGGGCTACAACCTCAGGAAGTTCTTCAGCGTGAACCGCGACATCTTCTTTCGCAGCGCGTGCCTGATGCTCGTCACGCTGTCGTTCACCGCCATTGGCGCGCGCAGCGGCGACGTGACGCTGGCGGCCAACGCGCTGATGATTCAGCTGTTCATATTGTTCTCATATTTCATGGATGGATTCGCCTTTGCCGGCGAGGCGTTGGTAGGACGCTTCTGTGGCGCCCGCAAGCCCTCCGACCTGCGACGGTGCGTGAGGCTGATATTCGGATGGGGCTCAGCCGTGACGGCCGCATATACCATTGCCTACGCGTTTTTCACACCCCTGATTTTCGGATTGCTCACCGACGATGCGGTGGTGATAGCCCATGCCATTGATTACCGATGGTGGTGCGTGGCGATTCCGGTGGCTGGGATGGCAGGATTCTTGTGGGACGGCGTATTCATAGGGCTTACCGCAACTCGCGACATGCTCGCGTCGATAGCCGTGTCGTGCGCGCTGTTTTTCGCAGTGTATCTTGCGCCATTCGGCACTGCCGACAACGACAGGCTGTGGGGCGCGTTTGTGGGATACTTGGCGCTCAGGGGAATAGTGCAGACACTGCTCTACATGCGGCGGGCACGCAATTTCGACAACATTTCGGCAACATAGGGCGTGGGACGCACGCCGTATGCGTCGGCAAGGTAGCTCTCGGCGAGCGCGGCACAGTCGGCGGCATCGGCGGTATTGCTCTCGGCGAGCCTGCTGTTGTAGTATACGCCAAGGCTCAGCGACGCGTCATAGTCGAGGGGAATCTCCCTTAGGATATGCTTGTAGCATGTAAGGCTCTCGTCGATGCGTCCGGCCATCATATAGGCTTTGGCGAGAACGCGCACGTAGGGAATGTTGTCGGGGGTGGTGTTAAGGAGGGCTTCGGCAAGAAGAATCATATTATCGGCATCGTTGCGATACTCGTAGTATTCGAGCAGATAGATGTCGATGCCTCGTGAGAGCCATGGCTGACGGTCGCGCACGAGCTTCAGCAGCTTCTCATACTCATCGCCCTCGCCCATGGCAAACGACACGCTGCGCACGCCGCTGAAAATGGAGTCGAGCGCAATGCCCTGGCGCTGTGTGCGCTCTATCATCTCCATCTGGCGGTTCTCGTTGCGAAGCATGCCGCTGACGAATATCGCATGGTAGTAGGTGGGAATCTCCATAGGGCGCATGTCGAGCATCAGCTCATACATTGCCAATGCGCTTCCCCATTCCTGATATTTGAAGAAACGCTCGGCTCGCAGGCTCACGGTGCCATAATCGGCCTCGGCGGCGGCTCCCGGAGCCACCAATAGTGCCAGTAATGCCGGCAAAATCGCTCTCAACACTTTTCTCATGCCATTCTCACATAAAATTCACCCAAATTGTCCCGTAACACGTCGCATGGCGAGCGAGGCTCGGCATGCTGATATCGGTGCGGAAAAAGCAAAAGCGGTTGATAATCATAGGACTAACAACCGCTTTCGTACCCAGAGCCGGGATCGAACCGGCATGGAAGTGAATCCACTGGTGTTTGAGACCAGCGCGTCTACCGATTCCGCCATCTGGGCTTTCGGCGGTGCAAAGATACAACGAATTTTTGAGCTGGCAAGTATTTTGGGCAAAAAAATGCGTTGCGTCGGGTGCAATAGTCGGTTTTTCTTCGGTTTTCTTCAGTTTTTGCCGATGTTACGGGCGTCCCCACGATGAGCCTCGCCAATAGAGCCAAAACGGCCCATCGGCACACCGAATACCGAGAATACCTCCACATTCTCGGAGTCGGGAGCAGCCGTAGCGTGGTCCACACCTGCCGGAGATGCCGAAAAATACATTTTGTCGAGTTGGGCAACTGTCAATCTGATGCTCGCTTCGGCGTTTTGTGCCAAAAGCTCCGCACCGTCGAAAGTGATTTCGAGGGATTCAACCGCAATGCTCTGCGAGGAGCCTGCGCCATCTTGGAAAACCAAGTAGGGCATGGCAAACGCCTCGCCTGCAAGCATGGCGGGGATAGCCCCAAGCAGCATTATAGCCGCACATAATAGATTTCTCATAATAGTTTACAATTAAATAATTTATATTCCCCTTCCTTCATCTACGGGATTGTGACGCAGTGAAGGATATTATTTGACAAAAATAAGCATCAGCCCCGATAATGGCAATAATCTCGTCGGGGATGCCGGGTGCTTTCCCCGATATATTGTCGTAAAATCCCCACGAATTGCTGCCTGTTTTGAAAAATTAAAGGTTCAGCTCGAAAGTTGGGTGTTGCCTCTCGCCGGGAATCCAGAGGTTCAGCACTGTGAGCGTGAGCGGCTTGCCTTTGGTCACCGTGACGTTGCGCGATGTGAAGGGCCGCAGCTGAACCGGATTTCCACCAAAGGTGAAAACGAATGTCATCGAGGTGTTGTTGCTCATGCGCACGGTTTTCTTCCCTTTCGGTCCATCCTTCACCGTGGCGAAGCTGATGCATGCCATGAAGAAGTCGCGCACGAGCTGCTCATCGCCGGCAAGCGACCCGTAGGCGTAAGCTAATGTGCGGTGAGCCTTGAGAGCCTCTTTCACTGCCTCGGGCGAGTTGTCGCGTGCGAGAATCAGAGTCATGTCGCGCTGTTGGCCCTGGAATCCGTAGGTCATGGCCGTGGAGGCGTGGATATCGGTGTTGGCCGCCATGAACAGTCCCTTCTCCACCGCGCGGTTCACCACCGAGGGATAAAATTCCGGACCGTTCATAATCTCAACGCCATCGATAAGCCCTTCGGCGTAAACCTTTTGCTCAAATTCGGTCATTTGAAGACTTTTGCGGCGCCAGCCCGGGTGATTGTGCATAATCAGCGCGCCCTGCTTGCGGGCATTGCGCATCGACACAGCGGGATCGGGGTCGTAGATGGAGTTTGCATCGGTCACGAACAGCGCGTTGTAGTGCCCTATAGTCTTGGGGGTGCGCGTTATCTCGACTGCCGGGATAAGCGTGATGCCATAATTGTCGGCCACGGGCTTCGCCTCCTTGTAGGGAACGTTGAGGTCGCTTTGTATACCGCGTCGGTCGGCGTCGTTGTGCACCAAGTGGTTGTTGAATGCCTCTGTTCCCTCGGGGACGTAGCCTTTAAGAAACGAAATCATGTTACCCTCCCACTTGCGATACTCCACATGGTCGGCTATGGCCAGCACGTCGAGCCCGTCTTGCCATGCCTCCTGTACGCGATATGCCGGGGTAGTCTGTCCGTCGGAATATACGGTGTGGGTGTGCAGGTCGGCCTTCAGCACCCGGAATCCGTTCACCTCGGGTAGTGTGAACTCGCGCCTTAGCGGCTCCTGCTGCCACACGTGGCGCAGCATGTCGCAGTTGGTCTTGTCTTGGTAGTAGATAGCCTGTGCTGAGGTGGAGGCGACTGCCGCACAGGCAGCGGCGATTGCGATAAAACTTCTCATATTAAAAATAGATAGGATAAGTTACGGTTGGTAAAATAGTTATTTATAGCTCCGTAAAGTTACGAATTTTTCGTGAAAAACTTGCTAAATTGTTCTGAATAGCCTAAAATGAGCTATTATATCTTCCTTAAATGTTAAAAAAGAGGTTTCGTGATGTCTTTTCTTTATAATGTTTCTTATTCATGAAACATTATGTTTACCTTTGTATTCAGAATGAAATTGTATGGCACAAAATATATTCCGACTTGTCTTGACAGACGAGGCACAAAACTTCATTGAGGGATTACCCGAAGCGGTATCCTACAAGATTTACTACAACATCAAGCGTGTTGCAGGTGGTGAGCGCAACAAAGAACTTTTTAAGAAGTTGGAGAATTCGGAAATATGGGAGTTTCGTACATTATATAATAAAACGGCTTATCGCTTATTCGCCTTTTGGGATAAAGACAAAGAGACATTGGTGATTGCCACTCACGGCATCATTAAGAAAACTCAGAAGACACCAAGTAAGGAAATAGCGAAAGCAGAAGCAATAAGAAAAGAATATTTCAAAAACAAGTAATTATGGCACAAATGAATCTTACTCCATTAGACGATGTGCTTGACAAGCATTTCGGAAAAGTCGGCACTCCTAAACGTGATGCTTTCGAAAGTGATGTGGATGAAGCCTTGCACGCTTATAGATTGGGCGAAGCTATCAAGAAAGCTCGTATAGAACAGAACTTGACTCAAGAACAACTTGGTGAGCGTATCGGAGTGAAAAGATCGCAAATTTCTCGATTGGAAAGAGGTTATAGCATAACTATTCCAACCATGAGAAGAGTGTTCAAGGCATTGGGTGTGGTAACTGCAACTATTGACTTGGGAATTGCAGGAAAAGTTGCACTGTGGTAAATTCCGATTACGGTGCAGCCTCTTATTGAGCGAGCTTTCCGTATGAATAAGACCGACCTTCAGAACCGCCCAATGTACCACCGTCTTCGCAACCGAATAGAAGGCCATATCTGTAGATGTTTCTGCGCATACGTCCCCATATACGCAAAAACTTATATAAAACCCGGTTACACGCGACCAATCAAGCAGATGCTCGCCATGGACGATGAGCAAGTCTAACTATACCGACTGGTCGAAAATTGTGTCACTCACGATTTGGGTAACGCATGACGAAAATAGGAAAATTTGTAGTAATTTTGTGGCTGAATTGAAAAAACGGATATGACAGGTGACGATATATTTTCTTGCACGCTTGCCAATGGGCTGAGGGTGGTGCATATAGCGAGCAACTCGGAGGTGGCTTATTGCGGACTGGCGATAGACGCCGGCAGCCGTGATGAGGCTGTGGGGAAGTTTGGCCTGGCCCACTTTGTGGAGCACACGATATTCAAGGGCACGCGTCGCCGCAAGGCGTGGCACATCATCAATCGCATGGAGCGTGTGGGTGGCGAGCTCAATGCCTATACCACCAAAGAGGAGACGATGGTCTACTCGGTGTTTCCCTGCGAGTATTTCGGCCGTGCCGCCGAGCTGATTGCCGACCTTGTGGCAAATTCGCAATTCCCCGAGTCGGAGCTTGCCCGTGAGCGCGAGGTGGTGCTCGACGAGGTCAACTCCTATCTCGACTCACCCTCGGAGGCTATCTACGACGACTTTGAGGATATGATTTGGCGAGGCTCGATGCTCGGGCACAATATATTGGGCATTGACGCCGACTTGCGGGGAATATCGAGCGAAGATTGCCGCGATTATCTCGACCGCCTCTATGTGCCTGAGAACATGGTGTTTTTCGCGCTCGGAAAGATGAGGCACGACGCTGTGGCGCGCACTGCCGAGCGCTATTTCGGCATGCTCGGACACAAGTTGAGCCGCGGCGTGCGTGTGGCTCCGGCCGTAGTGCCGGCATTTCATGAGTCGCGCACCATCGACTCACATCAGTCGCACACGCTTTATGGGGCACCGGTTTTCAGCATGTACGACAAGCGCCGGCATGCCATGTCGCTGCTCAACAACATTCTCGGCGGTCCGGGCATGAACTCGCTGCTTAACGTGGCTATACGCGAGCGTCGAGGATATGCCTATACCGTGGAGTCGTCGCTGTCGCTGCTTTCGGATTGCGGGTTGTTCACCATTTATTTCGGTAGTGATGCCGAGCATGTGGCTCCAAGCCTTCGCCTGATAGGCAACATTATCGACCGTCTTGCCACCGTCCCACTCACGGCTCGTGCCCTCGACGCTGCCAAGAAGCAGTATATCGGGCAGTTGCGTGTGGCAAGCGACAGTCGTGAGGCTCAGATTCTCGGTGCGGCGAAAAGCGTGATGTACTACAACCGCATAGGCTCCAAAGAGGAGGCTGCGGCCAATATCGAAGCTGTGAGTGCCGCCGAAATCATGGATACCGCACAATTGCTGCTCTCGGCGGGAGTATCGGTGCTCACGATGAGGTGAAAGACAATTTCGACATGCTTTAATTGTTTTTTACAGAAATTTAATCTTTAATTTTTGGGCGTTTGGTAAATGTTGGGTAATTTTATCCGCAAATAATGCACTTGCCGCTATTATGGGCGGCGAGACTTAAAAATGACTATTTTTCTATTTAACTTTCAAAACCCAAAAAGTATGGCTAAAAGGTTTACTTTATTCCTGTCGTCGTTGGCAATGATGGCCTCGGCAGCTTTTGCCGGAGGAAACTACACCTACGACATTATCGGTACGACCTACAAGGTCGACACTCTTTTCCACGCCAAGGTGGGGCCCGGAACCACGCAGACATCGCTGCTTTTCACCGGACCGACCTACAACTTGCGCGCTTTCTACCTTACAATCGACATTACCGACCCTCACGTGTCGATACGTGCCGTGTCGGGTAACGACAAGGTGGCAGGCGGCGAGCGCACCTCGAGCATGGCACAGCGCCACTCAAAGGACGGCTTGCAATACTACTGCGGCGTGAATGGCGACTTCTTCTTCACCAGTGGAACGACATTGCGCGGCGTGTCGATGGTGGGCACTCCCACGAATGCCTGCATCGTCGACGGCGAGATTTTCAAGACTTCGGAGTCGTGGAAACAATTTGCAATCGACACCAATGGAGTTCCGTTTATCGGTCTGGCGAGCTTCACGAAGGGAACGGCAGTGTGCGGCGACAACACCGTGCGCTACTCGGGCGTGAACGTGTCGTCGCCCTCCAATGCGGTGACGCTCTACACTCCCCGCTACTACGGCGCCACCAATATGCAGACCTCCAATATGGCTGAGGTCACGGTGAAACTTGCCGATGGCGAGAAGTGCGAGGCAGGCCGCTCGTGCAAGATGATTGTGACCGGCACTCCAAGCGAGTCAGGCGATATGGAAGTGCCTGCCGACGGCTTCGTGCTTCACGGACGTGGAACATCCACATCGGGCTACACTACCAGTGCCTACAATTTCGTGAAAGGGCTGAAAGAGGGCGATGTGGTGACCCTGAACTCGGTGGTGACTATCGACGGCACCGAGATCGTGCCTCAGCAGATGGTATCGGGCAATCCGAAAATCGCAGGCAACGGCGAGACACTCGACACCGAGGGTGAGCGTGGCGACGCGTCGGGCTATCATCCGCGCACCGGTATCGGCTATGGCGACAACAAGACGAAGGTGATTATGCTCGTGGTCGACGGCCGCTCGGCTATCTCCAATGGCGCACGCACATCGCAGGTGGCCGATATCATGCGCTATGCCGGCGCTACCGACGCCATCAACCTCGACGGTGGTGGCTCGTCGACACTCTACACTCAGGCCCTCGGCATCCGCAACGTGCCGAGCGACGGCTCCGAGCGTAGCGACGGCAATGCTATCTTTGCCGTGAGCGACTCGCCCGAGGACAATGAGGTGGCTGAGATTCGCTTTGTCGACTGGGCTATGCAGTTCCCGAAATATGGCATCTATGTGCCCAAGTTCTATGGCTACAATAAATATGGCATGCTTATCGACACCGACTTTAAGGGCGCGAAGCTGAGTTGCTCCGAGGAGCTCGGATATGTGAAGGAGGATGGCGTCACATTCGTGGGCAACGGATCGGGCACTCACGCCCTCACCGCCACCTACAATGGCATCACAACATCTATTCCGGTGACCATCGTTCCTTCGGAGGAGATAAAAATGGCACACGAGAGCATCATCACCGATGGCTATCGCGAGTATACCGTGGAGGTGAAGTCGAAAGTGCTCGAGGACTATATGCTGCTCGATGCCGAGGCGCTCACATGGAGCTCGTCGGATGCGTCGGTAGTGGAAATCGATGCCCAGAAGGGTATTCTCAAGGGTGTGGCCAATGGAGTGGCTTATGTGAAAGGCTCTATCAATGAGTTTGAGGATGATATGAAGGTCACGGTGGAGAAGCCCACGGCCCGTGTCATGCCGATAGAGGAGAATCCCGATCCTGCTGCATGGACGGTGACTCAGGTCGGTGGAAGCAACGGTGCTCTGACAGCAGCCGGCAATGGTCTCAGATATACCTATACGGGCAAGTCGAGCCGTGCTCCTTACATCAAGATGGTGAGAAACATCCAAGTTTATAGCTTGCCCGACACGTTGCGCCTGCGCATCAATCCGGGTGAGGCTCCGGTGAACAAGGTCCAATTCTATGTGGAGTCGGCCAATGGAGTGAAGGAGTCGGTGACAGTGACGAGCGCGGCCCTTCCTGCCGGAGTGGAGACGGTAATCGACCTTCCTACCGACACATGGTGCGACAAGAATGATGTGGGCTCGTTCCCGCTGACATTAGGCAACTTCTACTTCACTATGGGCACTTCGACGGCCGGTAAGGAGTATGTGATTGACATGCCGGGCATCGAGGCCGTGTATGACGCCGTGCCGGCTACCGGCGGCGTGGGAGCCGTGGAGGCTGATAAGCGATTCGTGATTGCGCCCAATCCCGTGAGCCGCGGCGAGAATGTGGAGGTTAAGGTGGATGGCGCAGCCGAGGTGAGCGTGTTCGACATTGCCGGACGTGTCGCAGCCCGACAAGTGGCAGCCAATGGCACTTGCGTGATTGCCACCGATAATCTTGCTGCCGGTGCCTACGTGGTGACTGTGGCAGCCGAGAACGGAACCAAGAAATCGGCCAAGCTGATTGTCAAGTGACGGGTTTCCCCGAAACGGAATAAGAATACTATTGTCGAGGAGGCTGGAATCGTGCTGATTTCAGCCTCTTGTCATTTTCTCCACCGCCTCGGCGGCCTCCTCGGGTCGCATCCACACTATATCCTTATCCTTGGCAAACCATGTGAGCTGCCGCTTGGCGTAGACGCGCGTGTTCTTTTTTATGCGCTCGCGGGCGGTCACGAAGTCCATCGTGCCGTCGAAGCAGGCAAACATCTCCTTGAATCCCACCGTGTTCAGTGAGTTGAGGTGCCGCATGGGGTAGACTCTTCGGGCTTCAGCCTCCAATCCGGCTTCAATCATGGCGTCGACTCGCCGGTTGATGCGGTCAAACAGCTCCTCACGGGGCATGTTGAGCCCTATTTTCACCATCTTGAACGGGCGCTGCTTCACTTTCCCGGTGCGAAGCGAGGAGTAAGGCACTCGGGCTTGCAGGCATATCTCGAGGGCGTGCAGCAGGCGCTTTTCATTTTTCACGTCGACGATGGCAAGATAATCGGGGTCGAGCAGCTCCAATTGCGCGATTATGCACTCAATTCCGCACTCCCGGTATTGGCTGATCACCTTCTCGCGCACCTCGGCGCTGATTGTGGGCATAAGGTCTATTCCCTTGCACACAGCGTCGACGTAGAGCATCGAGCCGCCGCACATAACCGCATATCCGCTTTTGGCGAAAAGTTGGGGCAGCAGCGTGAGCGCGTCGCTCTCGAATTGAGCGGCACTGTAGTATTCGGCGATGCTCTTTATTGCCACGAAATGGTGCCGCACGGCGGCCTGTTCCTCGGCTGTTGGCGCGGCGGTGCCAATTGGAATCTCTCTGAAAATCTGCCGGGAGTCGGCTGATATAATCTCGGTGTTCAGCACCTTCGCCACCTCAATGGCGGCAGCCGTCTTTCCCACGCCTGTGGGACCCACAATCACTACGAGCCTGTCGTTATCCATAATCACTATGTCGTTGCCACTAAATTTTATGCAAAAATAATCACCCTTGCCCAATAATTCAAGCGCCGGGCAGCAATTTGAGACATTTCGTCGATGCTGATTATTCGGGTAAGTGAATTTTTTGGGAGGAAAGTGGTGAAAGTGAAAAATTTTGTGTAAGTTTGCGTCTGATAATTTGAATTTTAAGATTTTGAATATGAAATACTGGGCAAATATCGATGGCGTGCAGCATGGACCTGTAGAGAAAGAGGAATTATTGGGCTTGGGGCTTACGAAAGACTCCTTTGTGTGGCGTGAGGGCCTTGAGGAATGGGTGATGGTGCAGAACTTCAGCGAACTCGACGACTTGTTCCCCGAGCCTAGTCCCGCGCAGCCCGACGAGACTCCGAATGAGCGCGCCGATGAGAATCCTGTCGATGAGCGGCAGGCATCATACAGCCCTGAAGAAGATAAAAGCACTCCCGTGCCGCCGCAAATTCCGCAGCAGCCGTATGCGTCGCAGCAGCCTGAAATGCCACAGGAGCCGTGTCCGCCCACTAATATGCTGTGGGCCATTCTGACCACGGTGCTCTGTTGCCAGGTGTTTGGAATCATTGCCATTGTTTACGCGGCTCAAGTTTCATCGAAATATTATGCCGGCGACATTGAGTGCGCAAAGAAATACAGCGACCGCGCCGCTATATGGTGCATTGCATCGATAGTGTGTGGGCTGATTTATATGCCGTTTGCCATAATTTTCGAATTGATGTCGATTTTATAGTAGCATGTTGCCCGGCGGCATTGAGGATGGGGCCTACCATCCGAACACGTTGCGCAGCACCCACCACAGCACCACAAGCACGAATATAGTCATTATTATCGCCGGGGAGTTCACTCTCACATAGAATGAGGGCTTGCGCTTGCGCATTGCCTCGGCGTAGCCGTAGATTATCAGCAGCGGCAGACTCGCCACCATCGCGGCGTTGAAATTCAGGGCGGCGAGGAAATCGCCGTGGAGCATGGCGTGAATCGCGCGCTGGGTGCCGCAGCCCGGACATTTGTAGCCCGTGAGCATAAGAAACGGGCATTTCGGGAAGAAGCGGGCCGACGAGGGGTCGAAGCATGAGTAGACAATCACTCCCACCACTATTGCCGCCACCACTGCCACTATTTTCGCATTTCGCCTACGGTTCATTATTCTCCTATTATTTCAATGTGGAATTATTTGACTTGAGCAGAGTCTAGGCAATGAGCCAGTCGACAGGCATATATCGTCGTCGTCGGCAAATTCACGTGCCACCTCAATTGAATATCCTATAAGCGGTTTTCCGCATAGAGGCTTTATGTTCTTTCCGGGAATCCCCTTGCTCCCGCCACGAGCAGGAATCACAAACAGTATTTTTCCCATTTTCCAAAGTGCGTTATAATTTCAGATACTATGCAAATATACGCATAATACCGCTATATTCCGCACGATGGTGCGCAATAATTGATTATTTTGTCGCAATAATCAGTTCAGGGGAGCGTTGGCATGCATGTAGTCGAGCACAAGCGGAATCACTTGCGAGCCGGCCTTTACGCCCTCGCCTTCGAGGCTGAAGCTGTAGGTCTCGCCACTTTGTGAGGTGACAATCACGCTGTGGTAGGCGTCGGAGGCCATGGCATGCGACATGATTGACGCCGCGGCCAGCAAAAATCCAAACATCAATGATTTCTTTTTCATAACATTATATTACTGTCCGCTAAACTTTTTTAGAATCTAAAAAATTAGGGCTGGCACCTATT
>JBJEKJ010000090.1:0-25747 GCA_051878575.1 Muribaculaceae bacterium | reverse complement strand
CATAGAGCCGGTCCTCCGACAGTGTGTGCAGCAAGTCGGCCGAATTGAGTATTCCTCCACCTCGCCGCGCTATCTCCTCATAGCTCAGCCCCTTGATTTTGTCCACAAACTCTGTCTCACGGCTTCCGGCATACACTATGTGGGTGTGCGGATCGCACCACGACGGCATCACCACACCTCCGCGGGCATCAATCTCCACATCGGCACTCACGCCCTCAGCAGGCAGTTCTGCCATAGAGCCGAATCCTGATATGCGCTCGTCGTCAATGAGCAGCCAGGCATCGTCGATAGCATCGAGCCGCGCCATTTCGGTGCCCTGCAACCTCAACTTGCGCTCCGGGTCCACTCCCACAAGCGTCTTTATATTACTAACTATCGTGCGCATGCTAATTTGAGCTATTTTCTAAGAAAATCTATCGACTTTTGGATATAGGGATACATCACCTCATCATTAATTATGAACGGCACCTCCTTGCGGAATGCGTCGAAAATCTCCTGAATTATCGGCGACGACCTCAACGGACGGCGGAACTCCAATGCCTGGGCGGCATTGAACAGCTCTATGGCAAGCACGCGCTCGGTGTTCAGAATCACCTTGTAAAGCTTGATGGCGGCATTTGCGCCCATGCTCACATGGTCCTCCTGACCCTGGCACGACGGAATGCTGTCGACCGACGCCGGCGAGCAGAGGCTCTTGTTGAGGCTCACAATCGAAGCCGCCGTGTATTGCGTGATCATAAATCCGCTGTTCACGCCGGGATTTGCCACAAGGAAGCTCGGCAGGCCGCGAGTGCCCGACACGAGCTTGTAGATGCGCCGCTCGGAGATATTGGCAAGCTCGCTCATGGCTATTGCGAGGAAGTCCATGGGCAACGCTATCGGTTCGCCGTGGAAGTTGCCTGCCGAGATTATCAGGTCGTCGTCGGGGCACACCGTGGGATTGTCGGTTGCAGAATTTATTTCGGTGTCGATAACCGACTCCACATATTCCATAGTATCCTTAGCGGCTCCATGCACCTGAGGCACACAGCGGAAGGAATAGGGATCTTGCACGTAGGGCTTGGGCTTCTCGAGAATCTCACTGCCGGCAAGCAACTCGCGCATACGCTCGGCAGTGACAATCTGCCCACGATGCGGACGCACTTGGTGAACGGCGTCGGTGAACGGCTCCACCAGCCCATTATAGGCATCGAGCGACATTGCGGCTATGCGGTCGGCCCAATCATTGAGACGATGGCTCTGCAAAAGTGCCCACACGGCAAAAGCACTCATATTCTGCGTGCCATTGAGCAATGCCAGACCCTCTTTCGAGGCAAGCTGAATAGGGCTCCACCCCAAAGTGCGCAAAAGCTGCTTTGAGCTCATCACCTCGCCGCGGTATTCCACCTCGCCAAGCCCTATCAGTGGAAGCGAGAGATGGGCAAGCGGCACAAGGTCGCCCGAGGCTCCGAGCGAGCCCTGCATATACACGACGGGGTACACGTCGTTGTTGAAAAAGTCTATAAGACGCTCCACGGTGTCGAGCTTGCAGCCCGAATATCCATAGCTTAGCGACTGTATTTTAAGCAACAGCATGATTTTCACAATCTCGTTGGGCACGCGGTCGCCGGTGCCGCAGGCATGCGACATCATTAGGTTGATTTGCAGCTGTGCCAGATAATCGTGACCAATCGATACGTTGCAGAGCGAGCCGAAACCGGTCGTCACGCCATACACGGGTTTGCTGTTGTCCTCGATTTTCTTGTCAAGATATTCGCGGCAATGCACAATGCGTGCCCGGGCGTCGTCGCCGAGCTCAAGTCGGTAGCCCTTGTCTATTATTTCACCAATTCGCTGAATTGTGAGATGCTCGGCCGAAATATAGTGTACGTTCATTGTTCTCAGTTTGTATTATTGTTTATATCTTTTTATGTGTGGGCCCGCGCTATGGCAGGCTTGCTTTTACTTGGGAAAGGAACTTAGAAAGCCGCGTCGACAATACTGTCGTCGACAAGGTTGGGCAATGTGACGGTGAGGCCCGGCGTGCGCCGCATCTCGCGCTCTATGCTCCTCATAGAGCCCTCATTGCGTGCCCAGCTGCGGCGTGCGATGCCATTGTTGACATCCCAGAACAGCATCTCGGTGATGTGGCGCGCACTATCGGCGCCTCCGTCGATCACCATTCCGAATCCGCCATTTATCACCTCGCCCCAGCCTACTCCGCCGCCATTGTGTATCGACACCCAAGTGGCGCCGCGGAACGAGTCGCCAATAACATTCTGCACGGCCATGTCGGCACAGAATTGCGAGCCGTCGTAGATATTGCTCGTCTCTCGGAATGGCGAGTCGGTCCCCGACACGTCGTGATGGTCGCGTCCAAGCACCACAGGCCTGCTTATCTCTCCACGGCTGATAGCGTCATTGAAGGCGAGCGCTATTTTTGCGCGACCCTCGGCATCGGCATACAATATTCGGGCTTGCGAGCCCACCACAAGGTGATTCTTGCCCGCCTCCTTAATCCAGTGGATATTGTCCTCCATCTGACCCTTTATCTCGTCGGGAGCAGTGAGCATTATCTTCTCCAGCACCTCGGCGGCTATGCGGTCGGTAGTGGCAAGGTCGGCGGCATTGCCCGACGTGCACACCCATCGGAACGGGCCAAAGCCATAGTCGAAGAACATCGGCCCCATAATATCCTGCACATACGATGGATAACGGAACTTGCCGTCGGCAGCCATGATATCGGCTCCGGCGCGCTGCGATTGCAGCAGGAATGCGTTGCCATAGTCGAAGAAATACATGCCAGCTGCCGTCAGGCGGTTGATTGCCGCCACCTGTCGGCGCAGCGACTCCTGCACGCGCTCGCGGAATAGCTCAGGCCGCTCGGCCATCATAATTTTCGACTCCTCGAGGGTCATTCCCACAGGATAGTATCCACCGGCCCAGGGGTTGTGCAGCGATGTCTGGTCGCTGCCAAGGTCAACCTTCACTCCCTCGTCGGCAAGACGCTCCCATAGGTCGACAACATTGCCCACGTATGCCATCGACACCGTGCGGCGGTCAGCCACGGCAGCCCGGATGGCCGGAATCAGCTCGTCGAGGTCGTAGTGCAGCTCGTCGACCCATTCCTGGTCGTAGCGCTTCTGCGCCGCCTTAGGATTAATCTCGGCCACGACGCTCACCACGCCGGCTATATTACCCGCCTTTGGCTGTGCTCCCGACATTCCGCCCAATCCCGACGACACGAACAGCATGCCGCGCACGTCGGTGCGTCCGGGCTCCTCTCGCAACTTCTTTCTCGCGGCGTTGAGCACCGTGATTGTGGTGCCATGCACGATTCCCTGCGGACCGATATACATGTATGATCCTGCTGTCATCTGCCCGTATTGGCTCACGCCGAGAGCGTTCAGCCGCTCCCAGTCATCGGGCTTGGAGTAGTTGGGAATCACCATTCCGTTGGTCACTACCACGCGCGGAGCGTTCTTGTGCGAGGGAAACAGCCCGAGCGGATGCCCCGAGTACATCACAAGCGTCTGCTCGTCGGTCATCTCACTGAGATATTTCATCACGAGGCGATATTGCGCCCAGTTTTGGAAAATGGCGCCATTGCCGCCATAGATAATCAGCTCATGCGGATGCTGTGCCACTGCCGGATCGAGATTGTTTTGTATCATAAGCATTATGGCAGCGGCCTGGAGCGACTTGTGGGGATACTCGTCGATTGGACGGGCATAAATGTCGTAGCTCGGACGGAAACGATACATATATATGCGGCCATAGTCGCGCAACTCTTGGGCAAACTCGGGCGCAAGCGCCTTGTGCATCTTCTCGGGGAAATATCTAAGGGCGTTGCGCAGCGCCAGCCGCTTCTCGGCATCGGTGAGTATCTCCTTGCGCCGTGGCGCATGGTTGATAGCCTTGTCGTAGGGCTTTGCCTCGGGCAGCACATCGGGAATACCGGCGCGAATCTCTGCCGCAAATTGTTCTTTGGTCATAACTAATGGTTTTATCGGGTTGTGTTGTTTATCACATTGTCGACCAAGGCGAGTATCTCTCGCTCCTCGGCCTCGGCTCTCGCCACAAGGCTCTCAGCCTCCTTCACGAGTGCCGCGGCGGCATCCCTGTCGCTCAATGAGGCGGCATTGATTCGCACGTTCAGGGCGGCGCCCATCACGGCCGCACGGGCGGCAAGAGCCCCCACTCCGGCATCGGTCACACTGTTGGGATTGCCCTGCTCCACCATTGCGCGGCACAAAGGGAACACTCTCATGGCGGTATTCATGGTGGTCAGAGGCACTTTAGCGGCATAAAGCGTGGCACGCTCTATGGCATCGGCACGCAGGCGCTTGTCGGCATCGGTTGCCTTTGGCATACCGAAGGCCGCCATAATTCTATTGAACGCCTCGGTGTCCTCATTCACTATGTGCAGCAGCTCGCGCTCTATGGCCATGCCCTGCTCTGCCCAACGGCTGAACTCCTCCCAGCGGTCGTCCCATCCGGGCTTGTGCGCCGACAGATTTGCCACCATTGTGCCCAAAGCTGCGCCCAAAGCTCCCATATATGCCGACACCGAGCCTCCGCCGGGTGCGGGCGACTCACGAGCCGTCTCGTCGGCAAACGCCTTCACCGTTAGGCCGGTGAGCCTCACTGAGGTGTCGTCGGCATCAATAAGATACTCCACCACTTTCTCCTTAGGCTCAAAGGGCCTCAGGTCGTCGAGCCCCATCGATTTCACGGCAATTTTGAGAATATCCTCATTGGGGATGCCCACCGAGCGGTTTTGCTTGCGCAGGAAGTATTTTCCGGCCTCGATAAGTGTACGCTCAGGCACAAGGCCCACGATTTCGGTTCCCGTAACACGCAGGCCGCGGTTTTGTGCACAGCGGCACACCTCGTCGAATGCCACGTGCAGCGGCGTGACGTTGATGTCGGTGATGTTCATCGACACCTGTGCGATGCCATACTCCTCGATAAACCAGCCTATCGCCTTTGTGGCCTTAAGCGTTCCCGGCAGCATTATAGGCCGGC
The DNA here is from genome assembly GCA_051878575.1 of Muribaculaceae bacterium. Classification (GTDB taxonomy): domain Bacteria; phylum Bacteroidota; class Bacteroidia; order Bacteroidales; family Muribaculaceae; genus CALZFJ01. The sequence continues at coordinate 20,740 of JBJEKJ010000090.1, read as the reverse complement.
CGTCGGCATCGCGCATCGGCTTGCCGGTTATAGGATTCCCCTCACGCTTGGGACGTCCCTTCTCACGCACGTCGAAAGCGATGGCGTTGGCACGCCTCGTGGAAGTGGTGTTCAGATTGAAATTCACAGCTATAAGAAAATCGCGCGCACCCACAGTAGTACATCCGGTGCGTGCCACGCCGTCGTCGTAGGGCCTTGCCCCGAAGTCGGGAGCCTTGTCGGCACGGCTCAGCTTGTCGGGAAGCGCCTCCCACTCGCCCTCACGGCACACTGCCAGATTCTTGCGCTCGGGGCGCAGCGCCGCGGCCTCATAGCAATAGCATGGGATAAGCAACTCCCGGGCAATGCGCTCGGCGAGCTGTCGGGCAAGCTCGGCACACTCCTCAAGAGTGACTCCGCTCACCGGCACTAATGGAAGCACGTCGGTGGCTCCCATGCGCGGATGCGCGCCATGGTGGCGGCGCATGTCAATCAATTCTCCGGCTTTTCTCACAGCCCTGAAGGCTGCCTCCACCACTGCGTCGGGCTCGCCGACAAACGTCACAACGGTGCGGTTGGTGGCCTCACCGGGGTCCACGTCGAGCAGTTTCACGCCCTCGCAATGCTCTATCTCATCGGTAATGCGGCTTATAATGCCCTTGTCGCGACCTTCGCTGAAATTCGGAACACATTCAATTAGCTTTCTGATATTAGCCATAGTGTAATAAGATTATATGTTTAGGCAAATATAACAAGAAAAACTCATTTTCATGAGTACTTGCACATAAATTTTTAGGCTGATACACGAAAAAGGCCCCATCGGCTTTAGCCGACAGAGCCCCATGGATCAAAACCAAAACAATCTATTTTACCTCAGGCAAGAAATATCCATGAAATACGCCTTATTCCTTTTACCGTCAGTTGAACGCCGGATAGCCGGGATTTTGAGTGTACAAGCCCTGCGAGAAGTTGTATTGGGCCACCGGAATAGGATAATACTCCTCTCCGGCATCAAAAGTAGCATCCTTATAGTAGATTCGCGTATCCTTCTCGGCGTTGAAATAGGCGGTCATCACTTCTTTGGCTATGCCCCAGCGCACGAGGTCGAAGTAGCGCTCACCCTCAAGAGCTTTCTCAAGGCGCATCTCGGTGCGGAGAGCCTTACGGGCATAGTCTTGAGTCCAGACATCGGCAGGATATAGCCCTATTTTATAATTCGCCGCATTTTTCGACGGATCGTAGAAATCTTTCACGTAGGCGCTGCTCATAGCACGGGAACGAATGCGGTTGATAAGCTCGCGGGCAGTGCCGAGGTCCTCGCCAAGCTCTATGAGAGCCTCAGCCTTGTAGAGCAGAAGGTCGGCATAGCGAATAATCTGCCAGTTGAGCTGCGAGGCGCCCCACGGCCATCCCTGGAACATATCGGGCGACTCGGGCGACACCCAAAAGCGCTTTGCGCAGTTGTGCCCATACACGCCGCGGTCGCGAACCCACGACTGGCAAGGCGTCTCGCCATAGGTCTTGAAAGTGATTGTAGGACGTCCTACCACGAAGTCGAGGCGCGGGTCGACATTAGGCTCCGTGTTGCCTAACGTCTGGGTTTGGTCGTCGATGAAGGTCACCACGGCATAGTCGGGACGCGACTGATAGTCGAACAGCGGCAGTCCGTCGGCATCGGTCTGATATGCGTTGATAAGGTCCTGCGAGGGAAGGAAGAATCCGTCGCCATGATAAGGGCTGTTGCCGCCGGGCGAGTTCAGCAAGTTACTCCAATTGACGCGTCCGGCATCGCCTGAGCCGTCGTTCATTGAGTATTGAATGGCCCACACCGACTCCACACCGTTCTCATAAGCCACTAAGTCGAGATTCTGGAAATCGGGCAATAGGTCATATCCCTGCACCTTGTCGATAAGCGTCACCACCTCGCGCAGGAGCTCCTTGTTGACGTCTCTCACGGCATGCGTGACGGGATCCTGCTCATAAGCCTGATAGAGGCGCACTTTGGCGGCATAGGCAAGGGCTATGTTCTTGTTGATTCGACCCACCTCGGCCTGCCGCGCCGGCAGACTCTCGGCAGCCTCAAGCAGCTCGCGGGCAATGCGGTCGAGATGCTGCTCACGGGTGTACACATCGTTGCCCACATTCACATATTCGCTTGTGGCAAGGTCCTCGTCGATATATGGCACCTTGTTGAAAAGGCGCACAAGCTCAAAATAGAAATGGGAGCGGAGCACTTTCATCTCGGCCATACGCGAGGCCTTGTTTTTCACCGCATTATCATCGGCGGCCTTCAGCACTCGCAAAGCAGCGTTGCAGCGCGATATCTGACTGTAAAGATTGAACCATTTCCCATCGATATTGCCATTATTGGCCTGAACCTGAAAAGTCTCCATAGCATGGACGTCCCAAATGTCGCCCTCGCCGCCTCCGCCCTTGTAGGCATTGTCGGCGCGCACCTCGCCATAGCTCCAGTTGGATGTCGGGCGCATACAAGGATCGCCCTGCTCGTTGGTGAATCCCGTCAGGCCGGCATAGGCAGAGTTCACAAGCAGCTCTATGGCATCGGTCGATGTCATCACACCGTCGGAGAGGCTGCCCTGAGGCTTGTTTTCCAGAAAATCGTCGCTACATGCAGTGAGCATTGCCGCACAACCGATTGCGAGAAATATATTGCTTATTTTCATTGTAATTCTGATTTTTATGAATTTGACAATAGTGTGTTAGAAACCGAATTGAATACCGAAAGTGTATTGACGAGGCAGCGCATAGGGATAGCCCAAGCCCTCGGGATCGGCACCTTTATAGGAGGTTATGGTGAACACGTTCTGAGCCTGGAAGTATATGCGGGCATTGGTCATGCGCAGCTTTCCAAGCACTGCGGCAGGAAGCGTGTAACCGAACGATAGTGTCTTTAAGCGCAGGAATGAGCCATTCTCAATGTGGAATTGCGACACCTCGTGCTCATTGTTGGAATTGTCGGTTGTGGGAGCAGGAGTCTCACAGTCGTAGTAGCCGGTGGCGAGGAAATTGTCGTAGGCACGGGCAGCCTCCAACAGGCGTAAGCCGTGATTGCCGTTCCAGCACTGGAACAAATCGGTGTAATACTTTGAGTTGTTGAAAGCATCGCGGAATATCGAGCTGAAGAACATGCTAAGGTCGAAGCCGCGCCAGTTTGCGCCGAGATTCAGTCCGAGCTGCACTTTGGGAAGGTCGCATCCAAGCCATGTGCGGTCGTTATAGTTGATTTTTCCGTCGCCATTCTCATCCACATATTTTATGCGGCCCACGCCCGGTCGGCCAAACTCCACCTGATATTTCGAGCAATACTCGTCGACCTCGGCCTGTGTGTGGAACACGCCATCGGTCTTGAATCCCATCCACGAGCCAAGCGACTGTCCGACAAGAGAATGATCGGCATAACCTCCGCCATAAGTGTAGTAGATGTCGTCGAGCAGACTTGTCACCTCATTATTCTGGATGGAGAAATTCAGTCCTACCTCATAGTTGAAGTCCTTCTTGATTCTGCTGCGCCAGTTGATTTGACCCTCAAAACCCTTGTTGGTCATCTCGCCGCCATTGTACCAGCAGTATCCGCCCTCGCCTATGGTTGCTATATAAGGTTTCTCCACAAGCATGTCCTTCGTCTCCTTGAAGAAGTAGTCGAGAGAGAGGGTGAGCCTGTTGTTAAGGAACGATGCGTCCACGCCCACATTGGTCTGATAGGTCTTCTCCCACTTCAAGTCGGGGTTGGTGGTGCGAATACGGTAGGCTCCCGGCTCAAGAGTTGATCCGTCGCCGCTCATATTGTACGAACCGCGGTCGAGACTCATAAGATATTTGGTATAGAAAGCATCATTGTCGATAAGATCGTTGCCATTGATACCCCACGAGCCGCGAATCTTCAGTTCCGACAGCCATGAGCGGGTATTGGCCATGAATTTCTCATTGGAGATGCGCCATCCTGCCGAGAACGAAGGGAACCAGTCGTAATTGTGCGCGCTCGAGAGGCGCGACGATGCGTCGCGGCGCAGTGTGAACGATGCGAGGTATTTCTCGTCCCATGTATAATTGATTTTGCCGAATCCCGAGAACATTGAATAGTTGGATGCTCCCGCGCCCACATTCTTGTTGGCGCTCACATTGCCAAGATACAGGTAGTTGGGGTCCTCGATTGCCAAGCCTGTGCCATAGCCGAAGAAACTCTCATTGTGATATTTCTTTGCCTCCACACCCACAAGAGCCATTAGCGAGCTCTTGCCGAATGTGCGGTCGTACTGGGCGGTATTGGTCCACACCCAGTCCACATTCTTGGCTGTCGACTGCGTGAGCTTGTTCACCACGTCGCGAAGCCATGCCGGCTCAAAGGTCTTATTGGTCTCGTTATAGTAGTTGACACCGAAATTGGTCTTTACCACGAGGTTTCTCACAGGCTCGATTTGCAGATAGGCATTGCCGAACACTCGCCAATACTCATGTTTGTTTCCTTTATTGTTCTCGATGAGGCGAAGCATATTGGGAGCATCTCCAAGCACATCATTGATTTGGTCGACATACACGCCACTTGCGTCGTAGGAGGCTTTTGCCGGATGCTGCTTCACGGCATTCTCCTCGGCACCGCCCGGCATATAGTGGGCGGTCCACCAGTTCACTGCCACGTTGCCTCCGGCGCGCAGACGGTTGTTGAGAAACCCATAGTCGCTGCTGAAGCGGGTGTTCAGGCGCTGAAAGTCGGAGCCTTTCACAATGCCATCGTGGTCGAGCCAACTCAGCGATAGCGACGATGAGCCGTTTTCGGCACCTTTCGAGAGTCCTATGCTGTATGTCTGCATAAGTGCGGTGCGGTGGATGGCATCCTCCCAGTCGGTCGACTGAGGCAGCACGTCCTCGCCATTGAGGTTCTTGTAGGTCTGAAGCTGTGCCGTGGCACCATTGCCATAGACCGATGACGATGGAGTTGCCCCATTGTGGGCATATTTGTAGGCCGACCAGTACACGTCGCCCCACTGATAGGCGTCGAGGAGGTCGAGTCCGCTATTGTAAGTCTGTGCCGTGAGCGTGGCGTCGAATGTCACCCTCGCCTCGCCTTTCTTGGCGCGCTTTGTGGTGATGATAATTACGCCATTGGCAGCCTGCGCTCCATAGATTGAGGCTGAGGCGGCATCCTTGAGCACCTGAATCGACTCCACATCGTTACTGTTGAGTATCGTTCCTGGATTCTCGCGGGTCATCACTCCGTCGATTACATAGAGTGGCCCGTTGGCATCGCTGCGGAACGATGATGCTCCGCGAATCGAAGTGCCGGTGCTCAGGCCACCCGGCGTACCGTCGGTGGTGATCGTCATTCCCGCCACGCGACCCTGAAGCGACTGGATTACGTTACCGGTAGGTGTGTCGGCCACGTCCTTCATCTTTACAACCGACACTGAGCCCGTGAGGTCGGATTTTTTCTCGGTTGAATATCCCACCACTACCACCTCGTCGAGCAGTTCGGTGTCCTCCAAGAGCTTGATGGTCATTTCGGGGGCGGCCTTCAACGTCAATGGCTTAAAGCCCACATAAGTCACGGTGATGCTTGAGCCCTCGGGCACCGTCATAACGAATTTGCCGTCGAAGTCGGTGGCCACACCGAGAGTGCCCTTAGCGCTTGAGACTACGCTTGCGCCTATCAGCGGCTCGGAGTCGGTGGCCGAAATCACCGTTCCATGCACGGTGATGCCCTGCGCTTGTGCTGCAATTGCCATTATAAATGATAGAATGGCACTTAGATAAAATCTTTTCATGCTACACTGATTTTTTTGTTTTTGGGTTTAGTTGAAAAATTGATTCGTGGCACAAAGATAATTTCTCACTATTTATATGGATTATAACGTATGTTGCGACAACTATCAAAATTCGGGATATGCACGATTTTTTATCATTTTTGCAACCATTTTGCAAGTCAATGCCGCATTTTCTCACTTGCCACGGTCGATAATGGCATATATACTCCTGCACAGGTGGCGTATATATGCCATACAAACATCATTTAAGCCACATTATTTGCCTATTTTGGCGCGGGTCTCCGATGGTGTCTCGCCATAGGCGTCGCGGTAGCACTTGGTGAAGTAGGCGGGAGTGGAGAATCCCGTCTCATAGGCAATCTCGCTCACCGTCTTCTCGGTGGCGACAATCAGCTTGCGCCCGTGCTTTAGGCGGAAGCTGCGCATCAGCTCCACAGGCGAGTAATTGGTGAGCGCCTTGATTTTGCGATAAAATTGCGAGCGCTCCAGCCCCATGCGCTGCGCTATGGCGTCGACGTTGACGTCGGGATTGCCAATCTCGGCAGCCAGTATCTCGACGAAGCGGTTATAGAAGTCGTTGTCGATGTCGGAGGCCGGCAGTGGCTGCTTGGGCTTGTCGGCTGTCATGGCCGGCTCTATCGAGCGGCCCTGCCATAGCTCCTTGATGCGCTTGCGGCTGGCTATAAGACTTGCGCAGCGCGACTGTAGCACCTCATGGTTGAAAGGCTTGGCTATATATCCGTCGGATCCACACTCATAGCACTGAACGCGTTGCTCGTCGAGCGAGCATGCCGTGAGCATAAGAACCGGAATGTGTGAGGTGGAGATCTCGTCTTTCAGGCGCCGGCAGCACTCCAGTCCGTCCATCACGGGCATCATCACGTCGCAAATTATGAGGTCGGGCACATATTTCGATGCCATTCTTATGCCATCGCTGCCATTATTGGCCGAAATCACGTTGTATTTGGGGCCGAGCAGTGCCGAGATGAGTTTCTGAATGTCGTTATTATCATCTATTACAAGCAAAAGGGGCTTGTCCGACTCAAATTCCACATCATTTTCCACCACGTCGAACTCGGCTGTCACCATCTTGTCGTCGATGAATGCAGCCGGCTCCACCGGCTCGGCGTCGATGCTCCTTATGGGCAGCTCCACAGTGAACACCGAGCCCTTGCTCACGGCGCTCGTCACTGATATCCTACCGCCGTGAAGCTCCACGAACGCCTTTGCCAGCGAAAGCCCGATTCCCGAGCCGTCGGGGTGCACGCGCTCTGCCTGATAGAAGCGGTCGAAAATCCTGTCGAGGTCGCGCCCGCTGATACCACAGCCCGTATCGGCCACGCTGAACGTGAGCATTGAGCCATCGGTGCGGTAGCTCACCGTTATCGAGCCATTGTCGGGCGTGAACTTGAACGCATTCGACAATATATTGAAAAGCACACGCTCCACCTTCTCCACGTCGACGGCCACCATCACCGCCCCGGTGGCATCTTCGGGCTCACACAGCGTCAAGCGTATGTCGCGCTTACGGGCTATTCCATGAAAAGCCTCCATCCACCCTCTCACCGCCTTGCCGAAATCGATTTCCGAGAGATTCAGCGACAATTTGCCATTCTCATATTTTCTAAAATCAAGTATCTGGTTTATCAGCCGTTGCAAAATGCGCACATTCTTGTCGGCAATCTTCATAAGCATTTGTTGGGGCTGCGTGAGGTTGGTGGCTGCGGCAAGTTGCGCCACCGGCTCGGTAATAAGCGTGAGCGGTGTGCGAAGGTCGTGCGACACATTGGTGAAAAACACCAATTTCGATTGTGTGGCCTGCTCCAATCTCTCGTTCAGTTCCTTTTGACGGTCTCGCTGCTCCTCAAGCAGCTTGTTTTGCTCAAGCAGAGCCTCCTGATGCTGCTTGCGCTGCCAGAATGCCCTGAGTAAGAGGAAAAACACCACAGTGAGCAACACTATGATTGCTATGCTTGCATAGAAAAGCGACGTCTGCGAAGCATGTTGGTCGAGATATTTGTCGATTTCGTTTTTCAGCACACGTATTTTGCGGGTTTCCTCCTTCAGGGTCTCGTTTTGCAGCAACAGGATGTCGGCATTGGTCTTGTCGACGGCCGACGATAGCGGCATCATCACCTCGCGCTCGAAAGGTCTTCCCTCCAATATGTCGAGCGCCACCTGTATCAGTCGGTAGCCCTCGGTTGGATATAGGAATGTGGCGTCGATTACCCCATCGGCAACTGCCTGAATACCAATCGTAGGGGCGGCGTCGATACCTATTATCCTTATATTTCCACGCCTGCCCAAAAGGCTCGCCACCTCGCTCGCCCCGATAGCCATACGGTCGTTGTGTGCATAGATAAGGTTCACCTCGGGATGCGCGCGCAGCAGCGAGTCGGCCACTATTGCTGCATCTTCCTTGTTCCAGTCGGCGGCTACGCTTGCCACTAAGTTCCCGCCATGCCTCGCAAACTCGTCAACGAATCCCTTGTGGCGGTCATCGGCGGGTGTGGAACCGCGCAAGCCGTAGATTTCAATGGCCCGGGCATCAGAGGGAATAAGGTGCTTAGCATATTGAGCCGCCGAGCGGCCGAGTCCCACATTGTCCACGCCGATGCGTGTAGTGTAGGAGTCGCCGATGATGCTACGGTCGAAGATTATCACCGGCATGCCGCTATCATACACTTTTTTTATGGTTGGTGTGAGTGCGGCGGCCTCGTTGGGTGCCACGATAAGTATATCGAACTTGTTGTTGACAAAATACTCAATATCGGCAATCTGCCTCTCATTGTCATCGTCGGCCGAACGAATCTCCACCACCACGTTGTCGTGCGACAGCACTTCTCGGTTGATTTCATCGTTCATCTTTGAGCGCCAGTCGTCCTGACTGCATTGCGACACACCTATCTTATATATTCTTTCCTCTCTACAAGATGTCAGTGCGGTGAGCAATAGTGTGAATACTGCAACTATACAAATAGTTATTCTTTGCATAATAAATTAGGTCTCTTTGGTTTATGTTTGATGCAAATATAGCATAATATCTATAAAAAAGAGGGGGTTATGTATTAAAAATGATGCAAAACATCATTTTTGATATTAAATGCACGGTTTTTTATACCGCTTGCTCAATGTTTGTTGTAGATTTGCATTGTCGAAAGGATTCCGGCATAAAACAGCCAATATCACCTTTCCATGAAAATTTTGATTATTAACATTAAACCAAAACCGCTTATAAAATGAAGAAAGCATCAACCTGCATCATTGCTCTAATGCTACTCGCCGCATCGTCGGTTACATCGCTTGCGGCACATGCTGCCGACGGCATGGAGATGAGCTACCTCGGCGTGAACAATACTCTCGTCCGCGTGACCGGGGAGGGACGCTATCTGCTACTGCCGGTTCAGGACTCCAACGACGATGCCCGAATCAATGTGCTCGTCGACGGCAAAGTGGAGGAAACCATCTACGTGCGCCTCGCCAAGTCAAAAACCGATTTCCTCGTGCCCTACGACCTATCGGCCTTCGAGGGAAAGAACGTGATTCTCGACATAGTGACTCCTCAGAGCCGCAGCTCGGTGCGCGAGTCGAAGGAGGATGCTTGTTGGAAAGACATCAGGCTTGCCGACAGTTTCGATTCCGCCAATCGTGAGAAATATCGCCCCGCATATCATCACACGCCGCTTTACGGGTGGATGAACGACCCCAACGGCATGTTCTACAAAGATGGCAAGTGGCACCTATACTACCAGTATAACCCCTACGGCTCGAAGTGGCAGAATATGACATGGGGACACTCTGTGTCGACCGACCTAATACACTGGGAGCACTTGCCGCTCGCAATAAAAGCCAACGGACTTGGCACAGTGTTCAGCGGCAGCTGCGCTATCGACCATCGCGGCACTGCCGGATTCGGCAAAGATGCCGTCATTGCCCTCTACACCTCAGCAGGCACGAGCCAGATGCAGAGCCTCGCGGCAAGTACCGACGATGGCGCCACATTCAAAATATATGGCGCAAATCCTATTCTTACTCTTGAGAGTGAGGCTCGCGACCCGAATATGTTCTGGAACGACAAGACCGGTGAGTGGAACTTGATTCTCGCTCACGCCCTCGACCACGAGATGCTGATCTTCACCTCGCCCGACTTGAAGCGATGGACACTGCATAGTGCCTTTGGCAAGGGACTTGGCTCGCAAGACGGCGTGTGGGAGTGTCCCGACCTGTTTGAGCTGCCAATCGATGGCGAGAACGGCTCAAAATGGGTGCTCGTGTGCAACATCAACCCCGGTGGACCGTGCGGAGGCAGCGCAACTCAATATTTCGTGGGCGACTTCGACGGCAAAGTGTTCACCGCCGATACCGACGCCACAGGCAAGGTGCCCACAAAATGGCTCGACTACGGCAAAGACCACTATGCCACCGTGAGCTGGAGTGATGGCCCCGACGGACGACACACCGTGATAGGATGGATGAGCAACTGGCAATATGCCAACGACGTGCCCACATTGCAGTTCAGAAGCGCCAACACGCTGCCACGCGACGTGCGACTGTTCCGCGGCGCCGACGGCGAGCTGTACGTTGCAAGTGCGCCGGCCCCGGAGCTCTCCGGACTGCGCGGGAAGTCTACCCTAAGCGTGAAAAAAGCCTCTATTGGGTCAAAAAGCGTGAATTACACTCTGCCTTCGGCAAATAGCGGCGTGTGCGAGATCTCACTCGGCATCGACGCGCGACGTGCGGCTTCTGTCGACATCACACTTGCCAACAAGCAAGGCGACAAGGTGGTGATGACCTACGACACCAATGCCCGCACTATGGCATTCGACCGCACCAAGAGCGGAATTGTGGATTTCAGCCAGAGCTTCCCGGCCGTGACAGTGGCCCCTACCCGTGAGACCGACGGACGCATCACGCTGCGATTGTTCGTCGACCGCTCAAGCATAGAGCTTTTCGGCAACGACGGTCGCTTCGTAATGACAAATCTCGTGTTCCCCAACTCACCCTACACCACCCTTTCGGTGAAAGCCAATGGCGGAAAGGCTAAAATCAATGATTTGCAAATATTCTCCATTAAATAAAAAACCTCCAATCCAAGTAAAATAACTGAAATGAACAATTCTGACAACACAACCCGCAAAAACAGCTCGCTAATGCAGATAATACCCGTGATGCTTTGCTTCTTCGCCATGGGATTCGTCGACCTTGTGGGCACAGCATCAAATTATGTGCAAAAAGACCTCGGACTCACCGACTCCGAAGCCAACCTGTTTCCTTCGCTCGTATTTTTCTGGTTCCTGCTGTTCGCGGTACCTACGGGCATGCTGATGAACAAAATCGGACGCAAGCGCACCGTACTTATCAGCCTTGTGGTGACCGCCGTGTCGCTTGTCATACCCGTCGCCGGCAATGGATATGCCACTATGCTTGCCGCATTCTCGCTGCTCGGCATCGGCAACGCCATTATGCAGACTTCGCTCAACCCGCTTGTCACCAATCTGATTAATGGTGACAAACTGGCGTCGACACTCACTTTCGGACAATTCGTAAAGGCGATAGCCTCTTTCCTGGCCCCAATTCTCGCTGCTTGGGGTGCGACAACCTATCTGCCCACATTCGGGCTTGGATGGCGCGCGCTTTTCGTAATCTACGCCGCCGTCTGCCTGCTATCGATTTCAGTACTCGCCGCAACCCCCATCAAGGAGGAGAAGCCCGACAAGGCATCGGGTATCGGCAAGTGTCTGCAACTGCTCAGCCGTCCGTTCATCCTGCTCTGCTTCCTCGGCATAATCTGCCATGTGGGAATTGACGTGGGCACCAACACCATAGCTCCTAAAATCATTATGGAGCGACTAAGCCTGCCGCTTGAGGATGCGAGCTTCGCCACAAGCGTCTACTTCATCTTCCGCACCGCCGGATGCTTCCTCGGAGCTTTCATTCTGCGCTCAATGTCGCCAAAACGCTTCTTCGCCATCAGCGTGGCCATGATGCTTGTGGCTATGGGGATGCTATTCGTGTGCCACACGCTCATACCCATCTACATAGGCATAGGCCTCATAGGATTCGGCAACTCCAATGTTTTCTCAATAGTCTTCTCACAGGCCCTTATGGCATCGCCCGACAAGAAGAATGAGGTGTCGGGACTTATGATTATGGGTCTCTTCGGCGGAACGATATTCCCTCTCGCTATGGGCTATGCCGCCGACGCCGCAGGTCAAGCAGGAGCCGTGGCCGTGATGACAATCGGTGTTGCCTATCTGCTTTATTACACTCTGAAAATCAAAACCATTAAATAAACGACAAAAAACTCTCTAATATGGAAAATCTTGTAGTTGGTATGGGTGAGGCACTATGGGACGTGCTCCCCGAAGGTAAGAAAATAGGCGGTGCCCCGGCAAATTTCGCATATCATGTGTCGCAATTCGGATTGAACAGCTGCGTTGTCAGTGCCGTTGGCGACGATGCGCTCGGCGACGAGATTCTGAAGAACTTCACTTCAAAAGGTCTCTCTTATCTAATCGAGAAAGTGCCCTATCCCACCGGTACGGTGCAAGTGCAAATCGACCAGGCCGGCATACCTCAATATGAAATCAAGGAGAACGTGGCATGGGACAATATTCCCTATACCGCCCACTTGGAAACGATAGCCGAAAAGACCCGTGCCGTGTGCTTCGGCTCACTCGCACAGCGCAACGTAGTGTCGCGCAACACCATTAACCGCTTCCTCGACGCCATGCCCAAAGGTGACGACAACTTAGTGGTATTCGACGTGAATCTGCGTCAAGGATTCTACAATAAGGAAATTCTCTGCAACTCGATGTCGCGCTGCAATATTCTTAAAATCAACGATGAGGAGCTTGTCACCGTGAGCCGAATGTTCGGCTATCCCGGCATAGACCTTCAAGACAAGTGCTGGATTCTCCTCGGCAAGTACAACCTGAAGATGCTCATCCTCACTTGCGGCATCAACGGCAGCTATGTATTCACTCCCGGAAATGTCTCTTTCCAGCCTACGCCGAAAGTGGAGGTAGCCGACACCGTGGGAGCGGGCGACTCGTTCACCGCAGCCTTCATCTCATGCATCCTCAAGGGCACGTCGGTAGCCGAGGCTCACCGCCGCGCAGTGCTCACATCAGCATTCGTTTGCACACAGAAGGGCGCCATGCCAATACTGCCTGCCGACATCAAAGAGTGACGCTCATTCCCTCAACTCCTGTATTGACGCAATGACACCTCGCCGCCGCATCTGCGCATGCGGCCCGGGGTGTCACTTTTTGTGGAGTTAGAGTGTCGAGGTTTATTTGTAATGATGATTATGCCGTCACCAAGTGTTGCCACACGGCATCGGCGAGGTTATCTTCAAATCGGGATTCAACAACCGCGGCACATTCTTCAAGCTCTTCCAGCAGCGTTTCGGATGCACGCCGAAGCAATTCCGCGAAAGCAACATGTCGTCGGCAAAATCCGATTTGGGAATCTCATAAATTATAGTTGCCGGCTCTTTGAGTGGATATTATTTGTCTGATTTCGATAATTGTTGGGAAATTAATTATATTTTTGCAAATAATTATTAACTTTGCACGTGAACAAGACATTATGATATGAAGATTGTCGTTTTGGTGGAAATACGACACCCCCGATGCCGTATCGCCCCGTGATGGCAGATATGAAGAATATAACCCGAATTGGATAAATAAAAACTATACAAGAATTAAACTCGATTTTATGAAACGTATTATTCTTCCTGTGGCAGGCATTCTGGCAAGTTGCGCTCTGGCGTTTGCCGTTGGCTCGCTATCGACTACCGATTTGCATGCCGATGCCACCGACATCGACAACAGCTCTGCCGCACCGAAATCGGCGCTGACCGATTTTGATGGCGAAGGCACCGAGGCTTCACCTTATCTTATCAAAAGCAAGGACGACCTGATTCGCTTGTCGGCACTCTCCAGCACCGACAATCCTGCCGACTTGGCTGTGTATGGCGGCTCAATGGGCACCTTTGAGGGTGTATATTTCAAGATGACCGCCGACATCGATCTTGACTACAGCACCGACTTCAAGGGCATTGCCTCAACCACAAACACCACCGTGGCGTCGCAAATCAAGTTCCAGGGCGTATTCGATGGCGACGGACACACCATCAGGCGCATGAACCTCGCCAACGTGCAGTGGGCCGTTACGCCCGAGGATGGCGATGGCATCGGCGAGCTTGCATCGACGGTGGCAAGGACTCCGGTGGGAATGTTTGGCACTCTTGGCTCGGGCGCGGTTATCAAAAATATCAATATTGCCGCCGACTGCCGCATCGAGGGCGTGAAATCCGTTGGAGCCGTAGTGGGCAATGGCGGACAGAGCGGCGCCACCATCACCAATTGCCGCAACTACGCCGACGTGACAGGATATGACCAATATGCGGGCGGTATCGTAGGATACCAGAATGGAGCAGCGGTGAGCGACTGCTATAACTCAGGAAACGTCACCGCCGGACTGTTCTACGCAGGTGGTATCTCGGGAATGGCAATGGGCACCGTCGACCGCTGTGCCAATACCGGCGACGTGAAGGTGACCAAGCTGACCACCGAGAGCAAGAACGTCGACCCCTGGCTCGCCGGAGGCATCACCGGACGCTCTACCAAGGCGCTTAGCAACTGCGTGAACTACGGCAACGTCAGCGGAATGAAAAACGTGGGCGGTATCACCGGACAGACGTCAAAACCCATCAATAATTGCGTGAACGTGGGCATGGTCTCATGTCCCGAGAACTCAGGACAGATTGCCGGCGACGCATCGAGTCTCGGTTTCGGCCAGGGATTCGGCAATTGCGTGTACGACGCGCAGATTTCCACGCTTATCGGCGTGGGCAACGGCTCGGCATCGGGAACCGACGGCAAGGAGACCGCCGACCTCACGGGAGGCAAGGCCCTGAGCGGTTTTGGCACCGACCTTTGGCAGTTTGACGCCGGACAATATCCTGCGCTTAAGGCTTTTGCCGACGAGGACGCAGTGGCGAAGGCTCGCCGCATGGTGGCTGTGATGGCTTCGGGCGAGACAGCCGACAATGTGATGAGCGACGTGACACTCGCCGCCGCAGAGGGACTCGTGTGGAGCCTCAACGAAGGCGCCATTTTCACCATCGAGGGCAACACGCTTAAGGCTCCGGCACAAAAGAGCGAGAGCCGCGACGTGCTGACGGCCACTTTCGGCAACCTCACAAAATCCATCTCCATACAGAGGACCGACGAGTCGATAGCAGGGCCATTTGAGGGCGAGGGGACCGAGGAGTCGCCTTATCTCATAAAGACTAAGGACGACCTCATAACGCTGTCGAAGCTCACTTGCGCCGAGAATTCGGCCGAATTGGCGAAAATCAACACTTTCGCAGGAAAATTCTTCAAGATGACCAACGATATCGACCTTGAATACGACGAGGAGTTCATCGGAATCTCCGTGAGCTCGCAGTTTGCCTACAGCCCGAATGTGGTATTTGCCGGAACTTTCGACGGCGACGGACACTCTATCAAGCGCATGAAGATGGGCGGCGTGGTGTGGACCACGAAGCCTGAGGACTCGGCCGACGGACTTGGCACAGTAAATACCGACGCCAGCAAGCGCTATTTCTACCGCTCGTTCATCGGACGCCTCGCCGGAACGGTGCAGAACCTCTCGATAGCAGCCGATTGCAAAATCGAGGGTTATTCGTCGCTCGGTGGCGTAGTGGCAGTGATGAATGCCGGCTCGCTTGTCTACAATTGCCGCAACTATGCCGACGTGATGGGCTGGAGCACACTCGTAGGAGGTATTGCCGGCGACGTGAACGACGGTGCACTTATCAGCAACTGCTACAATGAGGGCAACGTGACGACGGCAATCATGGTTGCAGGTGGTATTGCCGGACGCCTTGCCGGAAAAATCGAGCAATGCGCCAATGCAGGCGACGTGAAGGCTCTCGGACTCACCTCGGTGGTAAACTCCTCGGTAAACTACGATATGCTCCAGGATGTGGGCGGAATCGTGGGCAACGGAACACCTACAGCAAGTAGCGCAAGCATCGTGCACTGCCTGAACACCGGTGCCGTGGAAGGATACAAGAACGTGGGCGGACTGAGCGGAACCGACGTGGCCATGAAATCGTGCGTGAACTATGGAATCGTGTCGGCAGTGTCGCTCAACAATAGCGGAACGATATGCGGAACCAACGCTTCAAAGTCAAAAGAGGACGTCTATTTCGACAGCCAGACGTCGGTCACCGGCGGAGTGGCCAACTACAATAGGGTCGACGGCGTGTACCCGACGACTACGCAGCTGTTGGTCAACGGATTCGCAATTATCGGCCTCGACACCAATATATGGCAATTCGACGCCAACATGCACCCCACAATCAAGGCTTTTGCCAATGAGCCGAAACTTGGCGACGCCCGCCGCATAATAGCCTACGTGGCCGACGACTGTACCGTGGCCAACGTTCGCACCTACATCATCTGCTACAACATCGACGGATTCAAGTTCTCATTGAAGGACGGCTCGAAGTTCAAGATATACGGCTACTCGGTAGAGGCTCCCAAGAAGTATAGTTTCGATGATATTGCCGACACTTTGGTAATCACAACCCCGAATATGGTGCGCAATATCTATATCTACAAGAAATCGGAGCTTACGCTCAGCGGCGAAGGCACCGAGGCCTCACCCTATCTCATCAAGGGCCTTAGCGACTGGGTTACGCTCGCCAATTTCTCCAACAACAGCGACGAGACTTTCGAAGGCAAGTTCGTGAAGTTGCAATACAACCTGAACTTCAACTTCCAGCAGATGCCTACGCTTTGGAGCAAGCAGGGAACGCCATTCCAGGGCACATTCGAGGGCAACAACCGCACAATTGCCAACGTCAACACCGCCGAGGTGGCCATAGAGTCGGCAGGTGCGTTCGGATACATCGGCGAGAAGGGCGTGGTGCGCAATCTCACCGTGCAGGGAACCGCCAATACAGGCTTTGACGTAATAGGCGGAATCGCCGGAACCACAGCCGGAACAATCGACAACTGCGTCAACGAGATGGACCTCACATCGACCGGAGCTGTGGTGGGCGGAATAGCCGGTAAGGCTTTGGCGGGAGCCAAGATCACCAACTGCATCAACAATGCCGACCTTGAGGGAAAATCGTCGGTGGCAGGTATCGTGGCATACGCGCCTCAGGCCGGAGTGACCGTGGATGGCTGTGCCAACCTCGGCGACATTGAGGCCGTGGGCTCCGACGCCGCCGGTCTTTCGGCAATGTCGGCCGCAAAATACTCCAATTGCTACAATATGGGCATGGTGAAGGCCGCTACACGCGCCGCCGGACTCGTGGCTACGCCGGTTGCCGGCAGCACGGGCTTCGACCACTGCTATAACGGCTTTGCAGTAGTTTCCGGTTCCGACGACGCCAACGCCGACAAGTGCGGCGCGATAGTGGCTGTCGACACCGAGAATGGCGAGGAATGGAATAGCGGCAACACCGCATCGGAGGTGTACTACGTATCCGACTTCGGTCGTCATGAGTTTGACAAGACGGGCACGGCAATCACCACAGCCGAGCTCGCCGCCAAGAATTTGGGCACGGCATGGACCTCGGCCGACGACTACTCGCTGCCGGTACTTGCCGCAATGGCCGACAACGATGCCGTAAATCTCTATTCGGCTGCGATTATAGTTGCTGCGGGCGACTCCTACAACAATGTGACACGCGACTTCTACCTCGGACGCCCGAGCGGTGTCGACTGGCTATCCGACAACGACGCAGTGACGATAAGCGGCTCGAAAGCCACCGTGGCACCGAACTTCACCGGCGACGTGACGCTCACCGCCACTTCAGGCAAATATGACCGTGAAATCATACTGACCGTCGACTCTACGGGTGGCGTGAACGGCGTGGATGCCGACAGCGAGGTAGTGAGCGAGAAGTTCTTCACGCTCAGCGGCATGGAGGTGGCTAAACCCGAGGCCGCCGACGGCGAAATCTACATCGTGGTTCGCACTTTTGCCAATGGCAATACGGCCACATCAAAATTCGTAAACAATAAATAAATCATATAGCTACTTATGAGAAAATACATTCTATCAATAGCCGCCTCGCTGCTTGCTACGGCAGCGATTGCGGCGCCGATGAGGAAAATGATCGAGCACCGCGACGACAAAATCGGACGCTGTGCAACTCAGGTGATTCCTATGGCTCCCGATGCCGAAACAGCTGCCATCGAAGGGGTGGCAACCGTGAAATGCAACATCATATACGATGCTGAGAAGATGACGCCCCAATACCTGTTCTACACTAAGGGTAGCGGACTCAAACCCACTCAGCTGAGGCACAGGCAGACTTCGGAGTCTCTATATCTCATGCCGGGAAAATACTGCATCTACGTGCAGTTCACAAAATACAATCCCGACCTCAGCGACACCAACCAATACGACTTCTTCACGCCGGTCACTTTAGTCATCAAGGAGGTGGAGATTACCGGCAACGAGACTCTCGACTTCGATGTGGCTACCGCCGTGAATCCCGTGAGATTTGAGGTGATAACCCGCAACGACGAGCCACTGATATTGCCAATCTACAAGAACGGCAAAATCGACTACTCGCTCAGCAACGTGCGCTCCACCTGGCGCTCGGCAAGCGTTTTCCACCCCGTCTACGGCGAGGTGCACACCCTCACCGGAAACGACGGATACAACATGGGCGACGGACGCGACGGCAAAACTGCCTTCAACTTCATGGTGAACGACGTGCCCGATGACTTCTCATTCGTGCAGACGGTGCTCACCGAGAGCCTCGACAACGGATATGAGATGTCGCTCATAAGCCTGAACTCAAAAGGCATCCCCGACGAAGGAACGATAATATCAAATACCGCCGAGTCGTTCATCAAGTATGAGCAGGACTATGTGCCCACGCTGATATATCCATCGCTGAGGCACGAGAAATACAACTGCGGCATCCAGACCTACACCATGGTGAACGACGTGCTGATGATTGGCTACAACTACGTGTCGGAGAAGCCGCGCCCCTATTTCTTCGTGTCGTGCAACGACAATGGCAACGACAACGTGAGCGTGTCGTTCCTGTCAACGCCGAAGTTCTTCGAGGAAGACTATTTCATCACCGGCGAGACCACACGCACGCAGTCGTCGATTGTCGCTTGCCCGATAATGTCGGACAAGAACGGACTCACCCACGCCAACCCATTCCACACCTATTTCAACACTCCGGTGGGCAACTTGCGCGGTATCCCCGGCGACAATGTGCCGGTGAACGCCCTGAAAATGCATAATTCCAACTCAGTGATGACCTTTGAGCCCGAGTTCAACGGCCGTTGGGGCGAGGTGCGTCAGGCCGACAACCGCACGCTGAGAGCCGAGGTAAGATACAATGGCGAGCTGAAGTGCGACGACTACTCCAAACTTGCCGAGTGGGCCGCCAAGTGGGCCGCCGACTCCCACACCCCGGGCACAATGACCGCCACATTCGTGAGCGAGAACACCGAGGTCGAGGGTATGACAGGCAGCAACAAGGTGGAGGTGACCTACGACGAGTCGAGCTACGACCGCTGCGCCCCGGTGCTCCAGTTCCTCACGGTGAAAGACGGCGAGGGTGTGTACACAGACCACCTGACGTCGACCACAGGCGCCTACCTTGAGTTCACGGCAGGCGACTTCAACGGCACGGGCAAAGCGGGCCAGTGCCAGGATGTCTTCGACTGGAAAGTGGAAGTGGCGCCTCACGGCACCGACGACTTCGTGAAAGTGCCCGCCACACGCGTAGTAGACATGATGGGAACGAAAATATGGGGCGTCTACAGTGCTCCGCTCGGATCTATAAGCGCCATCAGCGACAATGGCTGGTTCGACGTGAGAGTCACACTAACCGACTACGCCGCATCGAAGTCGGTGCAGACCATCTCCCCGGCATTCCACGTTGCCGAGCTCGACGGAATTGACGACATCACCACAGGCAGCGACGCATCCATCACCGCGGCAGGCGGCGTGATAAGCGTTGCAGGCATGGAGAATCCGCAAGTAAAGGCAATAACGCTCAGCGGCAGCACAGTGCTTTCAGCCACTGGCAGCACCGTCGACGCGTCGGCTCTCCCGGCTGGCGTCTATGTGGTGACGGCCACCGACGCCACGGCCACAATTACCGCCAAAGTGGCAATACGCTAAACACGGCCCACCAAGCCACCCTATAACAAAGCCCCGGAATCGCTCTCCGGGGCTTTGTTTCTGGCATTTGGGGCCCCGTTCTGGAGTGGCAACGCCGTCTATGCGTCGCCCGAGCCTCAAGTAGCATCCTCTGCTACAAAAGTTATCATTGGTGTTGTCACCGATTCAAAGGGCGAGCCCGTGATCGGTGCAAGTGTCGTTGAGCCGGGTACCACACGCGGCACGGTGAGGAACCAGCTTGAGCTCCTCGACACCAACAAACATCCCAACGTGGCTCGTGGCGCCAACATTAAGAACGCTACAGTTTCGTTCACCACCGATGGCGACTACATGAACCCATCGCCCGTTCTCTATGGTGGAAAGCAGCGTACTTTCAACTCAAAGTACAAACTCTATCCTATTCCATCGGAGCAAAGAGGTCTGAACAACGCCCTCACCCAGAATCCGGGTTGGGAGTAATCGCTTGGCAAAGCGCAAAGATTTCACGAAAGAATAATTCCATAGTGAAATAGCACTTATATTGAAGGTCACCGCAGCCGTCGTGGTTGCGGTGATTTTTTTAGCGCGCTGCTACATTCACCTTTTTTATGACAAGCGCAATTCACTTTTTTTTACATTTTCCAGACCCACTGAAAGCCCGAAAAGAGTCATTTTCATAGCCGAAAAGCCCTCAAAACGGGCAAATTTGCTGAAAATATGCAAATTTGAGCCCAAAATGGTTGATTATTAATCAGAATGTTTGTAACTTTGCGCCGATTTAACTTAACACTTTTGGAAAAATTGACTACATT
>JBJEKJ010000089.1:0-26161 GCA_051878575.1 Muribaculaceae bacterium | reverse complement strand
GGCGAAGAAAATCTCATCGCCAATCCACATCGGGAACACGTCCTGAGCCACATTCCCGGTCACATTCTCCACTTTTCCCGCCTCGGCGTCGTAGATCCAAATATCGTCGGCCATTCCGCCCTTGTAGTATTTCCAAGTGCGGAACTCACGGAACACGCGGTTGTAGGCGAGCTTCTTGCCATCGGGCGAATAGCAACAGAAACCGCCCTCGGGCAGTGGAACAGGCTGCGACATTCCGCCCTCGACCGATATGGTGAAAAGCCGCCCGTCGAATCCCGAGCTGATGCGGTTGCGATACACCACCGACTTGCCGTCGGGGGTCCAGCACATCACCACATTGTTGGGGCCCATGCGGTCGGCGAGGTTGTCGCGGGCATTTGTGGCGGTGTAAGTGAGGCGCTCGGGCACTCCGCCACCGGCAGGAATCACATACACCTCGGTGCTGCCGTCGTATTGCCCGGTGAAGGCAATCTTCTTGCCGTCGGGCGAGAAACGGGCAAACATCTCATAGCCCTCGTGAGAGGTGAGATGCTTGGCGTTGCCTCCCTCGATGGGCACCGAATACAGGTCGCCGGCATAGGAGAAAACCACCTCCGAGCCGTTGGTGGCAGGGAATCTGAGTAGCCTGCCCTCGTAAGCTGTTGCCGTGCCTATGGCCCCGGCAGCCAAAATCGTTAGAATAGCTAATCTTCTCATTACAATATTGTAGTTTATTTCATTTTTCTCGCCTCGCATCAGGCCGGCGCAGCCCCCTGCGCAATCCGCCACACCGGCGGTCGGCGGTCGGAGCGCCGCTATCGGCTATTCGGCACCCGGATAATGGCGCCACAGCCTATTTCACGGCAAATTTAATGATTTTCCGGTAGAAATACCCGAACGCGAAAAAAAATATTCGATAAATTATGGCTTTATCGCCGATGAATAGTATTTTTGTGATTACAAACACATAAAGTTACACACGGTAAATCATGAAAAAGCTGTTTTTACTCACGCTTTCACTGGCGCTTTCAGTGAGTATGTCATTCTCCACACACGCCTCTACGGCAAAATCAAAGGCCGGAATTGCGACCGTCGACACCGACGTGGCAGCGGCAAGCGCGCTTGCGGCGAGGGTGCTGCCCGGCGCCTACGGCAATTTTGAGTTCCGCAAGGAGAAGAAGGACCGTAGCGGCAACGACTGCTTCACGCTGTGGAGCGAGAATGGGAAAATCGTGGTGAGCGGCAACTCTGCCAACGCCATGGCTATGGGACTGAACCACTATCTGAGAAAATATTGCCTCACCACGGTGTCGTGGTATGCCGGCACGCCTGTGGCACTGCCCGCCTCGCTGCCTGCCATCGACTGCAAGGAGCACGTGGTGGCCCGCACCGGAATACGCTTCTTCCTCAACTATTGCACCTATGGCTACACAATGCCCTTCTGGAAATGGGCCGACTGGGAGCGGTTTATCGACTGGATGGCGCTCAATGGCGTGAACATGCCGCTCGCAATCACCGGCCAGGAGGCAGTGTGGTACAACGTGTGGCGCTCGCTCGGGATGACCGACGAGCAAGTGCGCTCCTACTTCACCGGGCCGGCCTACCTGCCGTGGCACCGCATGGCCAACATCGACCGCTGGAACGGGCCGCTGCCGAAATCGTGGCTCGACGGCCAGGTGGAGCTCCAAAAGCTGATTCTGAAGCGTGAGCGCGAGCTGAACATGCGTCCCGTGCTGCCGGCATTCGCCGGACACGTGCCCAAAGAGCTCAAGGAGATTTTCCCCGATGCCAATATCAAGTACCTCGGCCGGTGGGCGCAATTCGACGACTGCTACCGATGCCATTTCCTCGACCCGTCGGAGCCGCTTTTCGCAAAGATACAGAAGCTATACCTCACCGAGCAGACCCGCCTGTTCGGCACCGACCATATTTATGGCGTCGACCCCTTCAACGAGGTGGACCCGCCGAGCTGGGAGCCCGAATACCTCAAGCGGGTCGCCGCCGACATGTTCGGCTCGCTGACGAACGTCGACAAGGACGCCGTGTGGATGCAGATGACGTGGCTGTTCTACTACGGACGCAAGAAATGGACCGCCCCGCGCATCAAGGCGCTGCTCACCGGCGTGCCGCAAGACCGCCTGCTGCTCCTCGACTACTACTGCGAGAAGGTGGAGCTGTGGAAGACCACCGAGCGCTTCCACAATCAGCCCTACATCTGGTGCTATCTCGGCAACTTCGGCGGCAACACCCCGATTCTCGGCAACGTGAAGGAGGCACTGGCACTCTTGGACAACGCTTTGGACAACGGAGGCAAGAACCTGCGCGGAATCGGCTCAACGCTCGAGGGGCTCGACATACAGCAGTTCCCCTTCGAGGAGATTCTCGCATCGGCATGGAATTTCCCGCAACGCGACTCTCTATCCACGGCTCACAGCATCGCCGACCGCCACTATGGCGCCGTGTGTCCCGACGTGCGCCGGGCGTGGGAGATTCTCTACAACGACATCTATAACCTGCGCTCCCGCTCATTCGCAGGAACGCAGCAGTGCTATCGCCCCGCTTTTGGCGACAAGAAGAACTGGCGATATGCGATCGACTACGACACTTGCCGGCTGCAAGAGGCGTGGTCGCTGCTGCTCAAGGCTCCCGAGGCTCGCACCGACGCCTTCACAATCGACCTTGTGGTAGTGGGCCGCCAGGTGCTCGGCGACCGTTTCCGTGCCGACAAGTTAGCCTTCGACAGGGCCGTGGAAAAACGCGACATCGCAGCAATGCGATTCTATGCCACCGAGATGGCCGAGCTGCTTCGCGACATCGACGCCATAACCCGATGCCACAGGCACAGCCGCCTCAGCACATGGATTGGCAAGGCGCGCGACCTCGGAATCAACAATGCCGAGAGCGACTTCTATGAGCGCAACGCACGAAACCTGATAACCACATGGGGAGGCTCGCTCAACGACTATGCCAACCGCTCTTGGGCAGGGCTTAACGCCGACTACTACGCCCACCGATGGGCGATGTATTTCGAAGCCATGTTCAATGCCGTGGAGAGCGGTGCCGACTTCGACCAAGAGGCATTCGACCTCACAGTGGGCGAATATGAGCAGAGTTGGGTGGCAAGACTCACCGACGAGACCACCGACGAGACCACCGACAAGCGCCGCACCGACGAGTCGGCAGCAGCGCACACCGACATCCTCACGCTCTCACGCCTCATACGCTCAAAATATCTGAGATTCGTTAATTAAAAAATATGCATTAGTTATCTCTGCAATTGCAAATTGCCATCGATTTTATGCGTCAGTCAAGTATAATTCCGTGCCAATAATGAGCAAAATTGTGTCCTTTACTATTTACTGACGGTGTTTGGACCTCACGGCACGCCGCTGCGATTGGAGGATGTGATGTTTTGTGGAGACGTGAGGCTGCGGAAGATGGTATTTTTGTGGAGTCTTTTTTTATTGACATTTACGCATATTCGCTGTCGACTATCGCATAAAGTCGCTGACTACTATCGCAGATTTGCAGTCGACGCACATTTTTGGTTGATACTTAACCTTATAGATATGAAAAACACAGTTTTCAATGCCGATGTGCCCAATAAGGGCGCTATCGGCGACGGCACACTGCCGTACACGCCTCAACCCAAAGCCACGGCGGGTCACCGGGCCACCGCCGAGGACCTCTCGGTGCTTGAGGCAGCCTTTGATGCTTGGCGCGGTTGGGGCGACTTCCGCCGCCGACGCACGCGCAACAAGGATTTCACCTACGGCCGCCAATGGGGCGACCTCGTGCAGACCGACTCCGGGCAGTGGATCACCGAGGGCGAGATGGCCTCAAAATGCGGCAAGGAGCCACTGACCAACAACCTGCTGCGACAACTCGTGAAGTGCGTGGTGGGGCGTTTCCGCAAGGCTGTGGAGAAGGAGCAGCGCAAGGCCAACAAGGACTTCAGGCAGCTGTGCCTCAACGAGCTCGACGCAAGGGCATTGGAGGAATTCCTCATCTCGGGATGCTGCGTGCAGCGCATAGAGCCTGCCGACACGAAGAATGAGCCGGGAGTCGAGAATGTGAGCGTGAGCCGATTTTTCACCAATGCCACCGAGGACGTGCTGGGCCGCGACTGCGAGATTGTGGGCTATCTGCACGACATGAGGGTGAGCGAGCTGATTCTACGCCTCGCGGCAGGCGACATAGCCGAGGCCCGACGCATACGCCACATCTACTCGTCGATGGACTCGGTGTACAGCTCTCCATCCATTGGTGAGGATGCCGAGCGCCACACCTCATTCTGGCAGGCAAAAGGCGGCAAATGCCGTGCCATAGAGGTGTGGACACTGCAACTCGCCGAGGTGCTGCACTGCACCGACTTCGACAACTCGCAGCGCCGAGTGCTACCGGTGGAGCGGCTCGGCGAGCTCGAGGCCGAGAATGCCCGCCGCCGAAAAGACGGCCGCAATGAGGTGGTGGTGAACTGGGGCGTGGAGAAGGTGTGGCACTGCCGATGGTTCGCCCCCGACGGCACACTGCTCAGCCACTACACGTCGGGCTACGGCGGCCATCCTTTCGTGTTCAGGATGTTTCCGCTCACCGACGGCGAGATACACTCTTTTGTGGAAGACGTAATCGACCAACAGAAGTATGTCAACCGCCTGATAACGATTATTGACCACATCATGAACGCAAGTGCGAAGGGAGTGCTGCTGTTCCCCGAGTCGTCGCTTCCCGACGGATTCACATGGCGCGAGATTCGCCAGATGTGGTCGAACAGCAACAGCATAATCCCCTACTCTCCCGACGTCACGGGCGCCGTGCCGCAGCAGGTGATAGCCCGCAACACCGATATCGGCGCCTATCAGCTGCTCGGCACTCAGATGAGCCTCATCGAGGAGATTTCGGGCGTTCCCGGGGTGCTGCGCGGCCATGCGGCGAGCGGCACGGCAGGCGTCAAGCTCTACCGGAGCCAGGTGGAGAACGCCGATACGGCACTTGCCGACATCTACGAGTCGTTCAGCTTCTTCCGGCGGGAGCGCAACATGAGGATGGCATCACTCGCACACCACGAGGCATCCCGGCGGTGAAAACGCGCCTATCGACTGAGAAATTGCGGCATCCGACGCCATTCGGCGAATAATTTGCGATAAAATTACTCTATTTTGTGATAATTTTATTACTTTTGCACCGCAAAACATAACACATCGGCATCAAAGCCCTGCAAAGGCTGCGATTCCGATGTGTGTTTTCTGCAATAGACCTAATAAACTAAGCGCAATGATAACATTTACTATCGCACTGCTCACACTGATAGGAGGCTACATGCTCTATGGCGGCTATGTGAACCGCATTTTCGCTCCCGACGACCGCCCCACCCCCGCCATGACGATGGCCGACGGCATCGACTACATACCGCTTCCCACATGGAAGCTGTTCATGATTCAATTTCTCAACATCGCCGGTCTCGGACCGATATTCGGAGCTATCATGGGCGCGCAATTCGGCACGAGCTCCTATCTGTGGATAGTGTTCGGCACGATATTCGGCGGTGCGGTGCACGACTTCTTCTCGGGCACGCTCTCGATACGCCAAGGCGGCGAGAGCCTACCCGAAATCATAGGACGCTATCTCGGCGACAACACCAAGAAGGTGATGTGCGCGTTCACCGTCTTCCTGATGATACTTGTCGGCGCCGTGTTCATGTCGGGGCCCGCCGAGATTTTAGCAAAGATGACACCCGGCTACGTCGACAGCCTCACATGGATAGCAATAATCTTCGTCTACTACGCCCTCGCCACGATGCTCCCCATCGACAAAATAATAGGCAAAATCTATCCGGCATTCGCCTTTGCGCTGATATTCATGGCCATAGGCATCTTGGTGATGCTGATAGTGAAGCACCCCGACCTGCCCGAGATGTGGCACGGCTTCGGCACGAAATATGAGGACGACCCGATATTCCCCATGATGTTCATCTCGATAGCCTGTGGAGCGATAAGCGGCTTCCACGCCACACAGTCGCCCATGATGGCGCGGTGCATTAGGCATGAGCGCTATTGCCGCCCGGTGTTCTACGGGGCAATGGTCACCGAAGGTATCGTCGCACTCGTGTGGGCTGCCGCCGCCACCTACTTCTTCCAGGCCAACGGCATAGTGGACCAACTCACCGGCAAGGCCTACTCGGGCGCCGCAGTGGCATTCAGCATCTCCAAAGACTGGCTCGGCACCTTCGGCGGCATCCTCGCCATTCTCGGCATAGTGGCAGCGCCCATCACCAGCGGCGACACCGCCCTGCGCTCCGCGCGCCTCATAGTGGCCGACTTCTTCCACATAAATCAACACACCACGGTGCGACGCCTGCTGGTGAGCATTCCGCTCTTTGCCGCCACTGCCGCCGTGCTCGTCTACAGCCTCAGCGACGCCTCGGGCTTCAAGGTGATATGGCGCTACTTCGCATGGTGCAACCAGACGCTCTCGGTGTTCACGCTGTGGGCCATCACCGTGTACCTCGCCACAGCGCGCAAAAACTTCTACATCACCCTGCTGCCGGCACTCTTCATGACGCTGATGTGCAGCACCTACATACTCATAGCCACCGAGGGCTTTGCCCTAAACCCGCCAATAGCCTACACTCTCAGCGGCGCCATAGCACTCACGGCGGCGGTGTGGTTCATCTTATGGCACCGCAAGCAAATGCGGCACCGATAATGCGATGTTAGGAAAAAAGTAGTATCTTTGCAACCACGGAAATGTGAACAAAACGCCATTCCCGTGGTTGTCTTTTTTAGAAGGGTATTGTGTGAAATGAATGAAATAGATGCAATAAGAAGATACTTGGAGGCCGGTGGCATGAGCCGCATCGACCTGAAGGCCGCACTTATCGACATGGACGGAGTGCTCTACGACTCGATGAAGAATCACACCGCGGCGTGGTATCGCATGGCCACCGAGATGGGAATCGAATGCCGCCGCGACGAGTTCTACCTCTATGAGGGAATGACGGGCGCCGCCACTATCGACATCCTATTCAGGCGCGCCTACAACCGACGTGCCACAGCCGACGAGGCGCAAGAGCTCTACGCCCGCAAGGCCCGATACTTCGTGGAGCTCGGCGAGCCGGTGATGATGCCCGGAGCCGACCGCATGCTCCACACACTGCGCGACAGCGGCGTGCAGCGCATCCTCGTCACAGGCTCGGGACAAGCATCGATATTGGAGCGCATCGACCGCGACTATCCCGGCATCTTCGTGGAAGGGAAGAAGGTGACCGCCCACAATGTGACGCACGGCAAGCCTCATCCCGAGCCCTACCTGAAGGGGATGGAGATGGCCGGATGCTCGGCCGGAGAGTGCATGGTGATAGAGAACGCCCCACTTGGAGTACAAGCCGGCAAGGCATCGGGATGCCTCACCGTGGGGATTACCACGGGCCCTATTCCCCGCGAGGAGATGGTGGCGGCAGGAGCCGACATCGTGTACGGCTCGATGCCTGAGTTCGCCGACGCGCTTCCGCATCTTATCGAAGCCATAAGGACCTTAACCCTATAAAAAAACAGCTAAATTATCAAATTTATGGAACACCAGAAGATTATTTTCAGCAACGATGTGTCGAAAGCTATCGACGACATTTTGGGAAAGATGGACTACAACCGCCTTTTTGTGCTCACCGACGTGAACACACGCCTTTTCGTGCTTGAGCGGCTCACCTCCAACAGCCATATCGCCAAAGCCTGCCACGTCACGATAAAAGCCGGCGACATGAACAAGACCATAGAGTCGGCAACCGAGGTGTGGCGAGAGCTGTGTGCCAACGGCGGCACGCGCAAGTCGGTGATGATCAACCTCGGCGGCGGCATGGTGACCGACCTCGGCGGATTCGCCGCATCGACGTTCAAGCGCGGCATACGCTTCATCAACATCCCCACCACGCTGCTTAGCGCCGTAGACGCGGCAGTGGGCGGAAAGACGGGCGTAAACTTCCGCGGGCTGAAAAACGAGATAGGAGTATTCAACGAGGCCGACGCGGTGATAATCTCCACAAAATTCCTGAGCACCCTGCCCGACACCGAGATAAAGTCGGGATTTGCCGAGATGCTGAAACACGGCCTGCTCAAAGGCGCCCCGACCTACGACCGGCTGCTCGCCTACGACTTCGAGAGCGGCGACACCGAGCACCTGCTCGAGCTTCTGAGGGAATCGGTGGAGGTCAAGGCCGACATCGTGCGCCAAGACCCCTACGAGAAAGGGATTCGCCGCGCCCTGAACCTCGGACACACCGTCGGACACGCCTTCGAGAGCCTCGCCATGAGCCGCAAAAGCCCTATCCCGCACGGATATGCCGTGGCTTGGGGTATGGTGGTGGAGCTAACGCTCGCCAACATGCTCTGCGGATTCCCAAGCGCGAGAGTGCAGGAATACGCCCGGTTCGTGCTCGAGAACTACGGCGCGTTCCACATCACCTGCGACGACTACGATGCCTTGCTGCAACTGATGCGCCACGACAAGAAAAGCGAGCATGGAGAGATGAACTTCTCGCTGCTTGCCGACGTGGGCGACGTGAGAATAAACTGCGAGGCATCGGCCGACGACGTGAAGAACGCTCTCGACATATACCGCGACCTGCTTCACATCTGACTGGCCGTAAATGCTTGATTTTTGCCGATTTTTCACTATCTTCGCATCCGAATAGCGCAGGAGGCGCCAAATGGGCTTTCAACGCAACTTAGACTTATGATTATGGGCAATTTTCTTGATATGATTGCGGCCAACAAGCGCCGCGAGGTCGAGGCGATGAAGATGATAGTGAGCGAGGACCGCATTTTCGCATTGGCAAGCCAGATGAAGCGCCAACCGCTGTCGCTGAAAGGCGCGCTGAGGGGGAACTACAGCGGCGTGATAGCCGAGTTCAAGCGCCGGTCGCCATTGAAGGGCAACATCAACCCCGACGCCGACGTGGAGACTGTGGTGAGGGGATATGTGGAACGTGGCGCGGCAGCATGCTCGGTGCTCACCGATACACGCTTCTTCGGAGGCTCACTCGCCGACCTTGCCGTGGCGCGAAAGTGCGTGCACGTGCCGCTGCTGCGCAAGGACTTCATGGTCGACAAGTATCAGGTGGCTGAGGCCTACCTCTACGGCGCCGACGCCATTCTGCTCATAGCATCGATGCTCACTCTCGAGGAGATAGAGGCGATGATGGTGGTGGCCCACTCTTTCGGCATGGAGGCATTAGTGGAGATTCACTCGGAGCAGGAGATTGCCAAAATACCCGCCTGCACCGACTTGGTGGGTGTGAACAACCGCAACATGAGCAACTTTGCCGTGAATCTCGACACATCCTACAATCTTGTCGGACGCCTGCCTGAAGGCATGGCGCGCATTGCCGAGAGCGGAATCTGCTCACACAACGACATCCACCGCCTGCGCACCATAGGCTACGACGGATTCCTTATCGGCGAGACTTTCATGAAGAAGGATGACCCTGCCGAGGCGATGGACACATTCATGCATCCGCAACGCTACGACAACAGCGACATTCATCCCAACAAGCGGTAGCCGCTGCCTTGACAAGCCGCCGAGGCGCTACCTGACGGTGAGACGGTTCTGCACCATCCGCTGCATATATTGCTGAATTATGGCTTTGAGCAAATGCTCCATCTCGTGCTGTGAGGCGCATCGTCCCACAAGATTGTCGCGCAGCAGCGGGTCGGTCTTGAAAGCGTAGACGCCGCACGTTGCCGTTCCGTCGAATTGCAGCAGGAAGTCACCTTTCACAAGTTGATATATTCCGTTGTTGTAGCTCACGGCAAAGGTGTCGGCGGCAGGCGTCGACAGCAGGTCGCAGCCGAAGGCCACATATTGCCTCGGGCATCCTAAATAGCCGAGAATTGTAGGCAAGATATCGGTCTGCTGCGCAATGAGGTCGTCGCGCACCTCGGGCACTATCGAGCCGTCGGGGGTGAAAAACAATATCGGAATGGCAAACAGCCCGAGATCGGTCTTATACTCGGCGTGGCAGCTCTCGTTGGTGTGGTCGGCCACGATCACGAATAGCGTGTTGTCGTACCACGGCATCTGCCGCATACGGTCGAAGAAACGCCGCAGCGACATGTCGGCATAGCGTATGCACTTCAGAATCTCCAATCCTCCCTCCTCGGGATAGCGGTCCTTGTATTTTGCCGGAATAGGATAAGGATGATGGGAGGTGGCAGTGAACACCGTGGCCACGAATGGCTCGCGCATAAGCTCCATCTCGTCGGCGCAGAATTGCAGGAAGGGCTCGTCGAAAATCGCCCATTTCCCATCGAAATCGGAGTATCCTCCATATTTCGGCGACTGCTCGTATTCGTTAAGCCCGACGTACCTGTCGAAGCCTATCGAGTGTGCGAAAGCCGAGAATCCCATCGTGATATTGTGTCCGCCGTGGAAAAATGCCGAGGTATAGCCGAAGTCCCTCAGCAGCGACGGCAACCCGTCGACATCGTTGAGCGACGCCGAGGAGAGCACAAACGGCTCCACCATCATCGGAATGCCCGAGAGCACCGAGGGATTGGCGTCCATGCTTATGCGTCCGTTGGCAAAAGAATGCCTGAAAGTGAGCGATCGTGCCGCCAGCGAGTCGACGAACGGCGTGTATCCCGTGTAGGCTCCGCCGTCGAGCTGCGGATTGAAGAACCGTGAATACTCCTTGCCCAGACTCTCGGCAATGATAATCACCACGTTCTTGCGCCGCATGGCGCTATCGGCCACTGCATCGTGCACCGGATTGTAGGTCGCCGCCATCTCGTTGTCGGACATATAGTCGGGCACGACGTGAGTGGGCTTCCCCACGGTGCGCATCAGCGCAAAAGGGGTGTTCAGCACCACCGACGACTCTATGGCCCGGTTCACATATTGATTGGCGTTGCTTATCGTAATAGGCCGTGTGCCGAATGCCGCACTGCCCCGCATTCCTATTATCGCGAGCGGCACCATGAGCAGCATGGCAGCAGCCTGCACGACGTAGTAGGTCGCAAGCCTGCTCCGGCGCGCGTCGTCGGGGACTCGGAAAAGGCGCCACAGCGCATACACCATAGCTGCGAAAAGCAGCACGAGATACCAATGCCTTAGGAACTCGCTCCCCACGATGGCGGCGATATTGCTCTCGTTGCCAAACTCGCTGAACACCGTTGCGGTGGTGCGACGTCCGGTGTAGGTGAAATACACCGCATCGGCAAGGTTCATGGCTATTCCCACGGAGTTGGGCACGATGAACGTCCACTTGGCTGCCATATACCAGGCGCCACGCTCCTTGATGTGCAGCGGCAACAGCGTCAGCAGCAGGTAGAGGGCATTGAGATAGAGCAACGCCGAGGTGTCGAACACCAATCCGCCACGCAGCATGCCACACGCAAGCTCCCACGACATATATGGAGCAAAACTCGACCAATTCTCCACAAAATAAGCCAAACGGCACACCATAAACATGGCGTAGGCCAGCAACATATTTGCCACGGCCGCGCCGACGGGTGTTCTCAATATCCTATTCAATAGCCTTTTAATCATATTAATTCGAAAAATCAGCCCTCTCGGGACAACATGGCACAAAAATAGCGATAATTCCCCGTTTCAGCAAATCAACTCACGCCTTGCCTTGCCATTCCCGGCCCTGACTCTATTTTTCCTGCCGCCTACGGCTGAATAAGCATAATATTTCGTGCCTGCCGCCGAAAATGTTAAATTACGCTAAACTCTTGGCAATATGGAAGAAATGCACTTAATTTGTGATATTAAAATAATATCATTTTAAAAAGATTGAATATGGAGACAAAAGAGAGAGAATTCAAAGGACTAAGAATCAACGGCTTTGTTGCCCTGATTATGCTTTTTGCGCTTCTTGCGCTCTGTGTGTGGTCATTCTATCTTGGGGCAATAACCGACGATGCCTTGTTCTACACTGCCGGCGTGGCATTGGTAATAGCTAATTTTATTTTCCTGTGCGGATTCGGAATGCTTGAGCCAAACGAGATTTATGTGATGGTGTTCTTCGGCAAATATGTGGGCACCTATTCCAAAAACGGCTTTTTCTGGGCCAACCCGTTCCTGTCGACCAAGAAGCTCACGCTCCGCGCCCGCAACCTCGACGTGGAGCCTATCAAGGTTAACGACAAGGTGGGAAATCCCATAATGATAGGCTTGGTGATGGTGTGGAAACTGAAAGATGCCTACAAGGCAATGTTTGAGGTCGACGCACAGAGTGCCGAACAGACATCGGCTAAGGCTCGAATGAATGAGTTGCAGAAGTTTGTGAGAATACAGAGCGACGCCGCGCTGCGCGAGGTGGCCGGACAATATGCCTACGACGATACCTGCGACAACAGTCAGCTTGAGAAAGACGAGCTCACACTGCGCTCGGGCGGCGAGGAAATAAACGTGCAACTTGAGCACAAGCTCAATGAGCGCCTTGCCATGGCGGGAATTGAGGTTGTGGAGGCTCGCCTGAACTATTTGGCCTACGCTCCCGAGATTGCAGCAGCGATGCTGCGCCGCCAACAGGCAGCAGCAGTGGTGTCGGCCCGCGAGAAGATCGTGGAGGGTGCGGTGTCGATGGTGAAACTCGCCCTCGACAAACTTTCCGACGAGAAGATAGAGCTCGACGAGGACAAGCGCGCCGCAATGGTGAGCAACCTGCTCGTGGTGCTCTGCTCCGACGAGTCGGCACAGCCTGTGGTGAATGCCGGCACGCTCAACCACTAATGTTCTCAGCACCTCCTTGTGCAAGTATTGCATAAGATAAATTTGGAGGCATATTATTTTTTTGTAATTTTGCGGTAAATATGGCTACTGATAAAGATAAGGACACTAAAACCAAGAGTTTCGTATTGCGCATCGACGCAAAGACGATGGCTGCCGTTGAGGCGTGGGCTGCCGACGAGTTCCGCTCTATCAACGGCCAGATTCAGTGGATTATCGCTGAAGCCCTCCACAAATCAGGCCGCATGAAGAAGCCCCAGTCGCCCGACTCTGAGAAACAGCAGTAAGAGACTTACACCTAAACCTATATTAATCCAAAGGGAGAGGTCGCAGGCATCGCGCCGCGCATCCGCTCCCTTTACTTTGCCCGACTCTGGGAAACACCGCATTTGCCCGATTCGGGGAATATGCCGCAATCACAACGCAAAAAGAGGCTACGCAAGCGCAGCCTCTCGTGTATTTTGAAGTGATTAATGGATTAACCGTTAACTTTCTTCATGTGAGCGATGAGCTCGAGAACCTTGTTAGAGTAACCGATCTCATTGTCATACCAAGATACAACCTTAACGAAAGTGTCGGTCAAAGCGATACCGGCCTTAGCGTCGAAGATAGAAGTGCGAGTGTCGCCGAGGAAGTCGGAAGAAACAACTGCATCCTCAGTGTAGCCGAGAACACCCTTCAACTCACCCTCAGAAGCCTCCTTCATTGCAGCGCAGATCTCAGCGTAAGTAGCAGGCTTAGCCAAGTTCACTGTCAAGTCAACGACAGAAACATCGAGAGTAGGAACGCGCATCGACATACCTGTCAACTTGCCGTTGAGCTCAGGAATAACCTTGCCTACAGCCTTTGCAGCACCTGTCGACGACGGGATGATGTTGCCCGAAGCAGCACGGCCACCGCGCCAGTCTTTCATCGAAGGACCGTCAACAGTCTTCTGAGTAGCAGTAGTAGAGTGTACTGTAGTCATCAAACCGTCGGTGATACCGAACTTGTCGTTCAAAACCTTAGCGATAGGAGCCAAGCAGTTGGTGGTGCAAGAAGCGTTGGATACGAATTGAGTTCCCTTCACGTACTTGTCGAAGTTAACACCGCAAACGAACATAGGAGTAGCGTCCTTAGAAGGAGCCGACATAACTACATACTTTGCACCGGCCTCGATGTGAGCCTGAGCCTTCTCCTGAGTCAAGAAAAGACCTGTCGACTCAACTACATACTCAGCCTCAACCTCGTTCCACTTAAGGTCAGCAGGGTTGCGCTCAGCAGTTACGCGAATCTTCTTGCCGTTAACGATAAGCTGGCTGTTCTCAACGTCGGCCTCGATAGTGCCTTCGAATGCGCCGTGCATAGTGTCATACTTGAGCATATAAGCCAAGTAGTCAACCGGGCACAAGTCGTTAATACCTACGATTTGGATGTCATCTCTGTTTTGAGCTGCACGGAACACGAATCTACCGATACGTCCGAAACCATTAATACCTACTTTTATCATTTTACTTTAATTTATTTGGTTAAAATTGTTCCTATATCATCAAAAACGAAATAGCATAGTTTTTGCGCCACAAAATTAATACTTTTTTTTCAAAAAAAATGAGTGTACGGGCAAAATAATAGAAATTTTTCTTTAATTTTGTTTCGTGGTATAATCTCTTGACAATGAACAAACCAAATTAACTATAATTTACGTTACATGAAGAGTAATTTTTTGAACGACTTTAAGAATTTTGCCATGAAAGGCAATGTTCTCGACATGGCAGTCGGTGTGATCATCGGAGGTGCTTTTGGGAAAATCGTATCATCGGTAGTGGCCGACGTAATCATGCCGCCTATCGGGCTCCTGGTGGGAGGCGTGAATTTCACCGACCTGAAATTTGTGATGAAGGATGCGGTGCCCGAGCTTAAGAACGAGGCCGGAGATGTGATTCAACAGGCTGCCGACGCCGTGACACTGAATTATGGCAATTTCCTTCAAGTGACTTTCGACTTCCTGATTATCGCCTTCTCGGTGTTCTTGTTCGTGCGCCTTATCGGCAAGTTGTCGCGCAAGAAGGAAGAAGCAGCGCCGGCTCCCGCCCCCGAGCCTGAGCCCACAGCCGAGGAGAAGCTCCTCACTGAGATTCGCGACTTGCTGAAGGAGAAGAAGTGACACTACACCCATCACCCCGCATGCCCGGCGCCTAGCGACACCAAGCGTCGGGCATAAGCGGAGAAGCAAACGCAACAGGGAGGCGGAAAAGACTGAGCTCTTTCCGCCTCCCTGATTTATTTTTTGCCATATACGGCATTCTCATACCGCCCCCGACGGCATCAGAACGGAGTCACCGTGAAGGTGAACTCATAGTCGCCGTAGGGGAGCTGATATTGCGGCAGCGGGTGCGAGCCCCAACTGTCGACACCTCCAACACCGGCCTGAGCCTTGTCGATACACAGGTTGGTGAGATTGGCTTGCTCCACCTCGGGCGAGTGGCGCTGAATCTTCTTCTCGCCCTCGTCGAGCGACTCGATGGTGTAGTGCAGTGCCGAAGCCGAGAATGGAGCCTCGGCCACCACCTCGATGCCACGTCCCTTGCTATTGCTGATGCGCCACCAGCGGATGTCGCTCTTTGTGCCGCACTCCTGCGGACGTATGTAGGGATAGAACTGCTCGTCGACAGTCTGGCGATAAATTCCGAGGTCGGCGCATCCCTTGCGGTCGGCATAGTTCTCAATCGGGCCACGGCCATAATACTCAATATTCTCAAATGCGCGCGGCATAGGCATCTGCACTCCGAAGCGGAACATGTTCGACACCTTGGCATTTTTGTCGGCGGTGAGGCGCTGCGTGACGCGCACCGCGCCCACGTTGTTCACCACATAGCGCATGGATAGGCGAGCCGACACGCCGGGCATGTCATACTCGGCAGCCACCACAGCCTGATTGTTCTCAACGCCGGCCTTGAGCGAGGTGAGCTTCATCTCAGGATTCAGCCAAGCGCGGTAGCGCAGGTTAAATCCGGCACCGAAGTCGTTGTCGGTGGGTGCACGCCAGAAGTTCGGCGACAGCACGGCGCCCTCGTCGAGCATCTCGGTTCCAGCCACGCTATAGCGGCACATCAGTCCGCTCGCACGGCTGAACTCTACGATGAAGTCATCACCGTTCACAATGATATAGTTGGCATCGTTGTCGCGCACCACGGGCACTACCACGTCGCTGTTGCTTCCCACCACATTAGGCAGGCTCACGTCGGGAGCTTTGTAGGCATTCAGCACGAGCTGTTGGCGCGCCACCGTCTGTCCGGCCTCGAGCACGCCCTCGGCATGCTTCAGCCTATATGCCACATTGAGCAGCGACTCGCCGCAAGCACAAATCTTGCCGATGGGCAGGGTCACCTTTGCCTTGCCCTGCGGAGCCACCGAGAGGTTCTCCACAGTGCCGCACTTCACAGCCTTGCCGTCCTTCAGCACCTCCCAATACAAGCTGTAGGCCGAGAGGTCGCGGAAGAA
This sequence comes from Muribaculaceae bacterium, assembly GCA_051878575.1. Classification (GTDB taxonomy): domain Bacteria; phylum Bacteroidota; class Bacteroidia; order Bacteroidales; family Muribaculaceae; genus CALZFJ01. The sequence goes on along the minus strand of JBJEKJ010000089.1, from coordinate 9,973 downwards.
GTTCTCGTTCATTATCTCTATCTCGCCCTTCTCAATGTCGGAGAGCGACGTCCAGATGCTCTGATAGTAGTAGCCCACCTCATAGTAATGCGGATTAGGCACGCGGTCGGGACTAATAAGCCCGTTGTCGCAGAAATTTTGGTCGCTTGCGTCGAAGCGGTTGAAGTCGCCGCCATAGGCATAAATCTCCTTGCCGTTCTTACCCGTCCAGCGCACCGACTGGTCCACGAAGTCCCAGATGAATCCGCCCTGGAATTTCGGATATTTGCGAATGAGCTCCCAATACTCCTTGAATCCTCCTTGCGAGTTGCCCATGGCGTGCGCATACTCACACTGAATCAGCGGCTTGGTGTTGGCGGGATTCTCGGCATATTTGCGGCATCTGTCGTGAGGCAGATACATCGGGCAGTACACCTCGGTCTTTCCCGACAGCTCGGCACGCTCATATTGAACGATGCGGCTCGGATCCTCGGCCTTCACCCAGTCGAAGGCAGCCTCGAAATTGGCGCCGTATCCGGCCTCGTTGCCGAGCGACCAGAATATGATGCTTGGATGATTGAAGTTGCGCTGCACGTTGCGCTTGTCGCGCTCCATGTGGGCGAGCCTGTATTCGGCGCTATGGGCAAGTGACTTCTCGCCGTAGCCCATACCGTGGCTCTCGATATTGGCCTCGGCCACCACATACAGTCCATAGATGTCGCAGAGGTCATACCACAGGTTGTCGTCGGGATAGTGGCAGGTGCGCACGGCGTTCACGTTGAATTGCTTCATCAGCTTTATGTCCTCTATCATGCGCTCACGCGACACCACATATCCGCCGTCGGGGTCGAGCTCGTGGCGGTTCACGCCCTTGAAAAGCACCACCTTGCCATTGACATGCACCAGTCCGTCCTTCATCTCCACCTTGCGGAATCCCACTTTCACCGGAATGGTCTCAGTGGCCGTGGATGCGTAAAGGGTGTATAGGTAGGGTGTCTCGGCGCTCCATTTCTCGGGATTCTTCACATTGAGGGTAAGCTCCTGCGAGCCTCGCACGCGAGCCGACGCCACTTCCTTGCCGGCAGCGTCCTTGAGTGAGAGGCTCACGTCGGCAGAGCCTTTGGCAGTGACGCTCACGCGCAACGAGCCGTCGACGTAGGCGGCGTCGAGGTCGGGCGTGACGCGAATGTCCTCCACGCGCCGCTGCTCGCGTGCGTAGAGATAGCAGTCGCGCCCCACGCCACAGAATCTGAAGAAGTCCTGATCCTCAAGATATGTTCCGTCGCACCAACGGAACACCTGGAAGGCGATGAGGTTTTTCTGCCCGGGCTTAAGATATTGCGTGAGGTTGAACTCAGCCTCCAATTTGCTATCCTCGCTATATCCCACGAACTTGCCGTTAACCCACAGGTAGATATTCGACGTCACCGAGCCGAAATGTGCGATAATGTCCTTACCGCTCCACGATGCGGGCACCATAATCTCACGGCGGTAGGAGCCTACATGGTTGTCCTCCACAGGCACGTATGGCGGGTTGTTCTTGTATTGGTTGCGCCACGCATAACCGACATTGACATACAGCGGGTCGCCATATCCGTTGAGCTCCCACACTCCGGGCACGGGCATGGACGCCCATCCCTTGTCGTTGAACGTCTGTTTCCAAAAATCAGTAGGACGTGCGTCGGCATCCTTCACCCAATTGAATTTCCAATTTCCATTAAGGCTAAGGAACTTCGACGACTGCTCCTTCTCGCCCTGTTCGGCCTTGGCCGCCGACTCATAAGCGAAATAATTGGCGTGCATCGGCAAGCGGTTCACGGCATTCACATTCGGATCGCGCCATTCATTGAATGTCTGCGCTCCCGCTACTGCCGCACAGCCGAGCAGCACGGCTGTCAATAAGGATTTTCTCATAATAAATGATGTACTTAAATTTTGTAATTGAAATTTTGCCCAAATTTACTACAATTTGCATGCAAAAGCAACAGTTGTGACCGATTGAAGGCGTTTTTCGCCAAAATTCTTGATTATATCGGGATTTATTCCGACCTTTACGATGCCTAAATTTCCCGACTAAACAAAAAACCAAAATATACAGCATGAGAAATCTACTGATAACAGCGGCTTGCGCGATAGCCTTGGCAGGATGCGCGTCGGCCGACAAGCAGAGTGGCGACTATGCAAGCCACGTCGACCTTTTTATCGGCACCGGCGGACACGGGCACACTTTTCCCGGTCCTGTGGTGCCTCACGGAATGATTCAACCCGGCCCCGACACGAGAATCCACGGATGGGACGCCTGCTCGGGCTACCACTACAGCGACTCGCTGCTGAACGGGTTCACTCAGAACCATCTGAGCGGTACCGGGTGCGCCGATTATGGCGATTTCCTGATTATGCCCACCGTAGGGCCGCAGACTGTCGATCCGCAGGTCGACACGCTGCAAAACCGCCCCTACGCATCGCCATTCGCCCACAGCGACGAGATTGCCGAGCCAGGCTACTACTCCACTTATCTCAAGCGATATGGCGTGAGGGCCGAGGTCACGGCATCGGAGCGTGCGGCAATCTACCGCTTCACATTCCCCAAAAGCGATGATGCGGGCATGATTCTCGACCTCGACTATTCGATTCAGAATCAATGGAACACTGCCATGCGCGTGGAAATAGTGGGCGACACAGCCATCAGGGCCTACAAGAGGACGAGCTACTGGGCGGCACGGCAACGGCTGTACATGTATGCCCAGTTCTCGCGCCCATTCACCTACACCATCGTCGACGACACAATTGCCGGAACCTCCGACCGCGACTATCCGCGCTGCAAGGTGCTGCTGAAGTTCCCGCCCACCGAGGAGGGCGAGCAGATTCTTGCCAAAGTGGGCATCTCGGCGGTCGACGACGAGGGCGCGGAGAAGAACCTATGCGCCGAGATCGCCGAATGGGACTTCGACGCCACACGAGCGGCCGCACGAGGCAAGTGGAACGAGTGCTTGGCAGCAATCGACGTGAAAGCCGACGACGAGACCGACAGCCGCATATTTTACACGGCGATGTATCATGCCGCCATAAGCCCCAACCTGTTTATGGACGTCGACGGCCGATACCTCGGCATGGACGAGCAGCCGCACCATGGCGACCCGGGACACCCGGTGTACACCATTTTCTCGCTGTGGGACACATTCCGCGCGCTACACCCCCTCGCCACCATAATCGACCCCGAGCGCAACAACGACTATATCAACTCGCTGCTGCTTAAATATGAGGAAGCCGGGCTGCTGCCGATGTGGGAGCTTGCCGGCAACTACACCGCCACTATGACCGGCTACCACGCCGTGTCGCTGATGGCCGATGCCCTCGCCAAAGGATGCGCCGACTTCGACACAAGGCTCGCCTACAAGGCTGCCTGCCGCTCGTCGGTCTACGACACTACGGGAATTACGACTACCCGGCTACTGCGACACGCCCTTGTGCGCAAGTCGAAGCTCTACAAGAACACTCTCGGCTACATCCCCTGGGACAAAGAGAATGAATCGGTGGCAAAGGGTCTGGAATACGCCTACGACGACTGGTGCATATCCCTCCTCGCCAAAGCCGCAGGCGACACCGCCGGATACAGGGAGTATAAGGAAAAGGGGCAAGCCTACAGGCACTACTTCGACACTGCCACGCGCTTCATGCGCGGAAAGGACGAGCACGGCGCATGGCACGAGCCGTTCAGCCCCCGCTCGTCGAACCACCGCGAGGACGACTACTGTGAGGGTACGGCATGGCAATGGAGCTGGTTTGTGCCTCACGACGTCGACGGGCTGATTGACCTGATGGGCGGCCGACAGAAATTTGTGGAGAAGCTCGACTCGCTGTTCACCGCCGACTCCACCCTCGAGGGCGAACTCGTATCGGCCGACATTTCGGGGCTTATCGGACAGTATGCCCACGGCAACGAGCCTTCGCATCACATAATACACCTCTATAACTATGCCGGACGGCCCGACCGCACACAGGAACTCGTCGACCGGGTGCTAAAGGAGATGTATCGCGCCGACGTCGACGGGCTGTCGGGTAACGAGGACTGCGGACAGATGTCGGCATGGTATATCCTCAACTCTCTCGGATTCTATCAGGTGTGCCCAGGCAAGCCGGTGTACTCCATAGGACGCCCCTGGTTCAGAGAGGCCACCATCAACATGCCCGGAGGGAAGAAAATAGCGATAAAGGTGAACAACTACTCGAAGGAAAACAAATATGTCACCTCGGTGAGGCTGAACGGCAAGGAGCTGAAAGAGCCATTCTTCACCCACGCCGACATTGCCTCAGGCGCCACCTTCGAGTACACTATGTCGCCCACCCCGGCTCCCACGCCGCAGCAATAACCGGCCGGGGAGAATATATTTTTATCGATTTTTCACTACCTTTGCGGTCGAAGGACTTGAGGCATGAACAGGAGTTTGACTTTCAGCACTTCGGGCGAGCTTATCAGGGTTCCGAGCGAGGCGGTGGTGCTTATCACCGCCAATGGGAACTATTCGGTCATCACCCTGGCCGACGGCACGGAGTATCTCCTCACACTTCAGCTCGGGCAGATTGAGCGCCGGCTGATGGACTTCGTCACAAGTGGCGACAATCGCTTTATCCGCATAGGCAAAAGCCTGATTATAAACAGAGAATACATTTCCTACATCAATCCCGCAAGGCAGAAGCTGATTCTCTCCGACTGCCGCACATTCAAGCGTGAGGCCTCGGCTTCACGCGAGGCTCTGAAAGCCCTGAAGGAATATATAGAAAAGGAGGAACGACTATGAGCAGAAAGGATATCGACATCGACGACAACGAGATAAGAATTATCACGTCAAAGAGCGGGAACGGCACTCCCAATCCTCCGCGTTGGCTCTATTATGCCATCGTGTGTGCCGTAGTGGCAATAATCGCCACAGTGTATGCACTGCTTTGGAGCAGCGATGATGCTGCCGATAGCGAGGAGTTGGCTGTGACGCAGGAAGCCGTAGTTCCCGGTGATACTGCCACGGTGGTGAAGAAAGGATATGTGGAGATAACGGATACCGTCGTTGGCAATGTGCCTCTCGTCATTCTCACTCCGCGTGACGCCACGCCACAGCTCCACATCGGCATCGACGTGCTGCAATCGCCCGATGTGGTGATGGCAATGCAGGCAGCCGACATCCGCGGCGACAATGGCGGCATTGTTGGAGCCTATGTCATCGAAGGCAATCTCGTGAGCAAAGGGCAGGCAAAATCGGGCTTCTGCGCCATTATCGACGGCAACATAACCATAGGCGTGGCCGATGCCACGCCGTTCCTCGAAAAAGCCATCGAGTCCGACGGCTACTTCTTCCGCCAATATCCGCTTGTGGTGGGGAGCCAATTGGTGGAGAACAAGCCCAAAGGCCGCTCGCTCCGCAAGGCTCTCGCCGAATTTAACGGAACTACGGTGGTGGTGCTGAGCCGCCACAGGCTTACCTTCCACGACTTCGCACAGGCACTCGTGGACTTGGGTGTGGCAAATGCCATCTACCTTGTAGGCTCTGAGGCATTCGGCTTTGCCGTGGATTCAGGGGGCAACAGAATTGAGTTTGGCAAGGAAGCACCGTCGCCCAAGATTAGCACCAACTACATCGTCTGGCGTTAACCGCCATTTCATACATCACCGACCCCCATTTCATACAATGCCCCCGCAACCCCCTTCCCCGAGCTTCTCTTTTTTGCGATAATGCTCCCCTATCCTCCCCCCTCCTCTGCGACACCCACAATAGGCTTCGCCCACTACAGAAATAAAAAATTAGTTTTTGTGTGATTCAATCGTAGAAATTTGATGGATTTTTTGGCGTTTTAGGCGAAAAATCCTATTTTTGCCACACAAATCTGTGTCATGACACAAAAATATGCGCCAAAACCATGGTTTTTTTGCAAGCGTTATCTTTTTTGGAGTAATCCCAATGCTACAATCCGATCCAAATACTTAGAAACCGTTTGCCTTGATATTTGCATATTGGCAAAAACCGTGATCACATCTACGTTTTTACGAGTTTTGCTCTATTAATTGGTGGGGTGGCAAAACCGATGGGCGGCAGCCTATGGATTATGATTTGCGACTAATTGTCGCGCTGAAATAACCGCCATTTCATACATCACCGACCCCATTTCATACAATGCCCCGCAACCGCCCTTGCCGAGCTTCTCTTTTTTGCGATATTTGCCGCAGAAAATTCAGGCTAACTATGAGACTTTCGATTATAAACCTGCTGCTTATTGCCGCAATGTGCTCTTGCTCGCCCAATGGTGACGATGACTTCAGGCACATTGAGTGCAATGGCGTGTATTATTGGAAAACAATATTGGAACCGGGCTCTCCCGACCATGGCTTTATGGACCGCCACGGAGTGGGCCGCATATATCTGCGGATGTTTGACGTGACGGCAGAGGAGAAAAGCTATTGCAGCCCCATAGAGAATGTGGTTCCGAACGCCTCGCTGCGCATTGCCGACGCCGACGGACGATGTCGGGCCAACGCTCTTGACTCCAGGCTGATAGTGCCGGTGGTCTACGTCACCCTCGATGCCCTGAAGGCATCAAAAGGGCATGAGGGCCTGCTGGCCGAGCGCATTGTGGAGCGTGTGCGCCGAATGTGCGCCTACAATGACCTGAAAGGCGTGGAGGGACTACAGCTCGACTGCGACTGGACAGCCTCGACCGAGCCGTCGTTTTTCGCCCTGTGCGACTCAGCACGGACGCAGATAGCGCGGAAGGAACTTCAATGGACGCTTAGCTCTACCATACGCCTCCATCAGCTCGCACGTGAGGCTCCTCCGGTGGACTATGGCGTGCTGATGGTATATAACACCGGCAATTTCAGCAACCCCGACGCCCGGAACTCAATTATCAGCATCGACGACGTGAGGCCATACCTGAAACATCTCGCCGGATACCCGCTGCACTTGGACGTAGCCTATCCTACCTACTCATGGCAACTGCTGTTTCGCTCAAGGCGGTTCGTAGGACTGCTCAATGGCGTGAACGTTGCCGACAGCACGCACTTTGCCCCTCAGGGCGGCAATAGCCACCGTGCGCTTTGCGATGTGATTCACCGTGGCACCATAATACGCAGAAACGACGTGGTGCGAACCGAGACGGCGACATTCGGCGAATTGTCGGAGGTGAAAGCCGCCATAGAGCGCGCCCTCGACGGCCGCCGGCACTGCAACATACTCTATCATCTCGACATGCACAACCTCTCAAAATACACCGACTATGAAATCAGGAATATATACTCTACCATTCAGCGCGATTAGCTTTATCGCGGCACTATGCACCGCCATGCCTACAGCCAAGGCGTGCGGACCGTTTTTCCCCGACATACCGTCGCCAAAATTCTTCACCTCGGCTATCGACGGAACCACATCGGGCGATATCGACCGAGAGGAGAACCTGCGGCTGTGGCAGCAGCTCACGTCGGCTGAGATTCCGCTCGCCGACATCGGCCAAGTGCTGTATGCCGACGAGCACTACGACCCCGAGAGTGCCCCCGACAATCTTTTCTATGCCTATATCCGCAACACCAACGACCGTGAGATAGAGCAATTCCTCCGTATGGCCAAAGAGATAGAACGCAGACGCGACGAGATAGCCTCGCCATGGTATTACCCCGAGGCACACTACAAAGAGAACGGAGAATTCACCGATATCATAGCGGATTGCAAGGCCTATCGTGGCTCCCGCCTCTACGACCGCTACGCATTGCAGCTCGTGAGGGCGCAGTTTGCGGCACGCGACTATGCGGGATGCGTGGCAAGTTTCAACGAGCGCCTCGGCAGTTTGCCGGCCTCCAACCTGATGAAGCGCATGGCGATGAAATATGTGGCAGGATGCTGGTCGCGCCTCGGCGACGTTGACAAGGCTAATGAGTTCTTTGCCAAAGCCGGCGACTTCGGCTCCATAGCGCACCACGACGCCGCGGCGTTCATGGCCGCCCGTAACCCCGACTGCCCCGAGCTGATGGCATATATCCAAACGTGCTCGACCGACTCCGCCCGATTCTGCGCGCTACGGCATGTGGCACGTCGCGTGCTGCGCGACAAGAAAGCCGCCAACCTCGGCGACTGGAAGTTTGTCCTCGCCTACGAGGCGGGAGAGTTTCACGCCGACTACACCACCGCCTCACGGCACATCGCCGACGCATTGCGGTCGAAATTCTCGTCGCAAGACTTCCGCGACCACGCCCGAGCCTACCGCATGAAAGTGGATGCCGCACTCGGCCGACGCGCCACGCTTCTCGCCGACCTGCGGTGGATAGAGGGCAAGATGGACAGGCTGACGCCGGATGCCTCGGAGTGGGGACGCATATTGCAGAACATCGTCTACTCACACTGGGTCCCCACGCTTTGGCAGCAGCATGATTACGCCACGGCAATTCTGCTGTGCGGATATGCCGACAACCTCATAGCCTCGAGGCATAGGCACACAGTGTGGGTCACCTCCCACAAGCGGTCGTATCTTGTGCCCGAGACCGAATTGCTCAGCATTCCCCTCACGGAAATGCGCAAAAGCTGCAAATACTACAACTCTCTCGACTACAGCAGCCCATCGTTCAGGCTCATGAACTCGCTCACATCATCGCAACTTATCGCCGTAGTACGCTCCATGTCCACCGACACCCCGCTATACAGGCATCTGCTGACGTTTGCACGCACCGACGCCCCCTATCTCGACGAGCTTATCGGCACCATTGCCCTTCGCGAGGAGCGATATGCGCGCGCAGCCGAGTACCTCGGCCGTGTGCCGCGGCAGCACCTCGCCACTCTCAACGTCTACAAAGACGGCAGCCTGCAAGTCAACCCCTTCTGCGCATTTCCCGGCCATTGGCGCGACTTCGACTCCATAGCGTCGCCACTCCGTGCGAAATACCACTTCGCATGCCGAATGCTCCACTACCGGCAGATAATGCGCCACGGCAAAACGCCCGACGAGCGAGGACTGGCACGGCTGAAGTACGCCATAGCCCGTCGCAACTCATTCATCGGCTGTTGGGCGCTAACGCAGTATTGGCATGGCTGCGTGACCTCGCTATTCATGCCCTCCTACGACTCGGGATACCACGACCTGCTCGACACATTCCCCGCCCTCTACGACTTTGAGGCCGACGGAGGCCATGAAGCGGCACAGGCGATTTTCGACAGAGAGGTGAGAGCCGCATTGGCAATGCTCACCACCGATGCCGCCCGCGCCGAGGCGGAGTACCTGCTTTTCCACCTGAGGACCATCGTCGCCCGCTACCCCGACACGCCCACCGCCCACGCAGTGAAATCCGCCTGCGACCGCTGGCCCCACTGGCTCTAATCCCCGAGCGGCTCTCCATATAAAACGAGCCATCATATCAATCCCACCACAAGATATTCTTATGTGGAGGGTTCTACTATGATCCATTCTTCACGAGGCTGAATTTGTGGCTCTTGATAACATTACCTACTTAACATATTACGATAAGGGAAATCGTCGAGGCTTTTAGAAAATTTTGCATTTCTATAGATGAATATAGACGGAATACAGACTTTTGTATTGTAACCATTAAGGCCGTTCTCATACCTCTCTGCGGCGAAAGGCTGCGGCCTCTTTGGCCGGGAGGTGAATGGGGCGGGTATCAGGGCTATGGGGTTGCGTCGACGAGATAACGCAATGCGAGCTCTATCGAACTTATCAATATGGCGATGAGCACCTCAGGATGCCTTGTCGCCCTAAAGACGCGCACGCCATAGCAAAAACTGAAAATCAAATATGGCCATCCTATATATGGAATTATGCCGAAAATGATTCCGGACAACGCTATGTAGAAGGCTACAGCTATGCGTCTTTGTGTCAACCGCCGCTCAGCCATTTCCTTCTTAATCCTTTCAGTAAATTGCCAATATGTCTCCTCATTGTCTTTCATAGGGCAAAGGTACATAAAAAAGAGATTTTTTACGCCCGGTGAATAAGAAAAATCAAG
>JBJEKJ010000088.1:0-6316 GCA_051878575.1 Muribaculaceae bacterium | reverse complement strand
TGATTTTTCTTATTCACCGGGCGTAAAAAATCTCTTTTTTATGTATCTTTGCAAATTGAATTGGAATTGAGAGTAATAAACTTATAATTGTATTATCGTCATGAACGAATTAGCTACCAAATACGATCCTTCGGAAGTGGAGGACAAATGGTATAAATACTGGACTGAGCACGACTTGTTCAAGTCGGTGCCCGATGGTCGCGAGCCTTACACCATAGTGATTCCGCCGCCAAACGTCACCGGCGTGCTGCACATGGGTCACATGCTCAACAATACCATCCAGGATATCCTTATCCGCCGCGCGCGCCTCGAGGGCAAGAACGCCCTGTGGGTGCCGGGAACCGACCACGCCTCCATAGCCACCGAGGCTAAGGTGGTGAACCGTCTGGCCGGCATGGGCATCAAGAAGCGCGACCTCACACGCGACGAGTTTCTGAAATACGCATGGGATTGGACTCACGAGCATGGCGGCATCATTCTGAAGCAGCTTCGCCGTCTCGGAGCATCGTGCGACTGGAGCCGCACGGCATTCACCATGGACGAGAAGCGCTCGGAAAGCGTGCTGAAGGTGTTCTGCGACCTCTATGATAAGGGACTGATATATCGAGGCCTGCGCATGGTGAACTGGGATCCCAAGGCCCAGACGGTGCTGTCGACCGAGGAGGTAATCTACCGCGATGAGAAATCGAAACTTTATCACTTGAAATACTACGTAGCCGATGCCGACACCAATCCCGTGGTGCCGACAGGCGAGGAGGGCGAAGTGGTACACAAGGACGAGAAGGGATATTATGCCATCGTCGCCACCACACGTCCTGAGACGATTATGGGCGACACAGCAATGTGCATCAACCCGAAGGACGTGAAGAACCTATGGCTGAAGGGCCACAAGGTGACCGTGCCGCTCGTGGGACGCGTGGTACCGGTGATTGAGGACCGCTATGTCGACATAGAGTTCGGCACGGGATGCCTCAAGGTGACTCCGGCCCACGACGTGAACGACTACGCTCTCGGCAAGACGCACAACCTTGAGACTATCGACATTTTCAACCCCGACGGCACCCTCGCGGAGGCTGCCGGGCTATATGTGGGCATGGACCGCATGGAGGTGAGAAAGCTCATCGCCAAAGACCTTGCCGATGCCGGACTGATGGACCATGTGGAGGACTATGAGAACAAGGTGGGATACTCGGAGCGCAATCAGGACACCGCCGTTGAGCCTCGCCTCTGCAAGCAGTGGTTCCTCTCGATGAAACACTTTGCCGACATCGCCCTGCCTCCTGTGCTCAATGGAGAGATAAAGTTCTACCCTAATAAATATGTGACCACCTATCGCAACTGGCTTGAGAACATTCAAGACTGGTGCATCTCTCGCCAACTGTGGTGGGGACACCGCATCCCGGCCTACTTCCTGCCCACAGCCGAGGGCGAGGAGGAAAAATTTGTGGTAGCCCTCACGCCCGAGGATGCTCTTGAGAAGGCCCGTAAGATTGCCGGATTCGAGAATGTGACTGCCGAGCAGCTCACTCGCGACGAGGATGCCCTCGACACTTGGTTCTCGTCGTGGCTGTGGCCAATCTCGCTTTTCGACGGCATCAACACTCCAGCCAACGAGGAGATTAAATACTACTACCCCACTTGCGACCTCGTGACCGGCCCCGACATCATCTTCTTCTGGGTGGCACGAATGATTATGGCTGGCGAGGAGTATATGCACGACGTCCCCTTCCGCAACGTCTATTTCACCGGCATCGTCCGCGACGAGATAGGCCGAAAGATGTCGAAGTCGCTCGGAAACTCTCCCGACCCTATTGGCCTTATCGACAAGTATGGCGCCGATGGCGTGCGCATGGGCATGCTTCTTGCCGCTCCTGCCGGCAACGACATCCTTTTCAAGGAGGATCTTTGCGAGCAGGGCCGCAATTTCAACAATAAGATATGGAACGCATTCCGCCTCGTGAAAGGCTGGGAAATCGCCGACATCGAGCAGCCTGAATATGCGAGAATAGCTATAAAGTGGTTTGAGAGCACCCTGAACGCCACTCTCGCCGAAGTGAAGGACCTTTTCGGCAAATTCCGCCTCTCGGAGGCTCTGATGGCCGTCTACAAGCTGTTCTGGGACGAGTTCTCGTCGTGGTATCTCGAAATGGTGAAGCCTGCCTACCAGCAGCCCATCGACCGAGCCACCTACGAGGCTACCCTCGGCTTCTTCGACGCCCTGCTGCGACTGCTGCATCCGTTCATGCCTTTCATCACCGAGGAGCTGTGGCAGCACATCAGCGAGCGCAAGGAGGGTGAGAGCATAATGCACGCCCTTTTGCCCGAGCCGGGCGATGCCGACGCCGCAGTGCTCGGCGCAATGGATGAGGCCAAGGAGATTGTGGCCGGAATACGCACCGTGCGCCTGCAAAAGAACATTGCCAACCGAAACGCCCTCTCACTGCAAGTGATTGGCAAGTTCGGCAATCCTTTCGGAGCCATAATCACCAAGCTCGCAAATCTCGACTCCATCGCCGAGGTTGAGGCTAAGGATGCCACAGCCGCATCATTCCTCGTGGGAACCACCGAGTATGCCGTTCCGCTTGGAAACAACATCAATGTGGAGGAGGAGCTGAAAAAGCTCGAGGCCGACCTGAAATACTTCGAGGGCTTCAAGGCTTCTATCGAGAAGAAACTCGGCAACGAGCGATTCGTGAGCAAGGCGCCCGAGGCCGTGGTTGCCGGCGAGCGAAAGAAACTTGCCGATGCCGAAAGCAAAATCAACACCCTTCGCGAAAGCATTGCCGCACTGCGCAAATAAGAGCACGCCGACACACAGCGTGTATCGCAACAACCATAGAGAGGCTGCGCCGTAAAAATCCAAATTATTACGGCACAGCCTCCCTCTTTATAATATGGAAAAGACTAAAAAAGCCGGTGCTTCTCAGCAGCGGCTTCTTTCTTAAATCTACAATCTATAAAAACATATATATTTCAGAATTAGAACATAAGTTCGATTTATCGAGATAATGATTCGATTTTTGTTTATCAAAAATATATATTAATTATGAGAAAAACAAATATTTCAGCTTGAAATTACAGCAAAATTAATACTTTTTAGTTGCAATTTGATAATTAGTTGATTTTAAGGATTTTATTACAACTACAATATATGCTGTAAAACATACTTTACCGACATTTTTAGCCGATTTGTTATTTTTTATGGGAAAAACCTCGCAATATGTAATTTCCTTTGCGGCCATCGATGCCAACTACAAAAAATCTCAATCAGAATCAAATAAAATAAGACTTTACTATGAAAAACACTTCCATGCGACTTCATCTGTCGGCCATTGCCGACTGCGATTTTGCCGACGACGCCCCTGCCGGCTCCTGCGGCGAGCTATCCAACATGCGCGGACACGGCACATCACTGCGGCCGGTGGGCAAGCTAACCGAGCTGCTCCACCTCGACGGCGAAGAGCGTATTATAGCCGTTCACCACATCGCCGACGGCACGGCCAACGTAATCACTCTGCGCGGCCGCAACGTGATGCTGCACTCAAGGCTTGACGCATATAGCACACCCTCACCACTCGGCACGCTGCTCGGCACGCTGCCCGGCGATTTTATGTGTGCCACCACGCTCGCCGACTACGTGGTGCTCGGCAACTCGGGCGGCGACGTGTATCTGCACCATTCTTCAGGGACATACCACTGGCTCGACGTCGACAAGTCGCTACCGGTGCTGCGTCTCACCACCGAGGGCGCAGGCACTCTCAGCGCCAACGTGCCCGCCTATAATTTCTCGGGATACTACACCCGATGGGCATCACCTCTCAACGATTCCGACCAAAGGGGAATCAGCGCGGCGATGCACAGCGCCTTCACAACGATTGAGGAGAACGCCACATCCATTGGCGCATACGTCAACCCCGTTGTCGCCCGATATGCCGTGAGGATGACCGACGGCACATATCTGCGTGTGAGTCAGCCGGTGCTGATGGGAAACGGCATACCATGCTCGCAGGAGTACAAAGCCACGGTGACAAACAACGGAACCACTTTCACCGGCACCACAGGCTTCAGCATCTATGCCGGAGCCTACACAATAGGCGCAAAGAGTATGGCAGGCTTCGACGCCGCGTGGGACGGCCTTATTGCAGGAATAGACATTCTCGTGGCCGACGGAATATCGCCCATTCCACCTCTCCTCGGAGTGAAATACCGCTGCGAGACGTCGACCACCGGAACACGGCAGGAGTATCTAAGCCTGCAATTCCGCACTTCCGACGCCGACTCTCTCGTCGGAGGCCTGCTCGCCGCCGCCAAGTGGAAAGTTGTGGCTGTGATTACCGACTTTGCCGCCCTACGCGCCGGCACGGCATCGCTTCGGAAAGTGTGCCACACCATCGACGCCTCGGCGTTAAGCTGCTGCGAGAGCATGATGGCGGCAAGGCGAAGCACCACTGCCGCCACCGCGCACAACAGGCGCGTATTCGCCACTGCCGAGTGGTCCACCCTACGGTCGGCGTGGAGCACCGAGGCGATATTGAACGTGGACAGCAGCAACGTGGCACACGAGGCCATGACGGTGACACACATCGCCACGCCGGCAGGAAAGGCGGTGAGCGTGTGGCGAGGCAGCGGCAAGGGACGCCCGGTGTCGATTAACGCACTTATAGCATTCCCCGACAGCCGCGCCGTGAGCACTACGGTGTATGTGTCGTGTGAGGGCGCGGTGAGGTCGTTCACCGCCGTACTCAACAGGGCCGCAGGCATCGCCTACGCCGTAACTTCCGACTTGCAGCCCATAATCCCATCCACTACCACATCAAGCGCACTGCCCTCCGTCACCGACAGCAACACCGCCGAGCGCTGCACTGGCACGGTGACCGAGAGCGTGGAGTTGAATCCGCTCGTGGCGAGATATCTTCACAAGGTGTGCGAGAGCAGAATCATAGCTCTTGGCGCCACAGCACACCGCTCCAACAATGTGATTGGCACTCCCACCTACGCCTTCGCCGAGAGCGGGGTGTACGCCCTGCCCTACCGCACGGCAACGGCCGCATACTCTCCGGCAGTGATTGTCGCGCGCAAGCGCATCGCCGGCCGCTACGCTTTGGCCGACAGCGACAGCAGGCTGTGCTTCGCCACCATCGACGGCGACCTATGCGCCATCGACCGCTATCAGGTGGAATGCAAGGCTCGGAATATCGGCGAGGCGACACACCTCGCCTACTGCGATAAGCGTAGAGAGCTATGGGTCACCCGTGCCGACGGCAGCGTGGTGATAGTGGACAGGCACTGGCGACGCTACAGCCGCTCCGAGAGTATCGCCTACACAGTGCCGAGCGCACAGCCTGTTCTCGCCGCCACCCTTGGTGGCAGCGTCTACGCTATCGGCGACGAGACGCCATCCCACACCCGTATATCCCTGCTCACCCAGCCAATGGCGCCATCGGGAGCCGAATGGTTCGTTCCCGACGCGGTAACCATAGGCATCGCAGCCGACAACTGCGACATACTTGTCACAATCCTCGGCGAGAACGGGCAGTCATGCCACGGCGCTACACTGTGCAGCCTGCACATTCATGGTGCGGTAGGAGCACCCGTCACAGCGCGCATCTTTGCCCCTCCGGTGCGAAAAGTACGCATTTCCATAGCCGGAGACATCTCGGCCGACACCGTAATTGGTAAAATTTCCTTAAAATGCCGAGTTTCAGAAGGATAAAAGCAACTATTTGGCAAAAAAATCTCCAATTTTTTTGCCAAATCAAAAATTATCCTTACCTTTGTAGTGTTATTTGTTGCCAATGCTATCAATAATTGATGTGTTGTTTGGTATAAAAAGCATTGTATAAAGGTTTATTTTGATGAAAAGTTGTTGTAGAGAAAGCTGAATTTCAGTATTTTTATGTTTGTTTGCGGCAATCTTTTGCAAATTTCCCTTTAGAAAAATCGATGTTTGGCAAATAATATATTTGCGGAGCAACTTTGCGCTGCAATATTATGATAGGAGAAAGAATAGTATTAAATAGTTGTTTTATAGATAATTGTGTATTTAAGGAATGGGGGAGTCGTGAGACTGTCCCTTTTTTATTGCCCACTATTGTGACCCCGCCCACGAATCCGGGTCAGCGGATTTTCGGGGCATAAAAAAACGGGACGAAAATCGTCCCGCAGCTTTCTGAGCCTCTTGTCGGATTCGAACCAACGACCCCGAGATTACAAATCACGTGCTCTGGCCAACTGAGCTAAAGAGGCAGGTGGGCAAGCTATCTACATCGCACCGCTACAACCTGCTACCCTTGCTTCGGTCAAGACCTGGGGGAGT
>JBJEKJ010000087.1:0-27883 GCA_051878575.1 Muribaculaceae bacterium | reverse complement strand
GCAAGCCGTTCAAATAAAAAGTGAGGCCCAAATGATTATAGCCGCAAGTTATGATATATGATGCCGCGAGGAAGCACAGCATATACAGCCAATCACGCCGCCGACGCATCAGGGCCAAGCCCAAAGCCGCGATCACCGCATCAAACAGAAGATACACCAACGACTCCACAGAAGCCATTGCAGGCACGAAATCGCCTGCGAAGAAGCCCCATGTGCCTCTTATCCAGAATGCCGTGAATAGTGTCCGGCGGTAGAATGCCTCTTTTTCTATCTGCATATTGCGTTTATTTGACGGGTCACGGACGGAGCGTCAACGCTCGGCCGGTATATTATCTACATTTAGCGATAGGATGCATGGCGACACCCTATCGCGATTGTTAGTTTCATTCACTCACATCTGTCGGGCTCTGTTGACCCCGACAGGCTCAGGCCTCATCGTCCTCACTGTGGCCGTAGCCGTAGCCGTAGCCTTGCGACAGTTTCGGGTTGGAGTCGTTGAGCACAAGACCCACGTTCTTCATCTGTCCGCGGCCTATCACATCGTTGAGATACTTCACGAGACTGCGCTTTGTGTAGTTGGCACGAGTCACATAAAGAACGGTGTCGGCGTAAGGTGAGAGCGAGAACGTGTCGCTTACCATCGCTATCGGAGCGGAATCGATAATCACGCAGTCGTATTCAGCACGCAACTCTTCGATAAACTCCTTCACGCGCTTGGAAAGAAGCAGCTCCGACGGGTTGGGCGGTATCGGACCTCCGACGAACACGTCGAGGTTGTCGACTGCCGTGCAGCGCTGAACGATGTCGACGAGTCGCACATCATTCTTGGCGAGATAGGATGTTACACCCGGCACGGCCTTGATACCGAGATACTCGGCGAGCTTAGGCGCGCGCACGTCCATACCCACTATTGCAGTCTTCTTGCCAAGCAGGGCGAACGAGGCCGCCACGTTGAGGCTCACAAACGACTTGCCCTCGCCGCTTATCGACGACGTAACGAGTATCACATTGTGGTCGGCGTTGGGGAGCATGAACTGCACATTGTTGCGCAACAGGCGGAAAAGCTCCACGATTGACGACGACTTGCCCTCGCGCACCACAAGCGACGAGCGGTGGCGGTTGTGGCAAATCTCGCCGATAACCGGTGCCACTGCCACTGCCTCAAGCTCATCCTGTGTGCCGAACTTGGTGGTAAGCAACGATTTCACATAGAGTATCAAGAACGGAATCATCAGTCCGAAGAAGAATCCGGTGAATAGCACAAGGCCTTTCTTAGGAGCCACCGGCTCCGATAAGGCAAATGCCATATCCACGATCTTGCCCTTAGGCGTGGTGGCGGCGAGCACAAGAGCATTCTCCTCGCGCTTCTGGAGCAGGAAAGT
The DNA here is from genome assembly GCA_051878575.1 of Muribaculaceae bacterium. Lineage (GTDB taxonomy): Bacteria > Bacteroidota > Bacteroidia > Bacteroidales > Muribaculaceae > CALZFJ01. Next base: position 26,501 of record JBJEKJ010000087.1, on the reverse strand, counting down.
GTAAAGCTCATTCTTGATGGTTTGCTGACGGCTAAGCTCGCGGAACTCACGCTCCTTGGCAGGAATAGTGCCAAGTTTGCTCTGAGCCGTGCTCTCTCGCAGCTTCATCTGGTCGATGCGTATTTTCAGCCCGTCGAGTACCTTGTCGACGGCGCTGCGCACGTTGCCGCGCACGAGATCGAGTTGTTGGTCCAAAGCCTTCAGCGTCACGTTATCCTTCTTTACCGTACTTGCCAATTTCACGCGCTCAAGCACAAGGCTGTTGTACATATCCACGGGTCCGCTTGCCTCGCTCGCCGATCCCACTTGGAAAGGTATCATGGAATAGGCGTTCTTGGGGTCGGACACAAAATCCTTCACCATCTTCATCACCTCATAGTGAGTGGTGAGCTCGGTCTTTGCAGTCTCTCCCTGCATGCGCTGTCCGTAGATCACGTTCACATCGGTATTTATGTCCACGAGGTTGTTGTTGCGCTTATATTGCTCGATTTCCGACTCACTTGCCGACAGCTCCTCATAGATAAGCGCCAGACGCTCATCAATGAACTTACCGGTGTTGACGGCCATTTCATCCTTCTCGCGTTGGCAGCGACGATTGTAAAGCTCTATTATCTTGTTGAGCATATCCTTTCCTCGCTTAATGTTCACATCCTCATAATTCAGCAAAATGCCATTGCTTTTCTTGGAGGCTATGCCCACCGATATCTCCGACATCAAGCCTTCGGCCACAACCTGATATCCGGTCACGCCGATATTCATCTTCAGCTCCTCTCCGGGAGTGTAGAAGCGCGTGCTGTCGACGACGAATATGCCATAGTCGGTCTTCACCGTCACCGGGAACTTCTGAGCCGACACCTCGGCAAGGGTCTTGAAAAGGCCCTTTTTAACCGCCACGTCGATTTTGTTGCCCTCCTCGTTCACTTTCACCTTGAAAAGCAAGTCCACGCTTAGGGTATCGAAAAGAGCGTCGGGTGCATCGACGGTGACAGGAGTCTCGTCGTAGGCATCGAATTTTCGCATGAATCCGGTCTTCACCTTGTAGGTGCGGTTGATTTTCAAATCGTGCACCATTCCCTGCAATACTGATATCGAGTTGATCACAAGCACCTCGTCGTCGACGCTCGCCGAGGAACCGCCAAGCGACAGGTTTTTCACCAATGAGGCTCCTATACCGGCGCCATCCTCATCTTGTGAGATCAGCACCGTGCTGCTTATTGAGTAGACCGGGCTTTTCACATAGAGATAGAATGCCGCCAGAGCCATACACCCCGCAAAGCACACGGCAAAGAGCCACCAGTAGCGCTTGTTCTGATCGTAGATTTTACCAAAGTCCCATGAGTCCTTGCCCATCATCTTTCCTTTGTTGAATGAGTTGTCAGCCATATCCTCCTTAACTTTTTATTTCACTGCAAGAGCGATAATCAACGAAGCCACCACAGAGCATGCGCTCACGATAGTGCTTATTACCGACAGCTTGTAGGCATTGTTCTGATTATATTTTGAGTTCTCCTGCTTGATTTGGTTGGGCGAGACATACACCACGTCGTTCTGCTGCAAGTAGAAGTAGGGCGACGAGAGCGTGGCGGCATCATTGAGGTTAATGCGATGATACTTCTTCACGCCTCCCTCCTCGCGAATCACAAGCACGCGGTCGCGGAAGCCATATTCGGTGAGGTCGCCGGCGGCGGCCAAGGCGTCGAGCACCGAGAACCGCTGTGTAGTCACCTCCACGCTACCGGGATTCCTAACCTCGCCGAGCACATTCACCTTGAAGTTCACAAGCTGAACTCTCACGTAGGGGTCGTCCACGTCTTTTCCAATCTCCTTCTCAAGTTTCGCCTTCAGCTCGTCGACGGTCATTCCCGCCACTTTCATCTTGCCGAGAACGGGGAAGTCGATTTCGCCCTCCTTATTCACGATATACGTCTGTAACTTTGGCGTCTGCGACAGAGTAATCTCACTGCGCGATGACGGATTCGACAATTGCAGATTATAGGCTGCCGTAGCTTCCGGCACGATCGAGGTCACGGTAATCACCAGCTCGTCGTCGGGTATTATCCTTATGCTGAAATCGCCCGATGGCAAAGTGCCATCATTGGCCTCACCTATATTCTCAAAATATGGCAATGGCATCTTGTCTTTGGTTGAGCTGCAAGCCGACATCATGGCCACAGCGCAAATCATTAGTAGAAGTTTAAATTTCATCGACGTTTACCGTTTTTTGTTAGTTTTTATGTTTTATAACGAAACCATGCCCGGTTTTATTGTCTGCCGCCAGGGCTTGTTCTGTTAATAATTGTTATTCCGTTTGCCGGTCACACGCTCCGTGAGGCCTAACACATTGTCTTCACGCATATTACGTCGCCTACTGAGGACACGCCGCCATTCCCGGCCGCCGAGGCTCAGATTCATGGCATCAGTATGCAGCCCGTATCACGGCTTCAAGCAGCGACGTCGGGGCACAGTGCGTTTTTCAGTTTGCTCCGTTATTTCCGCAAAAACTGCGCAAAATTACTCATAAATTTTGGATTTATGTGTAAATTTGCAGTCGATTTAAGTTTTTAACTCTGTCAGAATGACTATATCGCTCGACTTTCAGGAAGTTTCTTGGCTGCTGATAGGCACGTCGATACTTCTTTCCATTATATATCTATGGTGGCAGCTATGGCAATACCGCACCATCCGCGACCGCGCCGAGGGATGCAGCATCCATGAGGCCGACGGTTCCGACGCCGAGCTGCCGGCAGCATCGATTATCGTCTATTCCCACAACGACGCCGAGTGCCTGCGCCGGAGCCTGCCCTATCTGCTCAATCAGGACTATCCCGAATATGAGGTCATCGTGGTGAACGACGGCTTAGTGGTCGACGACAGCAACGTGGTGGCTGAGTTCCGCTGCAAATACGACAATCTATATGAGACTTTCGTGCCCGACGACACGCGCAACGTGTCGCGCCGCAAGCTCGCCCTGATGGTGGGCATTAAAGCTGCGAAACACGACATCATAGTCACCACCAATGCCAACAGCCACCCGACTACGGCCAACTGGCTGCGCATGATGTGCCGCAATTTCACTCCGGGCATCGACATAGTGGTAGGGCAATCGGTCTACAACCACAACGACGACAACGAAAGCGGCCACCGCTACCGTCGCTACGACAACGTGTGCACCCGGGCGCTATACACCGCATGGGGCATCAGCCGAAAGCCTTATCGGGGCACATGCGACAACCTTGCCTACCGCCGCGAGGCCTTCTTCGCCAATAAGGGTTTCTCAAAATCGATGAACCTGCATTACGGCGACGACGACATCTTCGTGAGCGAGATTGCAGGCGACGCCAACTCGCGCGTGGAGCTCTCGCCCGAGAGTTTCGTGACCACGACCTACGACGATGTGGCGCGCACGCTGCGCGAGCACAAGTTCCGCTATGATTTCACCTCGCGCTACATCGCCACACGGGCATTCCTTGCCGAAGGAGTGATGTCGGCGGTGTATTATCTCAACTTTGCCGTGATAGGGGCCTTAGTGGCAATAGGAGCGGCAAATATTGAGCCTATATTGGCGCTCGACACCATTGCCGTGGCACAGACAGCATCGGCACCACTACTGTTGCTGCTGCTCACGGTGCCGCACATCCTCATTTTCAGGCACACGTCGGCACTGCTACAGATGCCGCGCACATTTCTCACCGTGCCTCTCTTCGCGCTCCTTCGCCCCATCGTGAATCTGCGCTACCGGCTGAAAGGCCGCCGCTTCATCTCCCAAAATTTCACCTGGCAACGCTTGAAATAGCCCCACACCGCATGATATAGGCCGGCTCATTGCCTTATTTCCACCATCACAGCGCCATCATGGCCGCGGAATCGGCAGTTTTTCGGCGAGGATGATGCGATTATCGGGATTTTATGTGTACCTTTGCAGTCTGAATCAGACCAACGCCCTCCAAAGCCTCACACAAGGCCCCTTGAGAGCGACAGCTTGGCTGAGACTATATATTTTAATCATATCAATTGTGCAACAATGAGTTTTGTCGACATAACAATATTGCTCATCGTAGTGGCAGGCGCCATTATCGGCTATATGAAAGGCTTTGTGAGGCAAATCAGCTCAATCTGCGGCATTGTACTCGGACTGATCGCCTGCAACATGTTCGGCGGATGGGCTACCGACGTGCTGCGGCTTCTCGTTCCCGAATCGGCCGGTTGGCCTGCCGCCGACGTCACCGTGAAAGCCACGGCGCATATCTCACTGTTTGTCGTGGTGTTTCTAAGCGTGCTGCTTGCGGGCACCATCATCCGGTCGATGTTCTCAAGCCTGCACCTCGGCATAATCGACAATGTGTGCGGATCGGCGCTTTGCGTATTCAAGTATCTGCTATGCCTCAGCATCGTGCTCAACCTGTGGTACTTGATATCGCCCGACGGCGACACTTTCAAGACGCGCCATGCAATGAACAATAAGCCCTTCGAGGTGGTTCTCGATATGGCGCCATTCACCTTCGGGGTCGACAAAATGCCGAGCTCCACGCTACCCGGCGCCCCAAAAGTCGACAAGACTATTACTCAACATTGAAAAACAGTAATTGCTAATGATGGAGACATCCGATAAAAATAAGAACGAGGAGATTATAAAAAGTGCCACGAGCGGCGACTACAAATACGGCTTCGTGACCGATATCGACACCCATATCATCCCGAAAGGACTTAATGAGGATGTGGTGCGATACATCTCGGCGGTAAAGAACGAGCCGGAATGGCTGCTCGACTTCCGCCTAAGGGCCTACCGCCACTGGCTGACGATGAAGATGCCGCGATGGGCGCATCTCGACATTCCCGAAATCGACTTTCAGGCCATAAGCTACTATGCGGCGCCAAAGCAGAAAGAGGGGCCAAAAAGCATCGATGAGGTTGACCCCGAGCTGCGAAAGACATTCGACAAGCTCGGCATCTCGCTCGAGGAGCAGATGCGGCTTAACGGAATTGCCGTAGATGCCGTGATGGACAGCGTGAGCGTGAAAACCACCTACAAGGAGCGACTTGCCGAACTCGGAGTGATTTTCTGCTCCATCAGCGAGGCTGTGCGCGACTACCCCGATCTCGTGCGCCGCTATCTCGGCTCGGTGGTGCCCTACCGCGACAATTTCTTTGCCGCACTCAACTCGGCAGTATTCTCCGACGGCTCTTTCGTCTACATCCCGAAGGGCGTGCGATGCCCCATGGAGCTATCCACCTACTTCCGCATCAATGCCGCCGAGACGGGCCAATTCGAGCGAACGCTGATCGTGGCCGACGACGACGCCTACGTGTCATATCTCGAAGGCTGCACGGCTCCCATGCGCGACGAGAACCAGTTGCACGCGGCCATAGTGGAAATTGTGGTGGAGGACCGTGCCGAGGTGAAATACTCCACGGTGCAGAACTGGTATCCCGGCGACAAGGACGGAAAGGGCGGAATCTACAATTTCGTGACCAAGCGCGGACTTTGCCGAGGCGACTTCTCAAAACTCTCATGGACGCAGGTGGAGACGGGCTCGGCCATCACATGGAAGTATCCGAGCTGCGTGCTTCAGGGCGACAACTCGGTGGGCGAATTCTACTCCGTGGCGCTTACCAACAACTATCAGCAAGCCGACACCGGAACGAAAATGATACACATCGGCAAAAACTCGCGAAGCACAATAGTGTCGAAAGGCATTTCGGCCGGACACAGCCAGAACAGCTACCGCGGCGAGGTGAAAGTGGTTCCGAAAGCCTCAAACTGCCGCAACTACACGCAATGCGACAGCCTGCTGCTCAGCTCCACGAGCGGAGCGCACACCTTCCCGCGCATCGACGTGCAGAATGAGAGCTCGGTGGTGGAGCATGAGGCAACAACGTCGAAAATCAACGAGGACCAGATTTTCTACTGCAACCAGCGCGGAATATCCACCGAGGACGCCATAGGACTCATCGTGAACGGATATGCCAAAGAGGTGATGGCAAAACTGCCAATGGAATTTGCCGTAGAGGCTCAGAAGCTGCTCTCGGTGTCGCTCGAAGGCAGTGTGGGATAGAATAGCGGCATTTTTTGACAAACGAAAAAAAGAACACATTAAGATATGCTAATAATCAACGATTTGCATGCCTCAATCGAAGGCAAGGAAATATTGAAGGGCGTAAATCTCACGGTACGTCCCGGCGAAGTACACGCCATCATGGGTCCCAACGGCTCGGGAAAGAGCACCCTCTCGTCGGTGCTCACCGGAAATCCGGCCTACACCGTCACCGGCGGCAGCGTGGAGTTCTATGGCAAGAATCTGCTTGCAATGCCTCCCGAAAACCGCTCTCACGAAGGTCTTTTCCTGAGTTTCCAGTATCCGGTGGAGATTCCCGGAGTGTCGATGGTGAACTTTATGCGCGCCGCCCTCAATGCCAAGCGCAAATATTTCAATCTTGAGCCTCTTAGCGCAAGCGACTTCCTGAAACTGATGCGCGAGAAGCGCGCCATTGTGGAGCTCGACAACAAATTGGCGTCGCGCTCGGTGAACGAGGGATTCTCGGGAGGCGAGAAGAAGCGCAACGAGATTTTCCAGATGGCGATGCTCGAACCGCGCCTGTCGATTCTCGACGAGACCGACAGCGGACTCGACATCGACGCCCTGCGCATAGTGGCCGGAGGCGTGAACAAACTGAAGAACGAGAACAACGCCACTATTGTTATCACGCACTATCAGCGCCTGCTCGACTACATTAAGCCCGATTTCGTGCATGTGCTCTATAAGGGACGCATTGTGAGAACCGGCGGCCCCGAGCTGGCTCTTGAGCTCGAGGAGAAGGGCTACGACTGGATTAAGCGCGAGTGCGACAACTTGTAACATACTTTCGCCATGACTTCTTTATCGCAATATACCGACATCTTCAAGGCTCACCGCAGCGCAATCGACGCCCACTCGGCACCCGTGCTGAATGCCGCGCGCGACGCGGCTCTTGCCGCCCTTGAGGATGCCTCAATGCCACGAAAAGGCGACGAGGACTATGAGACCACCGACCTCGACGAGATGTTTGCCCCCGACTATGGCGTGAACATCAACCGGGTGAGCCTCACAGCCGACCCCGAGGAGGCTTTCCGCTGCGACGTGCCAAATATGAGCACGGCACCCTATTATTTCTTCAACGACGTATATCACCACGAGGGCGACTTCGGCGGACAAGGCAACGGCGTGATAGTGTCGTCGCTCCGTAAGGCCGCCGAGGAGCATCCCGACATCGTGGCAAGGCACTACGGCAGAATCGCTCCGCTCACCGACCCGCAAGTGGCACTGAACACGCTGCTCGCACAAGACGGAATCTTCGTCTACGTGCCGCGAGACGTGGTCTTCGAGCGAACGCTGCAACTCGTGAACATCATGAACGTGGCCAAACCCATAATGGCCGTGCGCCGCGTGCTCGTGGTGCTGGAGGATGGAGCACAGGCACGAATGCTCGTGTGCGACCACACTCAAAGCCGCGACGTGCAGTGCCTGAGCAACCAGGTAGTGGAGATATCGCTCGGCGAGAACGCCGTGTTCGACTTCTATGAGCTTGAGGCCACGGCAGCCACATCACGCCGTGCGGCATCGATGTGGGTGAGCCAGTCAGCAGGCTCCAACCTGCTCATCGACGGCATGACGCTCTCCAACGGCTCGACACGAAACAATTACCACATCGACGTGAAAGGCGAGCACGCCGAGACTCATCTGCTCGGAATGGCGATATCAAGCGGCGAGCAGCACATCGACAATCACACATTCATCGGTCACCATGCCGGACACTGCCACAGCAACGAGCTGTTCAAATATGTGCTCGACGACAACGCCACGGGAGCATTCTCGGGCAAGATTCTCGTCGCCCCCGACGCTCCGAAGGTGGAAGCCTACCAGAGCAACCGCAACGTGTGCGCGTCGGCAACGGCGAAGATGTTCACCAAGCCGCAGCTCGAAATCTACACCGACGACGTGAAGTGCAGCCACGGCGCCACAGTGGGACAGCTCGACCGGGATGCCCTGTTCTATATGCGCACGCGCGGAATCCCCGAGCAAGAGGCGCGGATACTGCTTATGCAGGCATTTATGAGCGACGTAATCGACGGCGTACGCATCGAGGCCCTGAAAGACCGCCTGCGCCACCTCGTGGATAAGCGCTTTGCCGGAGCCCTGTCAAATTGCGGCGACTGTGCCGGCACCTGCCTTAAAGTGAAAGGAAAAAGATAACACGCCAAACAATAAAATGAGCTTAGATATCAACAAGATAAGAGAGGACTTCCCCATCCTGGGACGCGAAATCGACGGCAAGCCGCTCGTGTATCTCGACAGCGCCGCCACATCACAGACTCCGAGGTGCGTGGTCGACAGCGTGGTCGATATGTACTACCACCACAAGGCCAACGTGCACCGTGGCGTGCACTCGCTCTCGCAGGAGGCCACCGACCGTGTGGAGCTTGCCCGGGAGAAAGCGAGGAAGTTCATCAACGCCAAGTCGACAGAGGAGGTGATTTTCACACGAGGCACCACCGAGGCAATCAACCTTGTGGCATCGTCGATTGGCGACTCGCTATGCAATGGCGACGAGATTATCGTCACCGTGATGGAGCATCACGCCAACATAGTGCCCTGGCAGCTCATACGCCGCCACAAGCGCATCGTGCTGCGTGTGGTGCCGATGAACGAGCGCGGAGAGGTGATGCTCGACGCATACGAGGACCTTTTCTCCGACAACACGCGGTTTGTGGCGCTCAGCCATGTGTCGAACGTGCTCGGCACCGTGAATCCGGTTAAGGAAATGATTGCCATAGCTCACCGCCACGGCATTCCGGTACTTATCGACGGAGCACAGGCGGCTCCGCACATGCGAATCGACGTGCAAGACCTCGACGCCGACTTCTATGCACTCTCGTCGCACAAGATGTATGGACCCACCGGCGTAGGAGTGCTCTATGGCAAGAAAGCATTCTTGGAAAAGATGCCGCCCTATCAGGGTGGAGGCGAGATGATTGGCCATGTGACATTTGAGAACACCACTTTTGCCGATCTCCCCTTCAAGTTTGAGGCGGGAACGCCCGACTATGTGGATATCGCGGCTTTCGCCACCGCCATCGACTATGTGGAGGGACTCGGATTGGAGAATATCGCCGCCCACGAGCATGAGTTGCTCACTACCGCCACTGAGGGACTTTTGGAGATTCCCGGCATGCGTATTTTCGGCACCGCGGCCGAGAAAAGCGGAGTCATCTCATTCCTGATCGACGGTATTCACCACTACGACATGGGCATGCTCCTCGACAAACTCGGCATTGCCGTGCGCACCGGACACCACTGCGCACAGCCACTCATGGGCGCGCTCGGCATCGAGGGCACCGTGAGAGCCTCTTTCGGAGTCTACAACACGCTCGACGAAGCTCGGGCGCTTGTCGCCGCCGTGAGACGCGTGGCACAAATGTTCTCGCATTAAGAATCGTAAATTCGCTATCGCCGTGGAGCAAAAAAACATCAAAGTGAGCGTACTGATGCTCTCCTACAACCAAGAGGCATATATCGTCGACGCCGTGCGCAGTGTGATGCACCAACGCACCGATTTCGGCGTGGAGCTTGTGATTGGCGACGATTGCAGCACCGATGCCACGCCCGAGATTTGCCGGAGGCTGCAAGAGGAATATGGCGCCGGCCGAATAGTGCTGCTCACCGGCGAGCGCAACGTGGGGCTGCTTGCCAACTTCAAGCGCACCTACGAGGCTTGTAGAGGCGAGTATGTGGCTATATGCGAGGGCGATGACTATTGGACCGACAGCCTAAAGCTACAGAAACAAGTCGACTTCCTCGACGCCCACCCCGACTACTCCACATGCGTGCACCGAGTGGTGAACTACTATCAGGACGAGGGCACTCAGAGCCGAAGCAATGGCCGACAGAAGGCCGAGAACGACATCCTCGATCTTGCCCGAAGCAATTTCATCTCAAATGTGTCGGCAGTGTTCCGCCGCGGACTTTTCGGCGCCCTGCCCGAGTGGATTCTCAACGTGGCCACCTACGACTACGCAATCCACATGATGAATGCCGAATATGGGAAAATACATTATATCGACCGTTGCATGGCGGTCTATCGAAAGCACCGCGCGGCTATATGGAGCCGCTCGGGAGCCGAGAAGCAATATATTATGGCAATGACGGTGAGAAAAGTGCTGCTCGACCACTTCAAGGAACGCCGCCCCGACGTACACGCCATTCTGCTCGGCGCCTACGTGGACAACGCCGTGGCACTGATGCGCCACTACACGCTAAGCCGACAAGCCGACAAAATACCGGGCGTAATCGCCGAGGTACGCGGCGTGTCGCCGGCGATTGACGAGGCCGAGCTGAAATCACGCACAGCCGCGGCGATAGCCCGCACCCCATCGGTCAAGGAGCGTGCTATGGCATCGCTGAAAGCCGTCTACCGTAAGCTCACAAGATTGCTGCCGGTACCCAAACCAGCATAAGCCCGCAATGCGTGTAGCGACTAATACTCCAATTCCATATTGTCGATCCAGAGAGTCATTCCCACCATTCCGGTGTAGGCTACGCCGCATCCCGACGAGGCCATTATGAGCATGTGCGTGGGAGTGGCATTGGCATCGTCCCAGCCCTCCTCGATTACAGGCATCATCTTGCCCTTGCTGTTGCGGGCATAGTAGCTCACATCCTTAGGAATAAGTCCCATATACGACTCATAGCCGCTGTGTTTTGTGATATCGCCATACCACACCGGGATTTTATAGTTGTTCACCCAGCCTTTGGTCGACGCTGAGAAGCGATGACGCCCGGTGCCGACACGCTTGGCGTGAATATTGCCCTTCTCATCCTCCCAGCGACGTTGCAGCAGTATGTAAACCTCGGCATGGTCCTTGCCGGCGATGGTTTTCTTTGAGCCGAAACCGCTTGAGTATATCACCTGGCCATTGGCAGGCACCACCAGACGGTAATCGAATGTGAGATACTTCGGACGCTTTGTGAACCTTACGCCCATCTCCATCTTCGAGTAAGGGTTCTTGGTGCTCGATATTGGCTCAAACACCTGACCGAGGAATATGCTGCCCGAGACGAGCACATCCATATTAATCATTCCGAGGGCCTTTACGTGCTCAAGGATAGTGGTCATCTTGGCGCAATAGTCGCCATTGCCGCGTGCGTCGCGATACACTGCGTTGCTGCACTTCACCACACCCATCACCTTGGCGTAGACATTGGAAGTGGCCCACGGCGAGCCACCGAGGTTATAGTAGGCCTTCGCGCCCTCTATCGTCTGGTTCGGACCTATCTCATAAAGCGTCTTGGTGTTTCCTCCGAGCACCGACGACTCCTTGATGTTGCGCAGCACCCAAGAGTTGAAATCCCCATATTTGATTTTGTCGGCAGCCTCGCCGGGCAGAGCAAAAGCAGCCACGGCCACCCATAGCAGTAATTCTCTTAATTTTAATATCATTTTATCCATCTTCGTGTAAAATAACTCTCTATATTTATTAGTGCAAAATTAGCACATTTATTCTATCCCTATTTGGTCAATATTTCGCTTATATTATGCCTGTTATCAGAATTTGCAGCTGATTCTTGTCCTTTTGCGCCGATCCGGGCGAATAGCAGTAGCGCACATAGTTGCCCTGAAGGCGCAGATACTTAGTGGGATGCCAGTCGATGCCCACAGTGTATATTCGCTCTTTGACGCCCGATGAGCAATCGGCATTGAACGACTCATAACGCACGAGTGGCGTGATTCCACACGGAGCCTTCACGCCTCCGAGCACATAATATCCGTCGCTCTCCACGCCTCCAGTGGTTCCGGCCACATACTCACCTCGCAGCAACAGGAACTTGCCGCTGAAGGCTCCTCCAGCACACCAGCGTCGGCGCAGCATGTAGTCGGCGCCATATTCGCCCCAGTAGTATGAGCCCGAGAGCTCCAGGCCCTTCACCGGACGCACGGTGAGCTTGCCCGAGAAATCCTTGCTGCTATTGTCGTCGGACGCATTGCTTCCATTGCCATTGAACACTCCTGCGGCATAGTCGATTACGTTGAGACCGTTGCGTCGCCACAGTGTTCCGTAGAGGCTCACACCGATGTCGCGTCCCGAGCCGCCGCTCATTCCGCACACGTCGGTCCATCCCACAAGGCGCTGAATCACCGCCGGGAACGTTATCAGCTCCTCCGTGAGCGGTCCTCGCTGATTGCCAATCGAGAAAGGCACCTTGAAGTGACCCACCGACACGTTCAGCTCCTTCATGGGCTTGAAGCGCATCCTCACGTCGTAGGCCTTCACTTTATAGAAGTCGAAAAGCACGCGATAGTCGAATTTGGCGCCGAGATTGCCATTGATGTCGATTCGCGCGCATTTCACGTAGAACTCCGATTTGGAATCCTCCATGTAATTGTATCCGGCACTCACGTAGCCGCTCAATTTGGGAATGTATTTCGACGCGCTTTGCAATTTTGCCTGAAAACGCTCAATATTGTCGAGTCGGAGGGACACGGAGTCGGCAACGGTGTCATTGCCGGCAGCCATCCTCGGAGCCGACAGCAGCAGAATGGCGGCAATGAGCATGGCGCGCCGCTTGCCGAGCAAGTCGGACCATCGCTGGTTGTTGCGACTTTGAGTGACTACCCACACACCGAGGAAAATCAGTGCCGTGGCAATGAGTTTGCTTGCCGTGACCACGGCGATGCCCAGGGCGACAGAATAGAATGCCGATGTGACCGGCTGCAAATAATTGTACATACTTACGAGTGTTGGTTTCAGCCGTCGCTGAGTGTAGGGAATGAGAAGATAGCCAATGAATGTGGCAAACACCACAATGAACGCAATGTCGGCGAAGGCAAATGCCGGAATCTCGTCCCATCGGGTGTCGGCCAAGCTGCCGGCAGTAATAGGTACGAGAGTGACCGCCGACATCAAGAACATCCATTTCATCAGGGTGAACGGCGAGTATTTGTTTATTATATCCTTGAATACCACATAGTAGAGCGCAGCCGAGATTTGAGCCACGAGGCAAAGCGAGTTGCCCAAAATCGGGTTAGGGGCATCCTGGCAGGCAGCATCGGTCCCCGCCACTACGAGCATCAGCGCTCCGCCGAGGCCTATCGCCACTCCGAGAGTCTTGAGCGGCGTGATGCGCTCATGAATGAATATTGCGGCAAACACCATGGTGAAAATCGGCGTCAACGTGGCCACCACCGACGAGTCGATAGGATTTGTGTAGCATATACCCACTATGAACAATGCCTGATTGGAGGTGATTATCAGCAGTGAGGCAAGAAATATCCGCAGCAGGTCGCGGCGCTCAATCCTCTCATGCCTCACCACACTCTCGGGGAGCAGGAATGAGAACAGCCAAAAGAGCAGCGCACCGCCCCATACGCGTATCGCCGACAGCCCGAGCGGAGTGATGCACCCAAGCATCAGCACCTCTTTCGACACGGGCGACATCAGCCCCCACACCATATTGGCAAAAAGCATCGCCAAGTGTCCGCGGCGGCGCTCACGTCCCGGCACCGCCTCGAGATTCTCATTCATTACAGCCATTTCTCGACTATCGATTTTGTAATTCAGTTCTCTTTTCCTTAAAAACTCAGCAAAGTTACAAATCTTTATCGGTTCACGCAACCCCGCCGCCGCACTATCGCCACAAAGCCGCCGCAAACAGGGCCGCAACCCGTCGGCCGATGCGAAAATATTGCATTTTTGACCCAAAAACGCGCACTATGATGTTAAAAATAGCATAAAACCGCACAAAATGATAGTAAATTTTGGATTATTACGGAAATTTGTTGTACTTTTGCCACGCAAAATGAATTATTACAACTTGACATGGCTTTAATTATTCCCAAAAAGTATAAACAGAAACTTCTCCCTGAGACCACCGAGGTCGCCATCAAGATGATAAAGGACACTTTTCAGGAGAAACTCGGAAAGGCGCTCAACCTGCGCCGCGTCACCGCACCGCTTTTCGTGCTTTCGGGCACTGGCATCAACGACGATCTCAACGGCGTGGAGCATGCCGTGACGTTCGACATCGCCTGCATGAGCCGTCGCGCCGAGGTTGTGCACTCGCTCGCTAAGTGGAAACGCATGAAGCTCGGCGCCTACGACATCGCCCCCGGCTACGGACTGTATACCGACATGAATGCCATTCGCACCGCCGAGGACCTCGACAACCTGCACTCGCTCTACGTCGACCAGTGGGACTGGGAGCAGACTATCAGGGAGGAGGACCGCACGCTCGAATTCCTGAAGCGCACCGTGGAGAAGATTTTCTGCGCCGTGCGCGAGACGGAATGGATGATTTACGAGAAGTTCCCGCACATCACCCCTCGCCTGCCTGAGAAAGTGAAATTCATCCACTCCGAGGAGCTGTTGCAGCAATATCCCGGAATGACCGACAAAGAGCGTGAGGCTATGGCCGCACGCGAATATGGCGCGATATTCCTGATTGGAATCGGAGCACCGCTGAGCAACGGTGAGCCTCATGACGGGCGCGCCCCCGACTACGACGACTGGATCACCGAAAACAGCGACGGATATCGTGGCCTGAACGGCGACTTGATTCTGTGGGACCCCATCTTAGAGTGCCCGTTCGAGCTCTCGTCGATGGGAATACGCGTCAGCGCCGAGTCGCTCATGCGCCAGCTTGAGATGCGCGGATGCACCGAGCGCAAGAGCCTGACATTCCACAGGGCGCTGCTTGCCGGCGAGCTTCCCTACTCTATCGGAGGAGGCATCGGGCAGAGCCGCCTGTGCATGTTCCTGCTCCAGAAAGCGCACATAGGCGAGGTGCAGGCAAGCATCTGGCCAGAGGCACAAGTGGAGGAATGCCGCCGCAACGGCATTCACCTCGTGTGACCGGGCTCACTATCAGACAACATAACAGCAGAGGCTGCGACGTGAGTTCATCACGGCACAGCCTCTGCTGTTATTATCATGCCAATCTCGCAATTGCCTTTGACATTCCGCAACACCACGTCACATGCGGCGGCGAAGGATTTGCTCCACCTTCTCGGGAGTGATGATTCCATTCTCGCCAAGATTCCACTTGCGCGCGGCAAAGCGGTCTCTGATATCTGTCACCGTATCCTCGCCTATGCCGTAGTCACTCAGAAGCGTCCTCACGCCAAGCGAGCGGAAGAAGTTGTCGGTAGCCTCCACGGCCTTGTCGATAATCTCATCGGCAGTTCCCTCAGTGATGCCCCACACTCTCCCGGCATATTGCAGCAGCTTAGCCTCCTTCTCGCGACGCATCACATCCATCGTCCCGGCCCACACTATAGCGAGCGTCACGCCGTGATCAAGCCCATGAAGTGCAGTCAGCTCATGTCCTATCATGTGAGTAGCCCAGTCCTCGTCGACACCCATGGCAAGGAACCCGTTCAAGCCCATCGTGGCAGCCATCATGAAGTTGGCGCAGTCGTCGTAGGCCGGAGTGCCCTCTGCCATCAGTCGTGGAGCAATCTCCACAAGCGTCAGCAGCACGCCCTCGGCGAAGCGATCCATCACGCGCGGACTTCCGGCTGTGGTGAGATACTGCTCGGTGGTGTGAATGAACGTGTCGATTATGCCATTGGCAATCTGGCGCTTGGGCAGGCTATAGACAGCGGTAGGGTCGAGGACGGAGAAGCGAGGGAATCCACACGCATTGTGGAAGGCATATTTCTCCTTAGTGGCACGGCGCGAGATTACCGCACCGCAATTCATCTCCGAGCCTGTTGCAGGCAGCGTCAGCACCGCGCCAAAAGGCTTGGCAGCAGGCACAGGAGCCTTGCCCACTATGAAATCCCAGGGGTCGCCATCGTAGTTCATCGCCGCGGCGATGAATTTTGTGCCGTCGATAATAGATCCACCGCCCACGGCAAGCGTGAAGTCCACATTCTCGGCTTTTCCGAGGGCTATGGCCCTCATCAGAGTGTCATAGTCGGGATTGGCCTCAATACCGCCAAACTCCACCACCGTACACCCTTTGAGCGCAGCCATCACTTGGTCGTAGATGCCGTTGCGCTTTATGGAGCCTCCGCCATAAGTCATCAGCACCTTGCTACCCGGAGCCACCTCCTTGGCAATCGACGCAATCTCACCCTCACCGAAATAAATTCTCACCGGATTTTGAAATTCAAATTTGTTCATCGTCTTTATATCTTTTGGTTAATTCAATCGCAAGTATTATTACTTTTTTATGCCTATGACCCTGCTCCAGACACAATATCACGGGCGAATCTGCGCGTCGCCCTCAATGATATATTTGTAGGTTGTAATCTCGGGGAGCGCCATCGGCCCGCGCGCATGGAGCTTCTGCGTGGAGATGCCAATCTCGGCTCCGAAGCCAAACTGTCCGCCATCGGTGAACGAAGTGGGCAGATTGGTGTAGACGCACGCCGCGTCCACCTCCTTCTTGAATCGGCGGCACGCCTCGGCGTCCTCGGCCACAATGCTCTCGCTGTGGCGCGATGAGTATCGGGCAATGTGCTCCAACGCCTCGTCGATGCCACCTACGGTCTTTATCGACATCTTATAGTCCATATACTCGCGGCCCCAGTCGCCAGCCGTGGCATGCTCAAGATGCGGATACGCTCCATCGAGAGCGGCAAAAGACTCCTCGTCGGCATATATCGTCACTTCCTTACCAGCAAGCGGAGCCACGAGAGCCGGCAGGTCGGCAAGGCGGCAGCGGTCGACAATCAGCGAGTCGAGAGCGTTGCACACGCTCACACGCCGCGTCTTGGCATTCATCACTATGCGGCTACCCTTCTCCACGTCGCCGCTGGCATGAAAATAGCAATTGCATATTCCGGCACCGGTCTCAATCACCGGCACACGGGAGTTGTCGCGCACGAAATTGATAAGATTGCGGCTTCCGCGGGGAATTATAAGGTCGACATAGTCCACAGCGGCAAGCATCTCGGCAGTAGCCTCGTGGCTCGGCGGCAACAACGTGGCGGCAGCCGTGTCTATGCCCTCGGCCTCAAGCACGCCGTGAATCACGCGCACGATAGCCTCATTGGAGCAAGCGGCATCACTCCCACCCTTCATTATCACGGCATTGCCACTCTTAAGGCATAGCGAGAACACATCGAATGTCACGTTGGGACGAGCCTCGTAGATAATGCCAATGACGCCAAACGGCACGCTCACCTTGCTTATCCTCATGCCATTGGGGCGAGTCCACTGTGCGAGTGTGCGTCCGAGCGGCGACGGCAACTGTGCCACATGGCGCATGTCGGCGGCAATATCGGCAATGCGGCCGGCCGTGAGCATCAGTCGGTCATATTTAGGATTCGACTTGTCCATACGCTCCAAGTCGAGCCTGTTGGCGGCAAGTATCTCATCGGTAGCCTCCACCGCGGCGTCGGCCACACGGTTCAGCACACCGTTGATTCTATCCTCCTCTATAAGATTCAGCTTGCGCGATGCCATGCGCGCGCTCTTGAATAATTCAGTGAGATTTCCCATTATAGTCAATTAACAAACTGTAGTGTATATTTTAAAAAAACACGTGCCACAATGCGCGGCACGATAGTTGAACGCTGTGTGGCGTCAGTCAATGTAGAGGTAATCATAGTGTATGAGCGGCTTGCCGCCCTGCTTACCGGCCAAAGCCGCCGCGCGCACGCTGTCGCAGCTTATACGGCCTATGGCGAAAGCCCTTCCCTCGGGATCGACAATGCGCACGATGTCGTCTTTCTCAAACTCGCCCACTACCTTCGTGACGCCCACCGGCAGCAGGCTCGACGCCTGTGCCGAGGTTAGAGCCTCGCAGGCTCCGGCATTCACATGAATCTCGCCCTTGGCAAAGCCCTCGCTATGCGCAATCCATTTCTTAACGCTCGACACCGGACGCTCGCCGGCATGGAACATCGTGAACGGCACCGAGCGGTCCCCCGACACTATCTCGGGTAGGATATTGTCGCGCTTGCCATTGGCAATCACCACCGCAATACCCTCATCGGCTACCTTCTGCGAGATTCGGTATTTCGTGCCCATCCCTCCGCGTCCGCAAGTCGACTTCCTCGTCTGGATGAACGAGTCGCTGTCGAGCCTGCTGTCGGGATAGATGTCGGCTATCACCTTTGAGCCGGGGAGCGAAGGGTCGCCGTCGTACACACCGTCGATGTTGCTCAGTATTATCAGAGCGTCGGCTCCCATCATAGATGCAATGAGCCCCGACAGCTCATCGTTGTCGGTGAACATAAGCTCCGTCACCGATATGGTGTCGTTCTCGTTCACTATAGGTATCACACGGTTCTCGAGCATCACATCCATGCAGTGCTTCTGGTTGAGATAGTGCTGACGGGTGGCGAAATTCTCCTTGGTGGTGAGCACCTGACCGCACACGATGTCGTGGTCGCGAAACAGCTCATAGTAGCGGTTGATCAGCTTCGCCTGCCCCACGGCAGAGTAAAGCTGACGTGCCGACACCGTGTCGAGGTGCTTCTGTCCGGACAGCTTGCGCATCTCACTGCGCCCCGACGCCACGGCACCCGATGTCACCATAATCACCTCCATGCCACTGCCGTGCAATGCGGCAATCTGGTCGACGAGCGCCGACATGCGTGTTATGTCGAGCGTCCCATCGGCTCTTGTCAGCACATTGCTGCCAATCTTAACCGCTATACGCCTGAGTTCTTCCACGATTCACGATATTTTTTTGTCACTCCGTAATCAGCATTGCGTCGCCGTAGGCTCCGAAGCGGTATTTCTCCTTCACAGCCACGTTGTAGGCCTCCATCACCATCTCATAGTCGCCGAATGCGGCCACCATCATGAGCATCACCGAATATGGCATGTGGAAGTTGCTCACAAGCGAGTCGCACACGGTGAAGTCGTAGGGTGGGAATATGAACTTGTTGGTCCAGCCCGAGTAGGCCTTGATGTGTCCGTTCATGCCCACCGTGCTCTCTATCGCGCGGAGCGTGGAAGTGCCTATCGAGCACACACGCTTCTCCCGGTCCTTAGCCGTGTTCACGAGTTTCACAAGCTCGTCGGTGACCTCCATCTGCTCCGAGTCCATGCGGTGTTTCGTGAGGTCCTCGACGTCGATTTCCCGGTAGTTGCCCAGTCCGGAGTGCATGGTTAGGAATCCGGCGTCAACGCCCTTTATTTCCATGCGCTTCATCAGCTCGCGGCTGAAGTGGAATCCTGCGGCAGGAGCCACCACCGCACCCTCATTCTTGGCGAAGATGCACTGGTATCGCTCCACATCCTCGGGCTTAGGCTCACGCTTGATGTACATCGGTATGGGCGTCTCGCCGAGTGCGAAAAGATTGGCCTTGAACTCGTCGTGCGGGCCATCGTAGAGAAAGCGCAGCGTGCGGCCACGCGAGGTGGTGTTGTCGATGACCTCAGCCACCATTGAGTCGTCGAGTCCGAAATACAGCTTGTTGCCTATTCTTATCTTGCGGGCAGGCTCCACGAGCACGTCCCACAGCTTGTGCTCCTCGTTGAGCTCGCGAAGCAGGAACACCTCAATCTTCGCGCCGGTCTTCTCCTTGTTGCCATAGAGGCGTGCCGGGAACACCTTCGTGTCGTTGAACACGAACACGTCGCCATCGTCGAAAAATTCCAAAATCTCCTTGAACACTTTGTGCTCTATCGCTCCGGTCTTCTTATGCAAGACCAGCAGGCGCGACTCATCGCGCACCGGAGCCGGCTCGGTGGCTATCAGCTCCTCAGGCAACTTAAATTTAAATTCCGATAATTTCATATTCTTGCTGTGTCGTTTATTCTTGTTATGCGTTTTCTGTTATTTCACAAATCACTGCGCCTCGGCGTTTTTGCCCTGCATGGCCGCGAGGGCCTCCTCCACAGGCACATATTCAGCCTCCTCGAGACGCCGCATCAGGGCATCGACAGTGCTGCACCGCTCCACATCCACGGCTCCCACGCGGGTGCGCCTCAATGCCGTGAGATGCGCTCCGCTGCCAAGGGCCTCGCCAATGTCGCGTGCAAGGGCGCGGATATACGTCCCCTTGCTGCACACCACCCTGATTGTGAGCGAGGGCAGGTCAAAGTCCAGAAGCTCTATCTCGTCGATGACGAGCGTCTTTGCCTTGAGCTCAACCTCGCGCCCCTTTCGGGCCATCTTGTAGGCGCGCTTGCCGTCGACCTTGCACGCCGAGAATGCCGGCGGCACCTGCTCGATACTGCCCGTGAACCGCTCTTGCAGCACTCGCTCAACCTGCTCCCTGCCTATATGCTCCCAGGGATAGGTTGCGTCGACCTCGGTCTCGAGGTCGAACGATGGCGTGGTGGCGCCGAGCCTCAGCGTGGCCACATACTCCTTCACATGAGCCTGAAGCTCGTCGATGCGCTTGGTGGCACGGCCGGTGCAGAGTATCAGCACTCCGGTGGCGAGCGGATCGAGTGTTCCGGCATGCCCCACCTTCAGCTTCTTCATCCCGAGCCGTTTCTGCAACACGCCGCGGATGCGCTTCACCGCATAGAACGATGTCCAGTGCAGCGGCTTGTCGACGTAGAACACCTCTCCCTCAATGGGGTTCAACACCTCAGCCATAAGCCACTACACCTCCATGCTGATGCCGCACAATCCCATTATGATGATTGCCGCACCCACTATTATGCGATAATATCCGAATGCCTTGAAGCCATATTTCGTCACATAGTTGATGAAGAACTTTATGGCGAGCACTGCCACGATGAACGCCACCACATTGCCGATTACGAGCACCCAGATGTTGTCGACGAGCAATTGCAGCGACGCTGGCTCGATAATCAGTTTCAGCAGCTTATAGGCCGTGGCGGCAAACATGGTGGGCACGGCGAGGAAAAACGAGAACTCCGCCGCATCCTTGCGCGTCAGCCCCTGCTGCATGCCTCCCACAATGGTGGCCATGGAGCGCGACACGCCGGGAATCATGGCTATGCACTGATAGAAACCGATAGTGAGGGCGCGCCTCTCGGTGAGCTCCACCGTAGTCGGGCGGTTGAACCACTTGTCGACGAAGAGCATCAGCACACCGCCCACCACAAGCATCACAGCCACCACGGTGACATTCTCCAGCAGGCTGTCGATAAAGTCGCCAAGCAGGAATCCTATCACTGCGGCGGGCAGGAATGCCACGAGCAGTTTCCAATAGAAATCATATCTTATGAGAAAGGCCTTGGCGCCCGCAGTGCCCTCGGGCACCTTGTTCAGGCGGAAAAAGCGCTTCCAGTAGAGCCACACCACCGACAGGATGGCGCCGAATTGAATTATCACCGTGAACGCATTCACAAACTCATTGTGCTCCACGCCGAGAGCCTCCTCGGCGATAACCATGTGGCCCGTCGACGACACGGGCAGAAACTCCGTGAGCCCCTCGACGATGGCAATAATAATCGATTGAAAAATGTCCATTTACAATAGTTAAGTTTCGTAGTTTTTTTACTTTTTCTTGAAAATTATGGCTATGGCCATGGCCACAAACCCGATGAATGCCATCGTAGGCCCCACCACCACGCGGCGAGTGCTGAAAATGTCGTCGTTGAACTGAGCCCCGTCGTTTGAGCCGCCAAGCATCAGCAGGAATCCCACCACAATGAGCAAACCGCTCACCATCATCAAGATGAAATTGATTTTCGCCAAAGGGAAGTCGGTGCGCTTAATCTCCGTTTTGGGCGCATTGCTCTCCACCTGTCTCTTTTTTACCTTATTTTCCATATTATCGTTTTTGCTTTATCTCATAATTACGTATTCAACTCTCCACTACCGACCCGTGACGACGTCAGAACAGCCTGTCGTAGTCGAGCCTTATGTATTTGTTGGCCGCGAAAAACGCCGTCGTTCCACAGAGCAGCGCGCCGAGCGCGAGCATCGAGGCTCCCGCCATGCCCACAGCCTCTATGGGCAGCAGCATCCGCAGCGAGTCGCCCACCATGTCGTCGAGGCTCAGATAGTAGAGCAACGCGCCAAGCAGCGCCACCGCCACCACAGCCGCTATGATTCCATTAAGCA
This sequence comes from Muribaculaceae bacterium, assembly GCA_051878575.1. Taxonomy (GTDB): domain Bacteria; phylum Bacteroidota; class Bacteroidia; order Bacteroidales; family Muribaculaceae; genus CALZFJ01. The sequence continues at coordinate 4,521 of JBJEKJ010000087.1, read as the reverse complement.
GACAGCTGACCACTATCGGGCGCCTGATGAATCCCGGTGTCGCACCCACGAGCTTCATGGTGTGGATAAGGAACCGCTTGGAATACATCGTCATACGCACGGTGTTGTTGATAAGCGCCACCGAAATCAGGAGCATCGCCGCAGCCACGATGGCAAGCACCAATGCCGCCTGTGCCAAACTCTCGTTCACCGCCTCCACGCGGTCGCTGTGAGTGGTCACGCTCTCCACGGCGGCGTTACGCTTAAGCGTCGCCGCTATCTTCTCCAAGCTGCCGACATCGGCGTATCGGGCCTTCACGCGCACCTCAATCTCGGCTGTGAGCGGATTGAAGCCGAGCACGGCAATAAGGTCCTCGCCGGTCTCGTCTTTCCAGAATTGCAGCGCCTCCTCCTTCGACACGTATTTTATCGAGGCAGTGTAGGGAGCACGTGCAAGCTCATTGCGCAGGGAGACAATCTGCGCCTCGGTGGCTTCCTCGCGCACCGACACGTCAAACCCGATATTCTCCTTTATCATCTGCGACAGTCCGCTTGCAGCAATGCCTATCACCGCCACTATGCCAAGCAGCAGCAACGCCATTGCCACGCTGATTACCGACGTTACATTGGCACTGAAATATGATATCTCTTTCTTATGCGACGACATTTAGGTGCAAAATTACAACCGCAAAAAGCGTTTGTCAATATGTCACACCTATTTTCTGCCATATTTTATAGCTTATTAACGCCTTAACGCCTCAACGAAGCCCACTTGCGAGCGGCGCAGCTCCGGCGGCGGCCACTACACCGAAAGAGCGCGGCCCGGCAAATGTTAAAACGCTCCCCAAAGCAGTCAAAAAGCCGACACCCGACACTTTATGGGCGAAAATGGCATTTTTCTACGCCGCAATCACTTTTATTCCTTAAAAAATATCAAAAAAATGGTCGAGATTGCACATTTATAGACTAATTGAAGTATCTTTACACAAAATTATGTGACACATCAAAAAATCTCTTATATTATTAATTATTATGAACAGTAAATTAACATTTTCCTTGATTTTAGGAGGAGCAATGGTGTTGACAGGCTGTGGCAAGAAACTCAGCGAGATCGGTGCTGAATATTTCACCGTCAATCCTTCTCCACTTGAAGTAGTAGGCGACAAGGTTCCCGCTACCGTTACAGGTCAAATTCCCGAGAAATTCTTCGTAAAAAATGCTGAGGTGACAATCACACCCTACCTCGTTTACGGTGACAAAGAGACTGCTTCTGCACCCTACACCATCCAAGGTGAGAAAGTGAGAGGCAACAATCAGGTTATCTCCTACGACAACGGCGGTACAGTTACAGTTCCCGTAATGTACGCCTACACTCCCGAGATGGCTAAGAGCGACCTCGTGCTCGCATTCCAAGTACAGCAGGGTAGCAAGAGCTACACTCTGCCTCGCGTAAAAGTTGCCGAGGGCGTTATCGCAACCTCAACCATCGCCACTGCCGCTACAGTGGACCCCGCTGCGTCGACCGACAACTTCCAGCGCTTCATCAACGAGCAGTACACTGCCGACATCCGATTCCTTATCAACCAGACCAACATCCGCAAGAGCGAGCTTAGCTCCGACGAGCTTGCTACTCTCAAGCAGAAAGTTGCCGACGCTCAGGGCAATGAGAAGCTCCAGGTTGAGGGTATCAACATCGCTTCCTACGCTTCGCCCGATGGTGGTGTGAAACTCAACACCCGCATCGCAGAAGGCCGTGAGAAGAACACTCAGAAGTTCCTCAACGAAACTTTGAAGAAGGACAACATCAAGGAGTTCGGAGAGCTTACCGCCGACTTCACTCCGCAAGACTGGGAAGGCTTCCAGCAGCTCGTTGCCAACAGCAACATCCAGGATAAGAACCTTATCCTCAGCGTACTCTCAATGTACAAGGATCCCGAGCAGCGCGAGCGTGAAATCCGCAACCTCTCTACAGTATTCGACCAACTCGCCGAGGAGATTCTGCCTCAGCTCCGCCGTTCACGCCTCACCGCATCTATCAAGGTGATTGGCAAGAGCGACGAGGAGCTTGTGGCAGCTTTCAACAGCGATCCCAAGTCGCTCACTATCGACGAGCTGCTCTACACTGCTACTCTCACCAACGACAACAACAAGCGTGCCGAAATCTACAAGGCCTGCGTTGCCAACTATCCTAACGACTATCGCGGATACAACAACCTCGGTATGACTCAATATGCCGCAGGCGACTACGCTGCCGCTCAGAAGAACTTCGACAAGGCTCGCAGCCTCGCTCCCGCAAGCAATGAGGTTCAAATGAACCAGGGTCTGTGCGACCTTATGAACAACAACTTGCGCAGCGCTAACGACAAGTTCGGTGCTGCCGCAGGTGCTGAAGGTCTCAACGAAGCTCTCGGCGTTTACTACCTCAAGCTCGGCGACTACAACAACGCTGTAAAGGCATTTGGCAACTCCAAGAGCAACAACGCAGCCCTTGCACAAATCATGACCAACGACTACAGCAAGGCTAAGTCGACTCTCGCCGGCATCAGCACACCCGACGCTACTACCTACTATCTCCTCGCTGTGCTCGGTGCCCGCACCAACAATGAGGAAATGGTTCTCAGCAACCTCAGCCAGGCTATCAAGCTCGACAGCTCTTTGGCTCAGAAGGCTTCTACCGACATGGAGTTTGCAAAGGTGAACATCTCAAGCGTGATTCTGTGATTCAGAGTATAATTGCAATCAAAAAAATAAGGGTGAGCACAAAAGCTCATCCTTATTTTTTTGCCATCAGGCCAATGTCCTTAGGCCAATGTCCTTAGGTTAAGCTCCTACCAGAAGCGACCGGTGCCTGCCATGCTACTCGCCGCTGCCGTGGCGGCGGTTGCGCGGATGATGCTCCAGAATCTCACGGCGCAGATGCGAGCGGTCGATGTGCAGGTAAATCTCGGTGGTGGAGATGTCCTCATGCCCGAGCATCTGCTGAATGGCACGCAGATTGGCACCGCCCTCAAGCAAATGCGTGGCGAATGAGTGCCGCAGGGTGTGTGGGCTCACGTTCTTCCTTATGCCCGCAAGCTCGCACAGGTCTTTTATCACATAGAACACCATCACCCTCGACAGTTGTCCGCCGCGGCGGTTAAGGAACAGAATATCATCGCAGCCCGGCTTCGTGGCAATGGCATTGCGCACCTCACGCTTGTATTCATCGATGCAGTCGAGCGCCACGCCCGATATGGGCACCAATCGCTGCTTGTCGCCCTTGCCCACCACTATTATATACCCTTCGTCGGCAAAAATCTGCGAAAGCCGCAAACTCACCACCTCGCTAACGCGCAGCCCGCAGCCATAGATGGTCTCCACAATGGCACGGTTGCGCACGCCCTCGGGCTTGCCGAGGTCGACGGCGGCAATCATCCTGTCGATTTCCTCCACGGTGAGCACCGTGGGAAGATGCCGGCCGAGCTTCGGCGACTCCAAGAGGCGCGTGGGGTTGTGGTCGACGTATCCCTCTATCTTCAGGAACTTGTAGAAACTCTTTATCCCCGAAATGATGCGCGCCTGCGAGCGCGGATGTATGCCCACGTCGGCGAGCGTGCACACAAAGCAGTGCAAGTCGGCCTCGGCAACCCTGTCCACCGCCACACCGGCATCGGCGGCATAGCGCACGAGCTTGCGCACGTCGTCGGCATAGCTTCGCAGCGTGTTTGGCAGCAGCCCTTTCTGCACGCCAAGATAAGCCACAAAGTGCTCAATCACCCGCTCTATATCATCAATCGCCCTCATAATTTAATGAAACAAAAGGTAGTCACAATCGCTCATGACTACCCATATCAACATTAACTGTAGCTATAAATCTATTTTTTATCAATGGTGATTACAACTCGAGGTCGCCGCCAAAGAGCTCAATCCACGGCAGTCCCTGCTCGTTGAGCGTGGCGAGGAACGGATCGGGATCAAACTCCTCCACATTGTGCACGCCCGGCTTCACCCACAGGCCTTTCAGGAACATCATGGCTCCGGTCATGGCCGGGACACCGGTGGTATAGCTCACGGCCTGCATTCCGGTCTCCTTGTAAGCCGCCTCATGGCTGCAATTGTTGTATATATAATAGGTGAGCGGCTTGCCGTCCTTGCCGATACCGCTTATGCGGCAACCGATGCTCGTCTCGCCCTGATAGTTCTCGCCGAGCTCCTGCGGATTGGGCAGCACGGCCTTCAGGAATTGAAGCGGCACGATTTTCACGCCATTGTAGTCGACCTCGTCGATACGCGCCATTCCTATATTCTGAATCACGCGCAGGTGAGTGAGATACTCCTGCCCGAAGGTCATCCAGAAGCGGGCGCGTTTTATCGTCGGGAAGTTTACCACGAGCGACTCCAGCTCCTCATGATAGAGCAGATATGAGTCGCGTGGGCCTATATTAGGATAAGTGAGCGTCTTGTGAATCTCCATCGGCTTGGTGGTGATCCATTTCCCGTCCTCATAGTAGCGGCCGTTTTGCGTAATCTGACGGATATTGATTTGGGGATTGAAATTGGTGG
>JBJEKJ010000086.1:0-28033 GCA_051878575.1 Muribaculaceae bacterium | reverse complement strand
TAGAGCACGACCTTGCCAAGGTCGGGGTCGCGGGTTCGAGTCCCGTTTTTCGCTCCACGCAGAGCGGAGCAATCCGTGAAGCAAAGGTCCGGGTGGCGGAATTGGTAGACGCACTACTTTGAGGGGGTAGCGGGCATTAGCTCGTGTGAGTTCAAATCTCATCTCGGACACAAAACCGCAGTTGAAGCGCAATGTTTCGACTGCGGTTTTTGTTTGTGCGTCATTCGAGGTGCACAGTAACCGGCAATGGTGAAAAATTATGTGAAAAATGATGTAGAGTTTGGTTTGTGGCTGCAATTGCAGTAATTTTGCATATACAAAATGTGCGGCGATCCTCGTGCGAAAGAATGCGAATCGCTGCCTGCAATATATGGCAGAATAAAAACGTAGATATTATGATAAAAAGAATGATTTTGGCACTATGTGTGCTGATGTGCTCAATGTCGGCGTCAGCCGAGATTCTCACTCCGGTGAAATGGAAGAGCGAGGTGAAGATGAACGACGCAAATAGCGGCGTGATGATTTTCTCGGCTACTATCGACGACGGGTGGCACATGTATGCCATGAACCTGCCCAAAGGCGGCCCGGAGCCACTAAGCATCAACTGGGAAACTACCGATGGCGTGACCCTCGCAGGCGAGCTCACACCAAGCGTGGCTCCTCACGAGCAAGTCGACATGGTGTTTCACATGAAGCTCGGTTGGTGGTCGACAGATGTCACTTTCACGCAGAATTTCTCTGTCGACAAGCCCGCCTATAAGATAGAGGGATATCTGAAATATATGGTCTGCAACGACGTAACCTGCCAGGCACCCACGAAAGAGCCATTCTCATTCGCAGGCAAGGAGGCCGCTGAAGTCCCTGTCGCCGGCACAGGCATAGTAGAGCCTGATTTTCAGGAAATCGAGCCTAAAGCAGCCGAGGCGACAAGTCACGACAAGCTATGGTCGCCGGTCACGACAATTGATGCCGCGGCAGGTGGCGAGCAGGCAGGCGCCGGCACGTCACACTCTTTCTGGTATATTTTCATCGGGGGCTTCCTCGGCGGACTACTTGCGCTGCTCACGCCATGCGTGTGGCCGATGATTCCGCTCACGGTGAGCTTCTTTCTGAAGAAGAACACCTCGCGCGTAAGCTCAGTCCGCGATGCTGTGATATATGGTTTCTCAATCATCGTAATATATCTGCTGCTCGGACTGATGATAACGGCAATGTTTGGAGCCAGTTCGCTCAATGCGCTGTCGACCAACGCAATTTTCAATATAATCTTCTTCCTGATGCTTGTGGTGTTTGCAATCTCCTTTTTTGGGGCATTCGACATCAAGCTGCCCGACTCATGGGCCAACAAGATGGACAGCAAGGCCGAGAAGACGACAGGCATACTCAGCATCTTTTTCATGGCATTCACGCTGACGCTTGTGTCGTTCTCCTGCACCGGTCCGATAATCGGCACACTGCTTGTGGAGGCGGCAAGTCTGGGCAATTTCACAGGTCCGGCAATCGGCATGGGCGGCTTCGCCATAGCGCTGGCAATTCCGTTCACACTCTTTGCCATTTTCCCATCGTGGCTCAAGGAGATGCCCAAGTCGGGAGGATGGCTCAACTCGGTCAAGGTGGTGCTTGGTTTCATAGAGTTGGCCTTATCGCTTAAATTCCTCTCCGTGGCCGATTTGGCATATTGCTGGGGAATCCTCGACCGTGAGACTTTCATAGCCCTGTGGGTGGTTATATTTGCCTTGCTCGGCATGTATTTGCTCGGCAAGCTGCGTTTTGCCCACGACTCTGAGGTGAAGGGTATTGGCGTGTTCCGCTTCTTCCTCGCATTGGTGTCGCTGGCATTTGCGGTGTATCTGCTGCCCGGATTGTGGGGAGCTCCGCTAAAGAGCGTCAGCGCATTCGTCCCGCCGCTCTACACGCAGGATTTCAACCTCTATGGCGGCGGATTCAGCGAGTTCGACGACTACGACGAGGGTATGCGTAGTGCCGGCGACAAGCCTGTGCTCGTCGACTTCTCGGGATATGGCTGCGTGAACTGCCGCAAGATGGAGGCTGCCGTGTTCGACAACAGCCGCGTGCGCAAGGTGATTGAGGATAATTTCGTGATGATAAAACTTATGGTCGATGACAAGAAGTCACTTCCGGAACCAATATATGTGGAGGAGAACGGCAAGAAGGTGAAGCTCGAAACCTATGGCGACCGTTGGAGCTACTTGCAGCGCTATAAGTTCGGCGCCAACTCGCAGCCGTATTATGTGGTGCTCAACGGTAATGGCGAGCTCCTGTCGGGTCCGTACTACTACGATGAGGACATCGACCGTTTCATCGGATTCCTGAATAAGGGAATAGAGAAGTAATAACGTAAAAAAAGTGAGAAAAATATGTCGAATGATAGAAACGCAAGATTAGAGGCATTCGGCAAGCTGCTCGACGTGCTCGACGAGCTGCGAGTGAAGTGTCCGTGGGATGCCAAGCAGACCAACGAGAGCCTGCGCCCGAACACCATTGAGGAGGTGATGGAGCTTTCCGACGCACTGATTGCCGATGATGTGAAAGATATATGCAAGGAGCTTGGCGACGTGTTGCTCCATATAATTTTCTACGCCAAGATAGCCGACGAGCAGAGCCGCTTCGACATTGCCGACGTGTGCGACGCCCTGCGCGAGAAGCTCATTTTCCGCCATCCCCACGTGTTTGGCAGCGAGCAGGTGAGCAACGCCGAGCAGGTGATACAGAATTGGGAGCAGATAAAGCTCAAGGAGAAGGACGGCAACAAGACTGTGCTTGCCGGTGTTCCTTCGTCGCTGCCCGCGCTGATCAAGGCCTACCGCGTGCAGGAGAAAGCCGCCAATGTGGGCTTCGACTGGGAGAAGCGGGAGGATGTGTGGAACAAGGTGAAAGAGGAGATAGCCGAGGTGGAGGCCGAGATAGTGAGAGGCGACACCGAGAATGAGGAGAAGGAGTTCGGCGACCTGCTTTTCAGCATCGTGAATGCCGCACGGCTCTATGGCGTGCATCCCGAGACGGCGCTTGAGAAGACCAACCGCAAGTTCATAGCACGCTTCAACTATGTAGAAAGCGAGGCGACGAAGGCCGGTAGGAAACTCAAGGATATGACGCTCGGCGAGATGGACGAGCTTTGGAACCGGGCGAAGCAACTTGGCTACTGACGCAGCCCCTTTAATCTACCGACAATGAAAGTTTGCATAACTGAGAAACCAAGCGTAGCAAAAGACATAGCACAGATTCTGGGCGCCGACGTAAGGCGCGACGGCTATTACGAGGGTAATGGCTATCGCGTGACGTGGACTTTCGGACACTTGTGCACTCTCAAAGAGCCAAACGACTACACCGAGCGGTGGAAATCGTGGAGCCTCGGCGCGCTGCCGATGATTCCTCCGCGCTTTGGCATAAAACTTATCGACGACGACGGCATAAAGAAGCAGTTTCATGTGATAGAGAGCCTTATTGGTGAAGCCGACGAGGTGATAAATTGCGGTGATGCCGGACAGGAGGGAGAGCTGATTCAGCGATGGGTGATGCAAAAAGCAAAATGCTCCAAGCCCGTGAGGCGGCTGTGGATATCATCGCTCACCGATGAGAGCATTCGCGAGGGTTTCAGTGGACTGCGCGAGCAGAGCGATTTCGACTCTCTGTATCATGCCGGGCTGTCGAGGGCAATAGGCGATTGGATTCTTGGAATGAACGCCACCCGGCTCTACACGCTGAAGTATGCCCACGACCGCCATGTGCTCTCCATAGGACGTGTGCAGACGCCCACGCTCGCACTTATCGTGAGCCGTCAGAAGGAAATTGAGAATTTTGTTCCCGAGGACTATTGGGAGATAAAGACGCTCTATCGCGACACGGTGTTCAATTCCACGCGTGGGCGCTACAAGAGCGAGGCCGAGGCAAGCGAAGTGATAGGGAAGATAGGGGAGTTCCCCATGCGAATTACCTCGGTGTCCACAAAGAAGGGCAAGGAGGCGCCGCCACGGCTGTTCGACCTGACGTCGCTACAGGTGGAGTGCAACAAGCGTTTCTCCTATTCGGCCGAGGAGACACTACGCTACATCCAGTCGCTCTATGAGAAGAAGGTTACTACATATCCTCGTGTCGACACAACTTACCTGAGCGAGGATATATATCCCAAGATTCAGGGAATCATGCAGGCTATGGAGCCCTACCGCGAGTTGACGCAGCGTGTGTTGTCGGGAAAGATTCCGAAGAGTAAAAAGGTGTTTGACAACTCTAAGGTGACCGATCACCATGCAATTATCCCGACTAATGTGCGTCCGCACACCGTTCCGCTCACTCCTGAGGAGAAGCGGGTGTACGATATGATAGCAAAGCGCTTCATTGCCGCATTCTATCCCGACTGCGAGTTTTCGGCTACCACCGTTCTCGGCGACGTCAACGGAGTGGAGTTCAAGGCTACCGGCAAGCAGATTCTCTACAATGGTTGGCGCGACGTGTATGCCAAAGACCGTGCCGACGACGATAAGGCTGAGGAGCAGGAGAATGGCAATATGCCGCAGTTTGCCGAGGGAGAGTGTGGCCCACATGAGCCGTCGCTGCTTAAGAAAGCCACCCAGCCACCCAAGCCGTATACTGAGGGAACACTGCTGCGAGCCATGGAGACAGCCGGCAAATTCGTGGAGGAAGATGACCTTCGTGAGGCGATGAAAGAGAACGGTATTGGTCGGCCATCGACGCGTGCCGCCATCATTGAGACGCTATTCAAGCGGCGTTATATCCGCAAGGAGCGAAAGAGCCTTGTGGCTACGACGGCAGGCGTAGCGCTCATTGACACTATCAAGGAGGAACTGCTGAAATCGGCAAAACTCACGGGAATATGGGAGAACAAGCTGCGCAAGATAGAACGCCGGGAGTATGACCCCGGACAGTTTATTGAGGAACTTAAGGCCCTTATTAACGAGATTGTGCTCAATGTGTTGCGCGACAACACAGGCGGCAGCATAACAATTGAGGATGATGAGAAAAGCAAGACAAAGGCTAAGGCAAAGGCGGCGCCGCGGAAGCCGCGTGCCAAAGCCGAACCTGTGGCTTCGGTTGAGCAGATAGCATGCCCGATGTGCAAGAAAGGGCATCTGCTCAAAGGCCGTTCGGCATACGGTTGTAGCGAGTTTCGCAACGGTTGCGGTTTTGTAGTGCCTTTCAGCGAATATCCTGCCGACCTTGAGCCTCAGAAGTTGCAGAGGATGATAAAAAAGAAATTCCCGAATAAGTGATGTTGTATCATTACGCACGATAAGAACATAATAAATAGGCAATGGATTATGGCAAATGATGAGATTTTTCCGCTCGTTGACGATGCCGGGAATGTGATAGGAAAAGCTACCCGTGGCGAGTGCCACTCGGGCAGCAAACTGCTGCATCCTGTAGTGCACCTGCATGTACGCGACGCTTCAGGAAGGCTGTATCTGCAAAAACGCTCGATGCGCAAGGACATACAGCCCGGGAAGTGGGATACTGCCGTAGGCGGACATGTCGACTATGGCGAGAGTGTGCCCGACGCGCTCAGGCGTGAGGCTCGCGAGGAGCTTGGATTGGCCGATTTTGAGCCCGTGCACCTGTTTTCCTACACTTTTGAGAGCTCGATAGAGCGTGAGTTGGTCAATACATTCACGGCAGTGGTGAGCGAGACCGATATTGCTATCGACCCTGATGAAATCGAAGAAGGACGCTTCTGGACACTTGCCGAGATTGACCAAAACATCGGTAAAGGCGTGTTCACACCCAATTTTGAGGGCGAATACAAGAGGCTGAGAGATTTTTTTACGCACGTATAGAATGTGGAAGTCATGGGCATGGAGTTACAGTATATTGCAGTCTTTGCGATTCTGATTGTGGTGCTGTGTGCCATTATCAGGTATTTCTATAAGCAGGGCAAGCAGAAAAATCATTGTTCAAACTGTTCAGAACGAGCTTGTTGTCACAACCGACGTATCGATGACAGGAAAAAATGTTGTAAATAAGTTGCGCAAGTCAAAATAAAAACTTAACTTTGCAATCGCAAAAGAGAACAAATGGTTCCTTGGATGAGTGGTTTAGTCAACGGTCTGCAAAACCGTCTACGGCGGTTCGAGTCCGCCAGGGACCTCAGAGAAGCGGCAGTGAAGCAATTCGCAGCCGCTTTTATTTTGCGCATGTATGTTATTTTGAAAAAATCCTATCCATAATGGCATTGATTCCGCGGTTTTTATTAATTTTGTGAGGAAATAAATACATTATTTAACAATGAAATTTGTAGGAGCACATGTGAGTGTGGGCGGCGGTGTGGAGAATGCGCCATTGAATGCGCATAAAATCGGGGCAAAGGCCTTTGCTCTTTTCACACGCAACCCGACACGGTGGCAGTCGGCACCTTTAAAGGAAAAATCGATAGAGAAATTCAAGGAGAATTGCGAAAGGTGCGGATACCGTCCCGAGCATATTCTCCCGCACGACGGGTATTTGATAAATCTCGGGAGTCCTGATGCCGAAAAGCTCGAGGTGTCGCGCGAGGCATTTCTCGACGAGGTGCGCCGTTGCGAGCAACTGGGGCTGACTATGCTCAATTTCCATCCGGGCAGTCACCTGAACCTTGTGGATGCCGATAAATGTCTCGATACTATTGCCGAGTCGATAAATATCACCCTCGATGCCACGAGTGGAGTGAAGGCCGTGATAGAGAACACTGCGGGACAGGGTTCCAATCTCGGGTGCAGTTTTGAGCACATAGCCCAGATCATTGACAAGGTTGACGACAAAAGCCGCATAGGCGTGTGCATAGACTCTTGCCATGCTTTTGCGGCAGGATATGACCTCCAAAATAAAGATTCTTTTGAAAAAGTGTGGAAAGAATTTGATGATGTGATAGGAATGCAATATCTTTGCGGTATGCATTTGAATGACACCAAAAAGGGGCTTGCATCGCGGGTTGACCGGCATGAGAGCATCGGCAAGGGTGTGCTGGGTGCAGAATTTTTTATTAACTTAATGAATGATTCACGTTTTGACAATATTCCACTTATCTTAGAGACTCCGAATGATGAAATCTGGGCAGAAGAGATAGGGTGGTTGTATCGCCAAATAAAAAACTTAACATAAATTATAATTTACATGAAAACAAAACCTGACTTGAGTTTCTGGAAACTATGGAATCTTAGTTTCGGATTCTTTGGCGTTCAGATTGCCTATGCTTTACAAAGTGCGAATATCAGTCGTATATTCGCAACACTCGGTGCCGATCCGCACCAATTGTCGTTTTTCTGGATTTTACCGCCGCTGATGGGAATGATTGTGCAGCCCATCATAGGATTGCTGTCCGACAAGACATGGTGTCGCTTCGGGCGTCGTATTCCCTACCTGTTTGTCGGCGCTATCGTCGCTGTGGCAGTGATGCTGATGCTTCCGAATGCCGGCTCGCTCGGCTTGACCACGCAGATAGTTATATGGGGTCTGACGGGAACAATGCTTTTCGGACTAATGTCGCTCATGTTTCTCGACACATCGATAAATATTGCCATGCAGCCATTCAAGATGATGGTGGGCGATATGGTCAATATCAAGCAGAAAGGTCTTGCCTATAGCATCCAGTCGTTCTTATGCAATGCCGGATCGCTTGTGGGCTATCTTTTCCCCTATATATTCACTTTCCTCGGCGTTCAGAACACTGCTCCCGAGGGCGTGATTCCCAATTCGGTGATATACTCGTTCTATATAGGCGCTGCCATACTCATACTCTGTGTGATTTATACCACGATGAATGTGAAGGAGTATTCTCCCGAGGAGATGAAGGAGTTTGGCAGTGAGGAGGAAGCTACAGGTCAGTCGGTAGCCGATGACAAGCCTGCGGCTAAAAAGACGAGCATTCCCTATACGTTCTTCTCCATAGGTCTTGTCCAGTTCTTCTGCTGGGCTGCATTCATGTATATGTGGACTTACACGCCGGGAGCCATTGCCGCCCAGTGCTGGGGCACGACCGACGTGGCCAGCGAGGGCTATCAGGCAGCCGCCAACTGGGTAGGCGTAGTGTTTGCGGTGCAGGCAGTCGGCTCAATTATCTGGGCTATGCTCATACCGCAGTTCAAGAGCTACAAGCTCGCCTATGTGGTGAGTTTGCTGATAGGCGGTGTGGGCTTCATCTCTATATTCTGGATTACCAACCAATTTGTGCTGTGGATCAGCTTCCTGTTGATTGGCGCCGCATGGGCGGGAATGCTTGCATTGCCATTCACCCTATTCACCAATGCATTGCAGGGTAATCCAAAGATGGGCACTTATCTCGGATTGTTCAATTGTACCATCTGTCTGCCTCAGATTGTTGCCGCAGTGTTTGGCGGTCCGATATTGAAGGCTCTCACTCCCGAGGGAGGAGCGGCGCCCGAGGTCGACATGCTCGTGCTCGCCGGAATCCTTCTACTGCTTGGAGCAGCTTCGGTGGCCTTGATTAAGGATATATCGGCAAAGCGCGGCAAGTAGCCGTTTTGCGTGAAAAATAGCATAATAGCGATAGATGTAGGCTGATATTTTGATAATCGGCCACTTACTATCGCTATTTTTTTGCTTATTTTTTGCTTCGTCGCAAGTTTTTTGTATCTTTACACGGATTTTTTTCAAACATATTATTAGAATTTAATTGCTGTTTTTTCATCTATATACACAATTTGATTAAAACGGGAAGTAAAATTCATAACCAGAAACATTCTTATGTACTACAAGAACGTGTTATTAACGGCTTTTGCAATGATGAGCTGTGCGCTTGCCGCCCAGACATATATCCCTATGCCTGTGAGCCAGAATCCGCCTTTTGAGGTCTCTACAAATGAGGTGTTTGTGGAGTTCATGTCGCCATCGATGACGATTGGCGGCAGTGTGGTGGTCACCGGAGGCAGCGGTAATTACAGCTACCGATGGTACTCGGGCTCGGAGGAGATAGGCAGTGAGGCGTCAATCACCATCGATGCGGCAGGCGTCTACGACTTGCGTGTCAGCGACACTTGCGACTGCATGCAGCAAGTGCGGTTCACCGTGACGTCGGCATCGGTCGAGGGAGTGGAGGCAGGCAAGGCGGCAGTTTATCCCAATCCGGTGGCCGATAGGCTTGTAGTGCGAGGCGAAGACATAAAGCAGGTGTGTGTGGTGAGTGCCGCAGGAGCTCTTGTTGCAGTCCGTACAGGATTTGAGCCGGGCTCACAGGTAGATATCGACATGTCGATGCTTCCCGCCGGAGAGTATATAGTGAATTGTGTGACCACTCGTCACAACGTGCTCACGCGAAAAATCGTAAAACAATGAAGAAACACATCCTCATAGCTATTATGGCATTGGCCGCCGCCCTCTCAGCCGTTGCGGGGCGCAAGGTGACTTATGCCCGTAATAATCAAGCCGTAGTACTCGACTTGCAGTGGGGTAATGACAACTATGGTACAGTACAGTGGCAGAAATCGACCGACAATGGCTTGTCGTGGACCGATATTGCCGGCGCAAACGCTACTACCTATACTTTCAAGATGACCGGGAACGCACTATATAGGGCTCTTATCGAGGGCGACAAGGCATGCCCCGTCATAGCTGAGGAATGTGAGGTGTGCAATGTGATGTTCACGGCCTCGATGAAAAATGTGGGAGCCTACTCAGCCGAGATGAGAATCACCGGAACCGACTTTGCCGATGCCGAGATAGTGGAATATGGATGGTGCTACAACATTAGCTCGCTTCAGCGCGACTATAGGCTTATGCCACGCGTGAAGATGGGCAGCTCACTGCCTGACGTGTCGGAGTTCAGCATGATATGCGAGGGGCTGAGGCCTGCGCAGTCGTATAGCCTGCGTCCGTATTTCATTACGGCAGAGGGCGCGATGATGTTCGGCCCTGCCCGCACTTTCACCACCCTTGCCGGACCCGACTGGCGCAGCGAGAACTGGAAAATCTCCAAAAACTCAATCACATCGCAATTTGAGATTGCCGGTTACGCCAATGACGTGGATGCCGACGTGCGCTTCTATATAGGAAAGAATGCCACAAGCATGCGTGAGTGCGCCGTGACGTCGCTTGGCAATAACCGATACAGCGCCGAGGCCGCAGGACTTGAGCCGAATACCGAATATACGGCCCGGGTCACAGTGGCTATGAGCGGTGCCACGACAAGCATAGAGAAGACTGTGCGCACGTTCTCCGATTACTCCTCACTCACTGTCGACAACACGGTGAAGCCTGTCGGCCATGCCATAGAGTGGGACCCTGAGCGCAAACTCGTGCAACTCTCGCCCGAGGGGCATCAGGTGGAATATCCTCGCATGTGCCGTGTCGACGACCATACTATTCTGCTCTCATATCATGGGGGCGACCCCGACAAGTGGTGGGAAAAAGTGTATTTGCGCAAAAGTACCGACAATGGCACATCGTGGAGCACGCCGGTGCTTGTGTTTGATGCCGCATCCACGCAATTTGGCGTCAACTACAAGCGACTGATGAATCCTGAGCTGTTACGCCTTCAGAACGGATGGATTCTGCTCACCTGCATAGGCAACGGCGAACCCGAGACCAACGACAACTGCCATGTGCTTGCGTGCATCTCTAAAGATGGCGGTGACACGTGGGGCGACCCGATAATTGTGGGGCGCGGGCGCTCTTGGGAGCCTCAAGTGGTTCAGTTGCCCAATGGAGAGCTTGAGCTGCTCGTGTCGAGCGAGGCCGCATGGTTTGGAAAGCAATCGACGCTATATCAGGAGATTCTATGCTCACGCTCCACCGACAACGGGCTGACGTGGACTGAGTTCACGCGCGCATCCTACAATCCTGCCCGTCGTGACGGGATGCCTGTGGCAATAGTGCAGCAGGGCAACAGGGGCGTGCTTTTCATCATTGAGAGCATCTGGGACTCGCTGTCGCCGGTGATGATTCACCGCAATCTCGATGAGGAGTGGGAGCTGGCCGAGTGGGACCGCGTGGAGGACTCGCGCCGATGGTCGACGCCAATGAGAAGCGCCGGCGCGCCATATTGCTTGCAACTGCCCACAGGCGAGATAGTGATTACGGCTTATTGCGACCTTACGGGCAGCGTGTGGCAGACTGCACGTCCGCGTGTGTACATAGGCGACAACACCGGGCATAATTTCACATTCGGCACCGTTCCGCTCAGTGGCTCGTCACCGCTGCCGAAAGGCACGGGAGCATACTGCTGCTCGCTTTTCCTGAAGGACGACAACACTGTGTGGCTGCTGCTGACGAAAGCGCTTTACTCGGGAACGGTACGCGGTGAGAGCGCCATAATGATGCTTGAGGGCAAAATCATTGAAAAATAAAATAACACAACATTTATTATCTTAAAAACATTTATCTATTATGAATTTGAAATGCTTTGCGCTCGCCGCGATGTCGATTGTATCGGCACAAGCCGCTTTTGCGCAGTATGCCCCGGCCGGCGACAGAATCAAGACCGCCTGGGCTGAGAAGATTGATGTGGACAATGTTCGTCCGGAGTATCCCCGCCCGATTATGGAGCGTGATTCGTGGAAAAACCTTAATGGACTTTGGGAATATGCCATTGCGCCCAAAGGCTCTGTGGAGCCTTCGAAATATGATGGCCGGATACTCGTCCCCTTTGCCATTGAGTCGAGCCTGTCGGGTGTGGGCAAGACACTCGGCGAGAATAATGAGCTTTGGTACAAGCGCACTTTCACGGTGCCTGCAAAGTGGAAGTCGCAGAATGTGTTGCTTCACTTCGGGGCTGTCGACTGGCGTGCCGACGTGTGGGTGAACGACGTGAAGGTGGGAACCCACACCGGTGGCTACACTCCATTCTCATTCGACATAACACAGGCGCTGAATGCCGGGGAGAACACGCTGATGGTGCGCGTGTTCGACCCTACTGACAGGAGCTATCAGCCGCGTGGAAAGCAGGTGGCCAATCCCGAAGGTATCTGGTATACGCCGGTGAGCGGAATCTGGCAGACGGTGTGGCTTGAGCCGGTGGCTCCTTTGCACATCGACAACCTGCGCATACTACCCGACGTCGACAATAACCGTGTGACGGTGACAGTGGCCAAGTCGGTGGAATGTCCGGCCGTGCTCACTGAGGTGAAAGTGTTCGACAATGGCACACTCGTGGCCTCGAGCAAGAGCATGAACAATCAGCCTGTGGAGGTGAATATGCCCAAGAATCCCAAGTTATGGTCGCCCGACTCGCCATTCCTCTACGATATGGAGGTGGCAATCTATAAAGACGGCAAGATGGCCGACAAGGTGAGGAGCTACACGGCAATGCGAAAAATATCCACAAAGCGTGATGCCGACGGCATTGTGAGGTTGCAGCTCAACAATAAGGACCTCTTCCAGTTTGGCCCGCTCGACCAGGGATGGTGGCCCGACGGGCTCTACACGGCACCCTCGCACGAGGCTATGGTCTTCGACATCGACAAGACCAAAGAGTGGGGCTTTAACATGATACGCAAGCACATAAAGGTGGAGCCTGCCACATGGTACACCCATTGCGACCGCGTGGGCATCATCGTTTGGCAGGACATGCCGAGCGGCGACCGCAATCCGCGATGGCAGAATCGTGAGTATTTCAACGATGTGGAGATGGTCCGCTCGCCTGAGTCGGAGTCGAACTATCGCAAGGAGTGGAAGGAGATTATCGATTGCCTGTACTCCTATCCTTGTATATGCACATGGGTTCCGTTCAATGAGGCATGGGGACAGTTCAAGACTCCTGAGATTGTGGAGTGGACAAAACAATACGACAGCTCGCGACTCGTGAATCCGGCCAGTGGCGGCAACTTCTATCCATGCGGCGATATTATCGACCTTCACAACTATCCCGGTCCGGAAATGTATCTCTACGACGCGCAGCGCGCCAATGTGCTTGGCGAATATGGAGGCATTGGGCTTGCGCTCGAAGGCCATCTGTGGACTCCCGACCGTAACTGGGGCTATATCCAGTTCAAGTCGTCGAAGGAGGTTACCGATGAGTATGAGAAATATGCCAAGCAGCTTCTTACTTTGATAAAAAGGGGTTTCTCGGCAGCCGTCTACACTCAGACCACCGATGTGGAGGTTGAGGTCAACGGCGTTATGACCTACGACCGCAAGGTGATGAAGATGGACGAGGCTCGCATAAGAAGAATCAACAGTGAGATTTGCAATTCGCTCAATAAATAACCTTATTATAATAAATTATAGCAATGAAGAAGATTTTTTCAATATTTGCCCTCGGCGCGCTTGTGGCAGCCGTATGCCCGAGCTGCTCGAAGGATGCAACGCCCGAATTGACTAAATCGGGCTTGAGCAAAGCCGATTTTGTGGCTACAGTCGACAGTGTGGAGACGAATCTCTACGTGCTCACCAACGATGCCGGTATGGAGGTGTGTGTGACTAATTTCGGCGGCCGAATAGTATCGGTGATGGTCCCCGACCGCGACGGCAATTTCAAGGATGTGGTGCTCGGACACGACTCGATAGCCGACTATGTGAATATCGACGGCAATTTCGGCGCACTGATAGGTCGCTATGGCAATCGTATCAATCAAGGGCGTTTCACGCTCGACGGTGTGACATATCAGCTTCCGCAGAACAATTTCGGGCATTGCCTGCACGGCGGTCCGAAAGGATTCCACAATTCGGTGTGGAACGCCAATCAGCTCGATGCCCGTAATCTTGAGCTGACACTTCACAGCGCGGATGGATATGCGGGATTCCCGGGTAACCTCGATGTGAGGGTGACTTACACTCTCGGCGATGACAACTCGCTGAAAATAAGCTATGCGGCTACTACCGACAAGCCAACTGTGGTCAACCTCACCAACCACTCATATTTCAATCTTAGTGGCGATCCGTCGCTGACCATACTTGATGAGGTGGTGACATTCGACGCCGATGCCTTCACGCCAATCGACAGCACGTTCATGACGTCGGGCGAGATTCGCAGCGTGGAGGGAACGCCTTTTGATTTCCGCAGCGGAAAGAAAGTGGGCGACGACATCGATAAGGATGACGAGCAGCTGCGAAACGGACTTGGCTATGACCACAACATGGTGCTCAATACGGCAGGCGACATCAGCAAGGTGGCTGCCTCGATCTACGACGAGCGCTCGGGTATCAAGATGGAGGTCCTCACCGACGAGCCCGGCATACAGTTCTATGTAGGCAACTTCCTTGATGGCACCGTGAAGGGCAAGAAGGGTGTGGCATATCCGCGTCGTAGCGCAATATGCGTTGAGACGCAGCATTATCCCGACTCGCCAAATCATGACAACTACCCGTCGACGGTTTTGCGTCCCGGCGAGAACTACAGCAGCAATTGTATTTACCGTTTCTCGGTGGTGAGATAATGGCAAGTGCGCCTTTGGGCGCATTTGCTATTTAGAGCGAGATTAAATAGGAAAAATATGGTTGTGTATCTTAATATTTTATTGTAATTTTGCTACTGTTTTCGCCGGCAAGTCAATGTCGGCATCGAGCAGTGAAACAATTAATGATAAAATAAAAGGTTATAATAAATTATGGCACATATTTTTACAGACGAGAATGCTAAGCCCGAGATTGAGTCGGGAAAGCCTGTGGTAATCGATTTTTGGGCAGAGTGGTGCGGACCTTGCAAGAGAGTGGCGCCTATCGTTGATGAGCTCGCCGAGGAGTACAAGGATCGTGTACTTATCGGGAAATACAATGTCGACGACTATTCCGATTTGAGCTCTGAGTTCAGCATCCGCAATATTCCCACCATCCTGTTTTTCAAGGATGGCGAGTTGAAGGAGCGTAATGTAGGCTCTATCTCCAAAGCCGATTTGGCAAAGAAAATCGACGCTCTGCTGTAGAGTGTGGTGTGGCGCCATTACCGGCGGCTCAGCGTAGGCCCGATAAGGTGTGCCTGAATTATGATATTCATGAAATCGAGGAAGGATGGCCAAATTGGCTAATCCTTCCTCTGATTTTGGGCGGTGCTTGACAAAATCACGCCTTTTGGGCATAAAAACTGTCATTTATTAGCCATGAATGCGTAGTTTGTACAAATTATTATTAATTTTGCAAGTCAAATGACGTCAGAATGCTATAGTTGACAATAATAATAGAAACTAACAAATAAAAACAACAAAAAATTATGACAACAACTCAATTAAAAAGCACACTGCGCGATTCAGCTGCCATGAGGTGGACCGCACTGCTTTTATTGGCGTTGGCGATGTTCTGCTCCTATATCTTTATGGACATTCTGTCGCCAATCAAGGACCATCTTCTGTCGACGTTGCAGTGGGATTCCACGGCGTTTGGCACTATGCAGGGAGCCGAGACATTCCTTAACGTATTCGTGTTTTTCCTGATTTTCGCAGGAATAATACTCGACAAGATGGGAGTGAGGTTCACTGCCATTCTGTCGGGAGCAGTAATGCTTGTCGGCGCCACCATCAACTGGTATGCCGTGACGCGATATTTTCAGGGCAGCAGCCTCGAAACATGGTTCAACGAGAATCTCAACTATATTCCGGTGTTCGACGAGCTCGGAATATCTCCGTTCTATAAGGGAATGCCTGCGTCGGCCAAGTTTGCCGCTGTGGGATTCATGATTTTCGGCTGCGGCGTTGAGATGGCAGGCATCACGGTGTCGCGCGGTATCGTCAAGTGGTTCAAGGGCCGCGAGATGGCGCTCGCCATGGGTTCGGAGATGGCATTGGCTCGCTTGGGTGTGGCCACATGTATGATTTTCTCGCCCGTGTTTGCCGAGCTGGGTGACGACATCGACGTGTCGCGCTCGGTGGCTTTCGGCGTGATTCTGCTTATGATAGCCTTGATGATGTTCATCGTCTACTTCTTCATGGACAAGAAGCTCGACGCACAGACCGGAGAGGCCGAGGAGAAAGACGATCCGTTCAAGGTGAGCGACATAGGCACTATTTTGAAAAGTAGCGGATTCTGGTTGGTGGCATTGCTTTGCGTGCTCTACTATTCGGCAATTTTCCCATTCCAGAAGTATGCAGTGAATATGCTTCAGTGCAATCTGCCGTTTGTTGACCCCGAGGATGGCTCATTCTGGGCAAGTGAGGCTGTGGCTGTGGTGCAATATGGCATCATGCTGCTTGTGGCGGTAGCCTCGTTTGCAAGCAACTTCGTGAAGTCGCGCGGCAAGAGCTATGGCCTGATAGGCCTTGCTGTAGTTGCGCTTGTGGTATTCTGCTATATGGGATATATGCGCCAGAGTGCCGAGACGGTATTTGCAGTGTTCCCGCTGCTTGCCGTAGGCATCACTCCGATTCTCGGCAAGTACGTCGACCACCATGGCAAGGCTGCGTCGATGCTCGTTCTCGGCTCGATATTGCTCATAGTGTGTCACTTGACTTTTGCATTTGTGTTGCCAATGTTCAAGAGCAGCGAGTTTGGGGGAGTAATCATAGCCTATATCACCATTCTGGTGCTTGGAGCCTCATTCTCGCTCGTTCCGGCATCATTGTGGCCGAGCGTGCCTAAGTTGGTCGATGCCAAAATCATAGGCAGTGCCTACGCACTCATTTTCTGGATTCAGAATATCGGCTTGTGGCTCTTCCCGCTGCTTATAGGCAAGGTTCTCGACAAGACCAACCCGGAAATCGTGGAAGGACTTGCCAACGGAACACTGTCGCCCACCGAGGCAGCCGTGTCCTACGATTACACGGCTCCGCTTGTGATGCTTGCATGCCTTGGAGTAGCGGCTTTGATACTCGGCTTTGTCCTTATCAGGGAGGACAAGCGCAAGGGCTACGGACTTGAGAAGCCCAATGTGGAGCAATAACGTGCTTTGAGAGTGGGCAAAATGGATAAAATGTGCATAAAATAGAGGTTTCGCTGCAATTACAGAAAAAAATCTTTAATTGCAGCGAAATTTCATATAAAAAATGATGTCGGTGCACTGATTTTGTCTTATATTTGCATCTTAGAAAGAAAACAACATTTTATTTTCATAAATATGAAGAAGCATAATTTTTACGCCGGTCCGTCAATTTTGAGTGAGTACACTTTGACAAAGACGGCAGAGGCGATTAAAGATTTCGCAGGTACGGGTCTTTCGATTCTTGAGATCTCGCACAGAAGTAAGGAGTTTACTGCCGTAATAGAGAGTGCCGCTGCACTTGTCAAGGAGTTGCTCGACGTTCCCGAGGGATATAGCGTGCTCTTCCTCGGCGGTGGCGCAAGCATGCAATTCTGCATGGTCCCCTACAACTTGCTCAACAAGAAAGCCGGCTATCTCGATACCGGTACATGGGCCAACAAGGCGATTAAGGAGGCAAAACTCTTTGGTGAGGTCGATGTGGTGGCCTCGTCGAAGGAGGCTAATTACACCTACGTTCCAAAGGACTTTGTGATTCCTGCCGATGCCGACTATTTCCACTTCACAACCAACAATACCATCTACGGAACCGAAATCCGCAAGGACCTCGATTCGCCGGTGCCATTGGTTGCCGATATGTCGAGTGACATTTTCTCGCGTCCTGTCGACGTGTCGAAATACAACATAATCTACGCCGGCGCGCAGAAGAACCTTGCCCCTGCCGGAGTCACTATCGCTATTGTGAAGGAAGATGCGCTCGGCCATGTCGACCGCGTGATACCCACAATGCTCGACTATCGCACTCACAGCAGCAAGGGCTCGATGTTCAACACTCCGCCTGTGTTGCCTATCTTCTCGGCACTCAAGACCCTTGAGTGGTACAAGGAACTGGGTGGTGTGAAGAAACTTGAGGAGATGGACAAGGCTAAGGCAGCAGCCCTCTACGATGCTATCGACAGCAGCCGGTTGTTTGTGGGAACGGCAAATGCCGAGGACCGTTCGATAATGAACGTGTGCTTCGTGATGAAGCCCGAATATGCCGAGCTTGAGAAGGAGTTTATCGATTTCGCCTCCACTAAGGGCATCGTGGGCATCAAGGGGCACCGAAGCGTGGGCGGATTCCGTGCATCGCTCTACAATGCCATGCCTATTTCGAGCGTTCAGGTGCTTATCGACGCAATGAGGGAATTTGAGAAGAATCATTAATTTATAAGGCATTTTATGTAATATCCCCGGCAATGTCGGGGATATTTCTACAATACCAAAACCCCAATAAAGAAGATTATGAAAATATTGGTAGCAACAGAGAAGCCGTTTGCTCCTGTGGCCGTCGACGGCATCAGGGAAGTGGTTGCAGCATCGGGCAATGAGCTTGTGCTGCTTGAGAAAGGAACTAAAGCCGATTTGATAAATGCAGTGGCCGACGCCGCAGGTCTTATCGTGCGCAGCGACATTGTCGACAAAGAGGTGTTTGATGCGGCCAAGAACTTGAAGGTGGTGGTGCGTGCCGGTGCAGGCTACGACAATATCGACCTTGCCGAGGCCACAAGCCATGGCGTGTGTGTGATGAACACCCCGGGGCAGAACTCAAATGCCGTGGCTGAGCTGGTGTTTGGAATGCTCGTAATGACGATTCGCAACAATTACAATGGCACTGCCGGAACCGAGCTGAAAGAGAAGACGCTCGGCATACATGCCTACGGTCAGGTGGGACGCAATGTGGCACGCATAGCAAAGGGATTTGGCATGAGCGTGTCGGCTTTGGACCCATTCGTTAATGACGAGGATATGATTGCCGATGGCGTTACGCCGGTTCACTCGGTGGAGGAGTTGTATACCAACAATCAGTATGTGTCGCTCCACATTCCCGCCACAGCCCAGACCAAGAAGTCTGTTACGAAGGAGTTGATAAAGCTCATGCCGAAAAATGGTGTGCTAATCAACACTGCCCGCAAGGAGGTGATCGACGAGGAGAGTCTTGCCGAGGCTTTTGCCGAGCGTGCCGATTTCCGCTATGTAGCCGACGTGAAGCCCGACAATGCCGCCGAGCTGAAGGAGAAATATGGCGACCGCATATTCTACACGCCTAAGAAGATGGGCGCGCAGACTGCCGAGGCCAATATAAAGGCCGGAATAGCTGCCGCCGAGCAGGTGGTTGCCAACCTCAAGGACGGCTGGAACCGTTTCCAGGTGAACAAATAATAAAAATATATCCTTGTGAGATAAGCATGCCTCATGCGAGATATGCGCAATTGAGGAAATAGCTTTTTTGAGATTTACGGATTCTGCTGATTCATGTTTCGGTGGAATCCGTGTCTATTTACCCTCGCTCGGCGCTCGCAGAATACCATTGCTGATTCGAACACCATTGCCGATTCGAACACCATTGCCGATTCGAATGTCATTGCTGATTTGGCGCGGGGCGACTCTTTTCCTGCTGCCATCTCGACGTATTCCGGTTTTTCCTGCTGTTATTCGACAAATTCCGGTAAAAGCTGCCATCCTCCCGCAAAGGCGCAAAGTGCGCTGCGATTCTGCTATGATTTTTTCAATTTGGGTGATTATGAGGTTTTCCTCTCATACAAAAAACTCCTGCCACATTTGTTTGTGGCAGGAGGGTATTAAGTAGTATTCTATAACTTGAAGGGGATATTACAGGCAGCGGAGGAAATGCTCATAGATGAACGACATGTGCCGGTGTCCCTTGATGGTGAGATGCACTTCGTCGCGGAACATATCGCGTTGCTCCGGTGTGAAGTAGTCGAGCCCTGAGGCTGCACAGCCATCGATGCACTGCACATGGAGCTGGGGACAACGGCTCATCATCCACTGTGCGCGTGCCACTCGAGTAGGCTCTCCATTGAAATAGTAAGGGCATATCACACCAATTCGGGCATGAGGATAACGTGTGCGAAGCCCCTTGATAAGCAGATTGAAAGCTCCCTTATAGGAAAGCGAGTCCTGAGAGTCATTAGCTTCAAGAGGGTCGAAGTCGTCGTTATAGCCGATGTGAACGAGAATGTAGTCGGTGTCGGCTGGAATGCATTGGTAGTAGTCGAGTAATGCCGGCCAACCATCAGCCGGAGCATTACACAATTTCTGCCCGTTTAGAGCCAGATTATTCACTTTCATGCAATTCCGCTCGGCAATATAGTAGCAATAGGTGTCGGCAATGCCGTTTTTGTCGCCGGCGGCCTCGCTATCGCCGATGACCGAAAGCGTTTTGCCCTGCAAGTAATTCACCGACATCGGCTTGTTATTCCGATAATCCTGTGCCGATAAGCATGATGCAATCATTATTGCTGCTAACGTAAACAGAATTTTTCTCATAATACAAGAAATCATAGCTATTATTTGATGATTTTTTTAGTGGTTTTGCCTTGTCGGACGATGTTGAGTCCGGGTTGTGGAGTGGTGTAGCGTCGGCCAAGAACGTCGAAGTATTCAGGGGTAGAATCAATATCCGTTTCATCGCCGACGATTGATTCTACCGATGCGCCGTTGCCGCTCTGCACTTTCAGCAGCAGCCAGTGACGTGTGTCCTGTTCCGGGTCGTTGGTATCATATCCCATCATCAGCTTTGTTCCGGCAGTAAGTCCGTTGCTTGTGAGTCCGAAGCCTTTTGTGCCGTTGTTGATGGCATAGAAGTAATCGGAAACGCTTTCAATGCTGAAAGATGCTGCCCCGCTGTCACCTACAGCGAGCGAAGTGCCATAGGTAATCACGCGGTTCTCTCCATTGGTGAAGGTGAATCCTGCGGCAGTCTTCTCCACGCTCCACACTTGCGAGGCATCATTGGCGTTGACATCGTTGATAACGAGTGCTGAGCCATCGGCCATAACAGCCATGCTGTGCGCAGTCTGCGGAACGATGATGAATTTGTCGCCGCTCGCAATCTCAGTAGCCTCCTCAACACCGTTCAAGGGAATAACCAATGTTGCAATGCTCAACGGCTCAAGAGTAAGACGAATCTTGTTGTCACCGATAAGCTCAAATTGCACATTATCCGATACGTCTTTGTCAGCACTTGTGATAGTAGCTTTCACACCGTCGTTTATTTTGGCAAGAGGCAGAGAGATGGTATGAACCGACTTATACGACTGTTCATTCAGTGCCACAATCACCAGCTCATTCCCATCGGGGCTGATGGCGGCAATGCTTTGCAGCGAAGTAGTAGGTACGAAATAATATCCCGCCTTGATGAAGCGGCTTATCTGGCTATGCACATAATAGTTTTTGAGTCTTGAAACATTTTGCGGATTCTCGAAAGAACACGAAATTGTTCCCCATTGGTCGTTATAGTCCATAAATTGCCAATCGAACCACACATTTGGCATAAGATAGTGAATATCCTTGAATTTGTGCTGCATAATGGCGAGATTGCCGGTGATTCCTGTGCCTATATTCATAGGACCGTATTCGCTCATCCACACCGGGCAACCTGTGGCGCGGGCGAGATTGCCATACTGGCTGCGTGCACGGTCTGTAGCGATGTAGGAGTGAGTGTTCCACTGTCCCACCATACTGCTGATATTATTCTTGTTGAAATATTTTATGCCG
Source organism: Muribaculaceae bacterium (assembly GCA_051878575.1). GTDB lineage: Bacteria > Bacteroidota > Bacteroidia > Bacteroidales > Muribaculaceae > CALZFJ01. The sequence continues at coordinate 6,669 of JBJEKJ010000086.1, read as the reverse complement.
CTAATAGCATGGAGAATGCTCGTTTCGTCGCTTGCCGAAATTTTTGTTGTCAGTCCACTCTTTTGAAGAATAGGATACAGCACCTTGAGGAAGTTGGCTTGCGAACTTGTGCTGAAATGGCAACCTTCCTGACCGAGATCTACCGCCCAATATTCGGCTTGCGGCTCATTGAATGGCTCAAGGGTGCGGAACTCGATGCCGTAGGTGTCCTTGTAGTGCTTGCACACATCAACGAGATAGTTAGCAAAAGCCTCGTAGTATTCGGGCTTAAGATTATCATCTTTCAACGTCGGTCCGCCGGCGCAGCAGCCACTCACGGTCATCCACCATGGAGCGGAATTAGAGAATGCCTCAAAAATTGCATCGGGGCGTTTCTCCTTGATTTTCAGCATCACGCGGCGTTGAGCGGCATCGCGGCTCCAGTCGTAGTCGGAATTAGCAGTAACTTTGAAGCCTTCAATCTCAGCGCGTTGTCCCTTACCTTGATGTTCGCCTCCAAGCTGGAAGTGATGCTCGGTGCAGTTTGTCCAGTTTGGGTCATCCCCACCACCAATGTTGTAGCGGAACAAGTTGATATTTAGTCCATCAGGGCTAACGAGCCAGTCGATTATCTTGTCGAGGTAATAATCATTCCACACCTCTTTCCCACACATATTCGCCCAGAAACAAAGACTCACGCCTGAGCCTTCATTCTGCTGTAAACGCTGGGCCGGGAAAATGAAGTAGTCGCTCTGTCGGGCAATCTCCTCGTGCGTATCCTCATCATTGAGCAGCCAATAGCCCATAGAAGTGTCGCCAGAATTGTTGGCATATACATAGTTACCGCTAAGAACATTGGTCACGCCTAAATATTTACCGGTTTTCACACTCTTGAAGCGATAGAACATTTCATCAACTTGCTCGAGCTTAAAACGGCACGATGAAGCATCGTAGGTAGTCTGGAATGTGAGAGCCGAGCCGCTGTCGGAGCCTGCGGTGAGATATACCACAGTCCCATTGTTGTCGAGGCTCAGTGCATAGCTACCATCGCTTTGCTGTGCGAGAGTGATAAGAGGCGAAGCCGCATTCGGTGACTTAAGCACCGCTTTAAGTTGCTTGTTGGCACCAAGGTAGTTACCGCCTGAGTGGCGGATATACTTCTGCATATCGGCAGCACCGGCTGCGATAACAGATATTGAAAATAGTAAACACAAAAATTTCTTCATGTCAAATGATTAAATTAGTTTATATTAGTAAGCATGTAAAAATCCTACTCAGTAAATCTATTGAATTATCACTTTCTTACCATTTTTGATATAGAATCCCGGTTCAGGATTGCAGACGCGCCGTCCGCCAAGGTCGAAAATTGCATCATCGGTTTCACTGTTGTTGGTTTTCACGCCATCAATATACGCCGAGCCACCAAAACTAAAGCCGCGAGGGGCTGATATAATGCCGTTCTTGGGAATCTTAAGATATGCTTTGTTGGGTTTGGCATTAATGAGCGTGCCAGTGTCGTTTCCCCAGTAGAAACCGAGTCCGGTGAGTGTCTTAGTGTTGTCGAAAGTAAGGCGATACAGGCAATGATTGTTGTCGCAAGTCACCGACGTGTTCCATGTAGGGGTTGCTATCAGGTAGTTTTCTTCGCTGCTTGCCGGTGTAAGATTGCTGCCATTTAAAGGTGAAACGATAATTGATGGAGTGGTGGTTCGCACAAGCACACCCTCTCCGCGTGCCACCTTATTATTGCTGCGTCGGTTAAGTTTCAATACATTACCATTCACCACAACATTAAACACTTCTATGCTTTCACCGGAGGCAACCGATAGCTCTACGTCGGAGAACGCATCACTGAAAGTAGCATAATAGACAGCCGACCCGCTCTCAGCTACAGCCGTCGATGCCGATATGCTACTGCCCGGGGTGTAGAGATAAACTGCATCAACTGCAAAAATTGCCTCATTGCAATAGTCCTCCGATGGGTAATCGGTTGATGGGTCTCTTCCGTATGGAGGTTCGAATGCCATAATATGATGTAGGGCAGAGGTTATTCCAAAACGCGAATAGTCGAGTGTCAATCCCTTTGCTGCCATCAGCTGCTCTAACTCACCCAAAGTGACATCGACAGTTACCCACTTGCCATTCTGCATAGAGCCGATAATCGGGTACTCGGCATCGGTATCGGCAGGATTGGCACTGAGGAACATTCTTGCACAATCATCGCCGGTGACATCGTAACGGAGGAATTTCAGTCGCACACGCGAGTCGCACAAAGCCTGCGAATTTGTCCAGAAAGAAGCATGGAGATGAGTGTCGGGGCTAATGTGGCTGAAATTCCTTGCAACAGGCGCCTCGTTTGCGTCCTTGTTGTTCAAGTAAATTCCTGCCCAGTTATATTCTGTGTAATTGCCATAAATGCCGAATGCGCCCCAATTACTGTCGTAATAACCGCCAAGCCCCGGTATGCCGCCATTGGGCCAGCCATTATTAATAGTTCCGCCTTTGCCGAAAGAAATATTGTCATCGCGATAGCTGTTCATTGCAACGCCTGCTTTCTCGAGGTTCTGTATTTCAGTATTTGAGAGAACAAACACATCAAACATTCCATTTCCTCCTATTGATGCAATGGCATCGTTGATTCCTGCGTTGCTTGTTTCAGCGGAGAATTTGTTGCCATTTTCCACTTTCAGCAACATCCAGTGGCGAGTGTCGTTGTCGAGTTCAGTGGTATTGTAGTCCATATACATTCCTGTTCCGGAAGTAAGACCGTTGTTTATCAATGTGAAGCCCTTGTCGCCACTTTTAATTGCATAGAAATAGTCAGCCACAGGAGTGAAATCAAACACCGTCGCACCTCTATCCACCGTATAAAGACTCCAGTCGCCATCGAATTGTATCACCTTACCATTGGTGTTGGTCAAAGTGAAACCATTGCCTTGCTTGGTGACTTGCCACAGCTGCATTGCATCGTTGCTGTTGATATTGGCAAGAACAGGGCTGTTGCCTGCATCGTTGATGCTCACTGCATTGCTTCGCGACGACTGTGGCACTATCACAAACTTGTCGCCATCGCCTATTGTGGTGCCTACAGGTTCGATTTCCACAGGAATAACGTAGGTGGTGATGCTCTTAGGGTCGAGCCAGAAGCGAATTTGGTTATTTTCCGTCATTCCTTGATAGGTTGCCCCCGATGCCATATCACAGCTTGAAGTAGTCTTGTAGCCTTGAGTGATGCCGTTAATTCGTGTGAATGGCATGGTGATGGTGTGCGAAACCACACTTTCCGATTCATTGATAGCCACTACCACAAGTTCCGTGCCCTCGGGATTCACTGCGGCTATACTTTGGCGCGATGTTGTGGGCACAAAATAGTAGCCGGCCTTGATAAAGCGGCTTATCTGGCTATGCACATAGTAGTTTTTCAGTTTCTTGATATTCTCAGGGTTATCGAAAGAGCAGAAAATAGTACCCCACTGGTCGTTATAGTCCATATATTGCCAGTCGCACCACACATTTGGCATCATATATTGCAAATCATCGAATTTGTGCTGCATTATGCCAAGATTTCCTTCGATACCCGAACCTATCTGCATCGGTCCATATTCACTCATCCACACCAGGCAACCGGTGGTACGGGCAAGATTGCCATATTGGCTACGGGTGCGGTCGTCGGTCTCGTAGGAGTGTGTGTTGAACTGACCTATATATCCGGCGAGTCCGGCTTCTCTGAAACTCTTTATGCCACTCACGGCATCACGGATATCTGTTTCGTCACTGGCTGAAATTTTCGTTTTCAATCCGCTGGCATCTAAAATCGGCTTGAGCACTTTCAAGAACGCTTTCTGAGCATCGATGCTGAAATGGCAACCTTCCTGACCGAGATCTACCGCCCAATATTCGGCTTGCGGCTCATTGAATGGCTCAAGGGTGCGGAACTCGATGCCGTAGGTGTCCTTGTAGTGCTTGCACACATCAACGAGATAGTTAGCAAAAGCCTCGTAGTATTCGGGCTTAAGATTATCATCTTTCAACGTCGGTCCGCCGGCGCAGCAGCCACTCACGGTCATCCACCATGGAGCGGAATTAGAGAATGCCTCAAAAATTGCATCGGGGCGTTTCTCCTTGATTTTCAGCATCACGCGGCGTTGAGCGGCATCGCGGCTCCAGTCGTAGTCGGAATTAGCAGTAACTTTGAAGCCTTCAATCTCAGCGCGTTGTCCCTTACCTTGATGTTCGCCTCCAAGCTGGAAGTGATGCTCGGTGCAATGAGTCCAGTTGGGGTCATCGCCACCGCCGATGTTATAGCGGAAAACGTTTATATTCAATCCATTCGGGTCCACGAGCCAGTCAATAATCTGATCGAGATAATAGTCCGACCAAAGTTCCTTTCCGCAGGCATTCGCCCAGAAGCATAGACTCACTCCCGAGCCTTCGTTGAGCTGTAGGCGTTGAGCCGGAAAGATGTAGTAGTTGTTGTCGGTCGATGTGTCTTTTATGCTTGCCGATTGCAAGTGCCCTTGGGAGGCACCGGCTACGAATGCACAAGTCAGGAGTAGAGATGTGAGTAATTGTTTCATGTCATTGAGAAAAAGTTTTGATTGATGCTGTGCGCATTGTTAGGCACTTAGTGTATTACAGGAGCAGCCTGTACGGTGGAAGACGGACGCAGATTGCGCACTGTGGGCAGATCATTCGTCCAGATCAGGCGGTCAAGGAGCAGTACCTTGCAACCGTCGGACGTGCGTGTGGCGCAATAGAGAAGCCAGCTGTCGTTGGTATCGTCGAGAATCACCGCCGATACCGAGAGGTCTTTGTAGTAATTGCTTGCCAGCACCACATCGGCAGCTACTGTGCTGCTGTCGTTGGCAGCATAGCGCGAGACCACAATCTTCTTTCCGCTGTCGATAGAGGCAAAATGGTATTCATTTGCACCATAGCGGTAGTCGATAACACCTGCTGCTGAGTCAGAAATCAGCTCTGTGAGCTTTTTCCTGTTGAGATACTCATTGAGGGCTTTAACACTGTCGCTCTGTTGGGTGAAACTGAGCCGGGTCCACTTGATGAGATTCGACGATTGCATCACTTCGCAACCGGCCAGTCCGTAGAACCAGCCGTTAGGAGCTTTCGACACTACAAAGGAGCACTTGAAGTTGCTCCCGACAGGATTCTTGTAGGTGGCAGCTTGAATGATGGGCACATTTGCCGCTTCATCAGCCTTCTTGCCGCCGCACGAGCACAGTGCGAGCGACAAAGCCACCGTGAAAAGAATATAGGCACATTTCATAAAGCTAAATTGTGTAATTATTTGAAAAAAAGGAAGGGGTGCATCAATCTTCCTGAGCCGATACACCCCTTGTGAGTTGTTCAATTACCAGCCCGGATTCTGGGTGAGGTTGGGATTCTTAAGTCGTTCCTCCTCGGGTATAGGATAGAGCTTGTAGTGGTCGCCGCCCCACTGATAGTAGTAGTCGCGCACGCCCCAAATCTGCATCCAGCCGTTAGGTTCGCCCTCGTAGGTTCCGAATTTGTCGTCTTTCCAGGTGTCCCAGCGGATTTCGTGCCAATACACCTCATTCTCGGCAAAAAGCTCCCACTTGAACTCATCGCGAATGCGCTTGCGCATATCGTCCTGTCCCTTCACCATTGTGGCTGCGTTGCTGTTAAGCTCTTGGGCACCACAGCGGCGGCGAATCTTGTTGATTTCTTCCACTGCTTCATCTACTTTACCTTGCTCATTGAGGCACTCGGCAAGGCAGAGCAAAGCTTCGGCATAGCGATAAACCTGATGGTCGAGACCGCTTCCGCCAAGATGGTTGGCATCATCAATGCCCTCAACCACCATTTTGCGCACGAGATAGAAGAGCTGGTCGCTCTTGTCGTAGAGGATATCCCAAGGTTTCTTCTTGTCGTTGCGGAAGGGGAAGCGCAGGGTATAGGTGCGTGCAATTCCATCATTTCCGCCCACAAACTGTGCGTAGGGAGTGATAAGCGACATCTCAAGGCGCGGGTCGCGGTTGTCGTAAGCCTTGCGGATTCGAGCCTCGTTGCCTTTGGGCAGATATTGGCTCATGTCGGCTCCTTGCTCAGCTTGATAGGCCTTTTCAGCATCAGTCAATCCGTCGCGGAGGAAGAACACGCGGCGAGCCTTCTTGTCCATGGTGGTGTAGCCCGGAATCACGTCGTCCCAGTTGAATTTGCTACCATCGGAATTCTCAAATGTATCCACAAAATAGGGATTGGCTATGTAGTTGGCCCAGCCCCAGCCGCGTGCGCTACGTGTTCCGTAGGAACGTTGGTAACCGTTTTGGTCCCAGAAACTGGCCTCAAGGTCGTACTGAATAGAGAAAATCATCTCGTCGCAGCGTTCTTGTGCCACTGTGAATAGGTCACGGAAAGGCTTCTCGCCGGCGGTGTAGAGACTGAAGCCGCAATCGCCCACAGCGCGGAAATCAGCTTCTGCTTTTGCCCACTCTTTCAGCCACATGTAGCTGAAGCCGCGAAGCATATAAGCCATTCCCTTGTTCACGCGTCCATAATCAGCACTGTTCCTGTCGAACTTGCCCGGGAAATTTTCCTCATTGATGGCGAGCGTGAGGTCGTCGATGATTTTTTGGAAAGTCTCCTCGCGTGTACCGCGTGGCTCAAGCAGGTTGTCGATATCCTTCAGTTCATGCTCATACCAGGGCACTC
>JBJEKJ010000085.1:22991-28372 GCA_051878575.1 Muribaculaceae bacterium | reverse complement strand
TGTTTTACAGCTCATTATAAAAATGAGGCTGCGCCTATTTTGACACAGCCTCTTATAGAGCATATATATCACGGGGCTTAATTCGGGTGAAAACGTGTGAGGCATGTGAGATTCCGGCGTGTGACAGCGCTTTGAGGAAGGTGGTCGTAGTGTGGCGCTGCGCGATTCATGGGAATGAGGCCGCTGTGTGCCCGTTCGAGGAGAGCTGACTCTGCATTCAAGGAGAGCGGATGAAAAGCGGAAGAAGAGCAGATGAAAAGTGATTAAGAAAAAAGTGAAAAATTTTGGCTACTTGGAGAAAAAATCGTACCTTTGCAAGCCGATTATATCCAAATTTAACATTTCGCGGAATCGCAGGGACTTTTGGCCGGGTCTAAGTGCGTGGAAGTGAATAAATTAATTAACATTTAATTAGGAATAATAAAGTGGATACTTTAAGTTACAAGACTATCTCAGCTAAGGCTGAAAACGCTCAAAAGGAATGGGTGGTAATTGATGCTACCGATCAGGTTTTGGGACGTCTATGCGCAAAGGTTGCAAAAATCGTGCGTGGTAAATACAAACCATGCTACACTCCTCATGTAGATTGTGGAGACAATGTTATTATTATCAATGCCGACAAGGTGGTTTTGACCGGCAACAAGTGGGATGACCGCAAATATCTGTCGTACACAGGCTATCCCGGTGGACAGCGCGTGGCAACTCCGAGAATCCTTCAGTTGAAGTCGGAGAAGCAGGCTTTGAAGCCCGGCAAGCACCCATTGTTCATCAAGGTGATGAAGGGAATGCTTCCGAAGAACCGTCTTGGAGCAGCTCTGTTGAAGAACATACATGTGTATAACGGACCGGAGCACCCACACGAGGCTCAGAATCCAAAGGTAATTGATATCAACAAACTTAAATAAGATTGAAGAATATGGAACAGATTAATGCAGTAGGCCGTCGTAAGGCCGCAATCGCCCGCGTATTCGTGACGGAGGGTAATGGCGAAATCACAATCAACAAGCGCTCGCTTGATGTATATTTCCCATCTTCAATCCTTCAATTCATCGTTAAGCAACCTCTCAACCTCCTTGAGGTAGCCGAGAAGTACAATATCAACGTGAACCTTTGTGGCGGAGGCTACAAGGGACAGGCCGAGGCCCTTCGCCTTGCAATTGCCCGCGCTCTTGTGAAGATCAACGCCGACGACAAGGCAGCGCTTCGCGCAGCAGGCTTCGTAACCCGCGACCCACGTGCCGTAGAGCGCAAGAAGCCGGGTCGTCCAAAGGCACGCAAGAGATTCCAGTTCAGCAAGCGTTAATACTTATTATCGGCTTGACCGGGCTGCATAAACAGAGAGTTTAGCATCTAAACCCCATGGACTTGGCGTTGCAGCGATGCCGATGCCGGCTACCATGAGGTTGATTAAAACAAGAAAGTAAACAAAAAACAAAAGAATTAAAAATGGCAACACCAAATTTTGACCAACTTTTAGAGGCAGGATGTCACTTCGGCCACTTGAAACGCAAATGGAATCCTGCTATGGCTCCTTACATCTTCATGGAGCGCAACGGTATCCACATTATCGACTTGTACAAGACAGCTGCAAAACTTGAGGAAGCAGCAGCAGCTCTTAAAAATATCGCAAAATCGGGCAAGAAAGTTCTTTTCGTAGCCACCAAGAAGCAGGCTAAGCAGGTTATCGCCGACAAGGCCACTTCGGTAAACATGCCTTACGTTATCGAGCGTTGGCCGGGCGGTATGCTCACCAACTTCCCCACTATCCGCAAGGCAGTGAAGAAGATGACTTCTATCGACAAGATGACAAAGGACGGAACTTTCGACAACCTCTCTAAGCGTGAGAAGCTCCAGATCACCCGCCAGCGTGCAAAACTTGAGAAGACTCTCGGCAGCATCGCCGACCTGAACCGTCTTCCCTCGGCATTGTTCGTAGTCGACGTGATGAAAGAGCACATCGCAGTAGCTGAGGCCAACCGCTTGGGTATTCCTGTATTTGGTATCGTCGACACAAATTCCGACCCGACACCTGTTGACTTCGTAATTCCTGCCAACGACGACGCTTCGAAGTCGATCGAGCTTATTCTCGACACCGTGTGCGCAGCAATGATCGAAGGTCTTGAGGAGCGCAAGGTAGAGAAGGTTGACAACAAGGACGCAACTGAGGGCGAAGAGGCTCCGAAGCAGAAGCGCACTCGCGTGGCACGCCGCAAGGCTGCCGATGCCGAGGCACCTGCCGAGACCGAGGCTGAGGCTGAGGAGGCTCCCGCTACTGAGGAGGCAGCCGAGTAAGCTCGAGCAGCCTGCCGCCGGCAGCCGCCACTAATGAACATAAATAAACAAACGATTAACAAACCATTCACACATATATATAGATATGGCAGTTACAATGGCAGATATCAGCAAGCTGCGCAGCCTGACCGGTGCCGGTCTTATGGACTGCAAGAAAGCTTTGGCTGAGGCAAACAATGATATGAATGCTGCAATTGAGATCATTCGCAAGAAGGGTCAGGCAGTTGCAGCCAAGCGTGAGGACCGTGAGGCATCGGAGGGCTGTGTGCTCGCCGACGCAGCCGAGGGCTTCGCTGCAATCGTGGCTTTGAAGTGCGAGACCGACTTCGTAGCAAAGAACGAAGGCTTTGTGGCACTCACCAAGAAGATTCTTGCTGCTGCAATGGCAGCAAAGGTGAAGAGCCTCGATGAGCTCAAGGATGTGGAGATTGAAGGCCGCAAGATTTCCGACCTTATCGTGGAGGAAATCGGTAAGACAGGCGAGAAGATGGAGCTCGGCGCATACGAGTATGTAGAAGGAGTGGAGGCAACAGCCTACAACCACTTTGGCAACAAGCTCTCGACTATCGCATCGTTCAACGAGAAACTTGCCGACGCACATGTGGGTAAGGAGATCGCCATGCAGGTAGCGGCAATGAATCCTGTAGCTCTCGATGAGGAAAGCATGCCTCAGGAGGTCAAGGACTCTGAGTATAACGTGGCAGTGGAGAAGACTCGCCAGGAGCAAGTACAGAAGGCAGTGGAGGTTGCTATCAAGAAGGCCGGATTCAATCCTGCCCACTTCGACAGCGAGGCTCACATGGAGTCGAACCAGGCCAAGGGCTGGATCACTGCTGAGGACGTGGTTGCAGTGAAGAAGATCATTGCCGACGTTACTGCCGAGAAGTCGGCAAACTTGAATGAGACAATGATTCAGAACATTGCCAAGGGTCGTCTCAACAAGTTCTTCAAGGAGAACTGCCTGCTCAAGCAGGAGTTCGTATCCGACAACACTATGGATATCGCTACTTACCTGAAGAAGCAGAGCGCAACTCTCACAGTGACCGCTTTCAAGCGCGTGAACCTGAACAAGGACTAATCACCGACGCTGACAAGAATATTGCGATGGCGTGCCGAATCCACTTGGCGCGCCATCGTTTTGTCAAATTGTAGTAAATTTACTACTTTTGTAGAAAAGTTTAATCAATAATGATAGAAGGCCATATAATAAATGAAGCCGAGAGCGAGAAGGCTGTGCTTGTGGGGCTTATTACCCCTAACCAGAATGAGACTCGCGCTAACGAGTATCTCGACGAGCTCGCGTTCCTTGCCGACACTGCCGGAGCGGTGACGGTGAGAAAATTCTTGCAGCGAGTCGACTCGCCCAACCGTGTGACTTTCGTCGGCAAGGGCAAGCTGGATGAGATAAGCCGCTTTGTGGAGGACAACGAGATAGGACTGGTGATTTTCGACGATGACCTGACGCCAAAACAGGTGGCGAACATCGAGAAGGAGGTGAGAGTGAAGGTGCTCGACCGTACAAGCCTTATCCTCGATATCTTCGCCAAGCGCGCCCAGACTGCCAATGCCAAGATGCAGGTAGAGCTGGCGCAGTATCAGTATCTCCTGCCACGCCTGACGCGAATGTGGACCCACCTTGAGCGTCAGCGCGGAGGTATCGGTATGCGCGGCCCCGGCGAGACCCAGATAGAGACCGACCGCCGTATCATCCTCGACAAGATAGCGCTGCTTAAAGAGCGTCTGCGCGGTCTTGACAAGCAGAAGACCATTCAGCGCCAAAACCGCGGCAAGCTCACACGCATAGCTCTTGTGGGCTACACCAACGTGGGCAAGTCAACGCTGATGAACCTGCTAAGCAAGAGCGACGTGTTTGCCGAGAACAAACTGTTTGCGACGCTCGACACCACATGCCGCAAGGTGGTGATAGAGAATCTGCCATTCCTGCTCACCGACACCGTGGGGTTCATCCGCAAGTTGCCCACACATCTTGTGGAATCATTCAAGACCACGCTCGACGAGGTGCGCGACGCCGATATTCTCGTGCATCTGGTCGATATATCGCATCCGCAATTTGAAGAGCAGGTGGAGGTGGTGAACAAGACGCTCAATGAGGTGTGCGACGCCGCAAACAAGGAGATGATAGTGGTGTTCAACAAAATCGACGCCTTTACCTACAAGAAGAAGGACGACGACGACCTCACGCCGCGCACACGCGAGAACATACCGCTTGAGGAGCTTAAGGCCACATGGATGGCCAAGCTCAACGACAACTGCGTGTTCATATCGGCCAAGAACCGGGTGAATATTGAGGAACTGAAGCAATTGTTGTATCAGAAAGCAAAGATCATACACACACAGCGCTTCCCATACAATGATTTCCTGTTTCAGAAGTACGACGAGCTTGGCGAGGAAATAAGCGAATAGAATGTATCGGCCATATTTGGGCCGGTGTCGTGGCAAACTCTATGCTGCCACGGCAAATTCAAATAAAAGCCGTTTTTTATTTGCTTTTACGCTCGTCTTGCGCTAACTTTGCATAAAATTAGAGGAAAAAAAGACAAATGCTTCACTGCATGAGTATTTCAGACTGAATAATGTTGAGAAGGAGATTGTTCATATTGGCTGTCGGCCTATGGGTGATGATGATGCCCATAGCCGATGCTCACGCCCAGATGCAATGGCGCGAGAGCTCCCAGCCTGTGAGCGTGCCGAGTCTCAATGACCCTCGCCAAAGCGATGGGGTAGAGATTTTCGGCGTGAACAGCTCCATAATAGTCCGCACGCCACATCGCGTGCAGGTAAGGGTGTTCACCATTCTCGGGCAGATGGTGTCGCAGGCGGTACTCAATGCCGGCACGTCGGAGCTTAAAATCAATTCAAGAGGAATATATATAGTGAAGATAGGCAATGTGACCCAAAAGGTGGCACTTTAGCCCTATCGGAGCACAAAACACGTCATAATATGGAAAATAACAAGGAGAACTGCGGCTTAGATTGGTCGAATTTGTCGTTTGGCTACATAAAGACCGACTATAATGTGCGATGCGCATTTAAGAATGGAGAGTGGGGCGAAGTTGAGGTATCAGATT
>JBJEKJ010000085.1:0-22891 GCA_051878575.1 Muribaculaceae bacterium | reverse complement strand
AATGTGCGATGCGCATTTAAGAATGGAGAGTGGGGCGAAGTTGAGGTATCAGATTCGGAATATCTCAACGTGCACATGGCCGCAACCTGCCTGCACTACGGACAGGAGATTTTTGAGGGACTGAAGGCATTCAGGGGAAAAGACGGCAAGATTCGCATTTTCCGCCTTGAGGAGAATGGCAAGCGCATCCGCCGCAGCGCCGAAGGCATAAAGATGGCACCGATTCCCGAGGATAAATTCCGCGAGATGGTAGAGAAGGTCGTAAGGCTCAATGAGCGCTTCATACCGCCCTACGGCAGTGGCTCGTCGCTTTATATCCGTCCGCTTGAGATAGGCATCTCGGCACAGGTGGGCGTGAAGCCCGCCAGTGAATATCTGTTCCTGATATTCGTGACGCCCGTGGGCCCGTATTTCAAGGAGGGTTTCAAGCCCACAAAGGTGGCTATCTACCGTGAGTTTGACCGTGCGGCACCATGCGGCACCGGACGCTGGAAGGTGGGTGGCAACTACGCCGCAAGCCTTGCTGCGGGCGAGCTTGCCCGCAACGGAGGCTACTCGGCAGTGCTCTATCTCGACCCGAAGGAGAAAAAATATATCGACGAGTGCGGTCCGGCCAATTTCTTTGCCGTGAGGGATGGAAAGTACATTACTCCGAAGTCGGGCTCCATACTACCCTCGATTACCAATATGAGCCTACAGCAGATAGCCAAGGATATGGGCCTTGAGGTGGAATGTCGTCCGATGCTGCTTGAGGAGCTTGAGAACGTGGAGGAGGCTGCCGAGTGTGGCACCGCCGCCGTGGCAGCTCCAATAAGCGAGGTGCACGACATCGATACCGGCAAGAAATATATCATTGCGAAAGACGGGCAGCCCGGACCGGTGACCACGCAGCTCTACAACCACTTGCGCGCCATCCAGCTCGGCGACGAGCCCGACGTGCACAATTGGGTGACCATTCTCGACTGATGCGATGATTGACTATCTTTCGATAATAGAGAAATACTACATTCCTGGCAGTGATGCCTACAACTTACTGATAACACACAGCCGACAGGTAGCCGAGTATGCAATGCAGCTCGCCGACAGGTCGGCTGTGGCCGTTGACAGGGATTTTGCATACGAGGCTGCCATGCTCCACGACATAGGCGTGTTCAAGACCAACGCCCCGGGTATATTCTGCTATGGCGACGAGCCATATCTGCGCCACGGTCTCATAGGCAAGGCGATACTTGAGGCCGAGGGACTGCCTCTCCATGCCCTTGTGTGCGAGCGTCATATCGGAGCCGGGCTTACCGCCGTGGAGATATCGGAGCAGAAACTGCCACTTCCCGCCGTCGACATGCTGCCGCTCACGGTTGAGGAGAAGCTCGTGTGCTATGCCGACAATTTCTTCTCAAAATCGCGAGTCGCCCCTGCTAAGCCGTTTACCCGTGTGCGAGAGCAAATGTCGCGTTACGGCGAGGGCACACTTGCGCGGCTCGATGCCATGCACGAGCTGTTCGGGGAATAGTGCAAAGTCCACTATGTTGGCAGAGCGACCGTCAGAACGACGGATACACCTCGCGCTTTATGGTAAGTGCGGCTGCCTCAAGCTCCTCAGGGGAGAAGTCGCCGAGAGTCATCAGCCTCAGCTCAATCTCATTGAGGTGAGGAGTGTAGGCAGGCTGTATGTACTTGTAGCCGGCGTGAAGCGTGAAGCCGAGCGACTCATAGAAGGCCACGCGTTTTCGTGTGATGACATCGACCGGAGGCTCCACCTCAAGCACAATGCGGCTGCTCACGTTGCTCATGAAGTCGTCGACCGCCTTATGCCCGATGCCCTGTCCGCGCATCGCTGCTGCTACTGCGAAATGCTCGATGTAAGTGAAATTTCCGAAGTCCCAAAAGCTTATGAACGACCGCAGCTCTCCGCTGTCGCCGCCGGTCCCGACTCTAATGCCGAATTTTCCATTGTCTCGCAGAATCTCCACCACCAAATCGAAATCACGGCGCTCGTCGGCCGGAAACGCCGATTCGTAAAGATGCCTTATATCAGCGAGTAAGGCATCGCCGTTTTGCATATTGCTAAAATTTAATGCCATTTTTGATATTTTTATATGGGAAATAATGCAGAAATATAAATAAAATGCTTACCTTTATAACCTAAAAGCAAAATAAATACTTTTTATTGAAATAAAAAAATTATAATTATAAACTTCATGGCAAACTCACAATTGGATTCTCTTGATTACAAAATCTTGAAGATGTTATCACTTAATGCACGGAAGCCTTATCTTGAAATAGCCCGCGAATGCAATGTGTCGGGGGCAGCTGTGCATCAGCACATACAGAAAATGTATAGCCTCGGAGTGATGAAAGGCTCAGAGTCGCTAATCGATCCGGCATCGGTAGGATATGAGACTTGTGCGTATATCGGCTTTTTCCTTAGCGATCCGTCGAAGTTTGATGAGGTAATTGAGAAGCTGAGGGAGATTCCCGAAGTGGTGGAATGCCATTTCACCACCGGCAAATATGATATTTTCATCAAGCTCTATGCCCATAACAACAGCCACTTGCTGCAAATCATTCACGACAAGCTGCAAAACTTGGTGTCGGTGCGCACGGAGTCGCTTATCTCTTTCAAGGAGGTGTTCAAGCGCCAGATTCCCATAGCCGAGAAGGATTGAGAATGAACAAAATGCCGTCATCAGGTGTAAGTAAGGATAAATAACACACTGATTATTATAAAATTGGTGAAATATTTATATTATGGACAACGATCGGTTATTGCTCGACGCCATTGAGTGTGCGCGTCGGGCCGGAAAGGTGCAACTCGACTATTTCAGGACCGCCAATCTCGGCATAACAGCCAAACTGAACGACAGCGACATTGTGACTGTGGCCGACAAACTGTCGGAGGCTGTAATTCTGGAGTTTGTGCATGAGCATTATCCATCGCACTCTATCCTATCGGAGGAATCGGGCTGCGAGTCGCGCGAGGGCGATTATGAGTGGGTAGTCGACCCACTCGACGGCACTACGAATTTCAGTGCAGGGCTACCATCGTTCTGTGTGTCGATTGGCATCCGCCACAAAGGCGTCACAGTGGTGGGCGTGGTCTATGCGCCATATCTCGACGAGCTGTTCCATGCAGTGCGCGGCGAGGGAGCCTACCTTAATGGCAAGCGCATAATGGTGAGCTCAACCACCGACATTCACAAGGCTGTGGTGTCGACCGGCTTTCCTGTTGACAAGAATGTGAGTGCCGACAACAATATGGACAATGTGGCGCGTGTGTTGCCGCTCGTGCGCGGCTTGCGGCGTCTTGGCGCGGCTGCTGTGGACATCTGCTATGTGGCGGCAGGAATACTTGATGCCTATTGGGAGCTGAACCTCCATGTGTGGGATGTGTGTGCAGGGTTGCTTATAGCCGAGGAGGCCGGAGCTACTACCGTGCATTTCCGCACTGACCGCAATGTGTCGGTCCTCGTGGCCACGCCGGCGATTGCCGGCATAGTCGATCCCCTGCTGTGCCGCACTCCGGCAGGAGAGTGACCGTGCCGCAATGGCAATGGGATATCCCGGCTGAATGGGTGTCAGAAACTGAATGGGTGTCAGAAATTATAGCCAAGCGTGAATCTCCATGCTTGGTTTTTTAGTGAGTGTTTTCCGGGTTCCTCCACCGAGTTCATAGCCACATTCTTCACACCGGCCTCATAGTGCGCTCCTACGCAATAGTGCTTCAGCACTGTCAGCTCCACGCCCATAACGATGCCTATGTCGGGGCGTTTCACCGACATCAGCTCCTCGGGATTGTAGCCGAAGTAGTCGTTTTTGTGGTAGTTGGTTCCGAAAAAGTTGTCGCCGGTTTCGCTTCCACGGTAGTAGAATGAAGTGCGGGAGCATGTGCCGCCCAAGCCGTGGGCAAAGTAGGCGCCCAAGTCACAGCTTAGCCGGGCGCTCTCGCCGAGGTTGAGAGTCGCACAGAGCATCATAGGCACGTTGATGTAGTAGTATCGCGAATGCGTGTAGCTGCTGTTCATCGATTGCGCCTTCGATTCGGCCGCCATTGCCGTCACGTCGTAGGAGCGTGACTGGAAGTTGCACCCGGTCTTTATCGAGAAGAAATTGTTGAGTGCAAGGTTTGCCGTCATTCCCACGCAGATTCCCGAGCGCCAGAACACATTGTACTGCGCAATCTGTGGCAGCCACGATGTGGCATTGTCGGAGATGTTGGAAGTCGTCATTCCTGCACGCAGTCCAATCGTGAGTAGCTTGTCGGGCTTTCCTCCGTCGATGAGCGGAGTGTGAGCGTTGATGCTTTGTGATGCGAGAATCGATATTGCGATGATGGCTATTGCCTTTTTCAGTTTCATAAAATGTAGTAGTTAATCATGTTTCAATAATAATACAAAGTTACTGAAGAATATCGGCATCCAATTGGTCCATTTTTCTACTATTGTGGCAATTTGTGCGAGAATAAAGCCGGTCTATTGGTGGAAATGTATGTGTGGCGAGCTGAAAGTGGATTATATGGACCCGGAAGGGCGATGAAATGCGCTGAAAATTGATTAATAGCGCAGATTCTTGAATAAAAATCGGCGTAATTGGCGGTTGTTTCGTTAGAATTAGTTAACTTAGCGTCGTTTTTTGAGGGCCTTCGGGAGCGATATTCGCTAATGCTTGAAAAACAGATATTTGAAGAAAAAACTATAAAAATGACTATTACCAAAAACAAGAAGTTTATAGGCGAGCTGAAGGATTACATCATGATAGTGGTGGGGCTTGCCCTCTACGCTTTCGGCTTCACGGCATTCATCCTTCCCGAGAAGGTGGTGTGTGGCGGCCTGGCAGGCTTGGCATCGCTTGTGTATTTCAGGTTTGGCATACCGGTGGCAATCACCAACTATGCCATGAATGTGTTGCTGCTCATTATGGCCTTTAGGGTTGTGGGTAAGCGGTTTGTGATTCGCACCGTGTTCGGCTTCACTGTGATAAGCATTTTCTTTGCTGTCATGCAGCCGCTCTTTCCCGAGCCTTTTGTTAACAATCAGCCGTTTATGAATATCATTCTCGGAGCCATCATGTGTGGTATGGGAGTTGGCATAGCCTTCGTGCACAATGGAAGTTCGGGAGGCACCGACATAGTGGCGGCGATGGTGTCGAAACACACCAATGTGACCATAGGCCGCACGATTCTCTACACCGATATTTTCATTATCTCCAGTTCCTATCTGCTGTTTCACAGCATTGACAAGATAGTGTATGGCTTTGTGATTCTGCTCATAGTGTCGTTTGTGTGCGACTATGTTATCAATACCAACCGTCAGGCGGTGCAGTTCACCATAATATCGGAGAAGTGGGAGGAGATAGCCAATGCCATCAACAATGAGGCGCATCGAGGCTGCACAATGCTGCACGGCACCGGATGGTACACCAAGCGCGATGTTAAGGTGCTCATAGTGATGTGCCGCAAGATAGAATCGGTGACGATTTTCCGCATAGTGAAGTCGATCGACAACAAGGCGTTCGTCACCCAGGCCAATGTCAACGGAGTGTATGGAGTAGGTTTCGACGAGGTTAAGGTGAAGCTGCACTCGCACGTCCACGCCGCTGACGTCGACGAGGAGCAGAAGGCATAGGGCCACTTTGGCTGTTGCCGGTGCGGAATAGGAGCCTTTCTCGTGCAGATGGTGAACACACGAGGCGAGTTTATTGTTATAGCATATTATCGGAATGAATTTTTAATTAAATATAATATACAGGTATGAAAAAGTTTTTTATGGCATTGCTTTGTGCAGTGGGTGTGTCGTCGGCAGCATTTGCGGCAGGTGGCGATATGGCTTTAGGTGTGCAGATGTCGCATGCGTCGTCGGCCAATCAGCTTGGATTGGGCGTTAAATTCCAATGCGAGCTTGTTGACGCTTTCAGGATAGAGCCATCTTTCAACTATTATTTCGAGAACGCCAATTGGAGCGCGTGGGACGTAAATGTGAACCTTCACTATGTGATTAATGTGGTGAATAAATTCGACGTGTATCCGTTGGCAGGCATCGGCTATTCCAATTGGAAGCTGGATTTGGGCTCCGACACCTCCTATAATCAAGACCGCTTCGCGTTCAATCTCGGTGCGGGCGCTGAGTTTGACATCTCAGATCGCATAGCACTCACTGCCGAGTTGCGCTACCAGGTGATGAAGACCTACGGGCAGATGGCAACATCGCTCGGCGTGAAATACCGTTTCTGATGCGCACGGGCTATTTTGCAACACTAAAAAAACAGCCGGGTCAGGTGAGCACAAGTGTGATATCGCGGGCATCGCTGCTTGTGGCGATGACGCTGCTTCTCGCTACTGTGTGGGGAATGGTGTCGTGCGGCTCCGGCAATAGGTCGGAGCGCATTATCGCCGTGAGTATTCAGCCCCAGCGCTACCTGCTTGAGAAGATTGTGGGTGAGCGGTTCAAGGTGGTGTGCCTGCTTTCGCAGGGGAGCAATCCCGAGGCCTACGAGCCGAGTATGACACACCTGATGAATCTTGAGAAGAGCGAGGCTTACTTCTGCATTGGCAATATCGGCTTTGAGCTGGCAATTTTGGAGAAGGCGCGGACTGAGCATCCTGAGCTAAGGGTGTTTGACAATTCATATAGCGTGGATGTGATTCGAGGCGGCCACGATGTGGCTGAGCATGAGGGGCATGTGCATGAGGTGGACCCTCATATATGGACGTCGGTGAAAAATGCCGAAATCATTGCCTCAAACATGCTGAGCGCCGTGGTGGAGCTCGACGCTGAGAATGCCGAGGAGTATCGTGCCAACTTCAGCAGGCTGAAGGCTGAGCTCGACGCACTCGACAAGGAAGTGGCTGCTCGACTCGATACACTGCAAGTGCGCACATTTCTTGTGTGGCATCCGTCGCTTAGCTACTTTGCCCGCGACTATGGATTGCGCCAGTTGAGCATGGAGTATAACGGCAAGGAGGCTCCGGTGGCACATCTCAAAGCTGAGATTGATGAGGCTCGCAATAGCGGAGCGCGCATTTTCTTCTACCAAAAGGAGTTCGATGGACGCCAGATAGAGTCGGTTAACAGCCAGATTGGAGCCAAGATGGTGACAATCAATCCGATGAACTATGAGTGGGATGTTGAGATTAGGAATATAGCAAATGCACTTACCTCAAAGTAAAATGATAGAACTGTGCGGAGTGTGCGTCGACTACGACGGGCATACTGCGCTGTCGGGCGTCGACCTTACAGTCGATGAGGGCGATTTTGTGGCTATTACCGGGCCTAATGGCGGCGGAAAGACAACGCTGCTGAAGGTGATACTCCGGTTGATAAGGCCTACTTGTGGCACGGTGAGCTTCCGTAGCCGCGGAGCTATCGTCAAGAGCCTGAATATAGGCTATCTGCCACAGAAAAATGTGATTGACAGTCGATTCCCTATAACCGTTGAGGATGTGGTGCTGAGCGGCCTGCTGAGCAGCCGCCATATCCTCCGTCGGTTCACGGCCGACGAGCGCGCAAAAGTCGATGCAATGCTCGATGTGGTGGGCATGGCCGACAAGCGCCGGGCCGCAATCGGCGAGCTCTCGGGCGGACAATTGCAGCGGGCTCTGCTCGGGCGTGCGCTCGTAGCCAATCCATCGGTGCTTGTGCTCGACGAGCCGCTCTCGTATATTGACAAGCGCTTTGAGTCGCATCTCTATGAGATTATTGCCGACTATGCCCGCCGCACGACCATCCTTCTCGTGTCGCACGAGATGACCACCATCTCGCAGATGGCAAACCGCCATATCATAGTCGACAAAACCGTGCACGATTGCAAAGCTGCCCATCACTACGTCCGCTCAGAGTGTGAGTAGCATTAGAATGGCGACTCTGTGCGTTCACACCTTCCATGCGACGCCGAGACGCATCGGCGTGCCGGCATATAAATGAATAACCGGCAATAAATGAATAAATAGAGAGGCCGCACATTTGTGCGGCCTCTCCCAATGTTTAAATCCGGGAATGAGTATTCCTCGTGATTATTTCTTGAAATAGCGGTTGAACAGGCCCTCAAAACCCTTTCCGTGACGAGCCTCGTCTTTTGCCATCTCATGAACGGTGTCGTGGATAGCGTCGAGGTTAAGCTCTTTGGCGCGCTTTGCAATGCGGAATTTGTCGGCATTTGCACCGGCCTCAGCCATCATGCGCTTCTCAAGGTTGGTCTTTGTGTCCCAAACCACGTCGCCCAGCAACTCAGCGAATTTTGCTGCGTGCTCAGCTTCTTCCCATGCATAGCGCTTGAATGCCTCGGCGATTTCGGGATAGCCTTCGCGGTCGGCTTGACGCGACATTGCAAGATACATACCTACCTCAGTGCACTCGCCGTTGAAATGTGCGTTCAAGTCTTTGATCATCTCTTCGTCGCAACCTTTGGCGACACCGATTTCGTGCTCCGATACAAACTCGATAGCGTCGCTTGCCACAACCTCTTTGAATTTGCTTGCAGGAACGCCGCACTGTGGGCACTTCTCGGGAGCTGCATCACCTTCATGAACATAACCGCATACTGTACAAATAAATTTCTTTGCCATAGTTGTTGAAAAATTTTAATTGATGGTTTCTTAATTAATATTATCTGATATTCATTTTTCCAAAATCATGCCGGGAATGAGCCACAGTCGGTGCAAATACCGCTGTAGTTTATCTCCGTCTGCTCCACATTGTGCCACGGCAGAGATTTCACCTTCAGATACACTTCCTCAGGAATCTCGATGTCGTAGATTTTGCCGCATTTCCGGCACAGGAAATGTGCGTGGATGCTCAGGTCGCCATCGTAGTGGGTTGTCTTGTTGTCGATGTTCAGCACTCTGATGGCGCCTTTTTCCCTGAAAAGCTCCAGGGTATTGTATATGGTCGTTCGCGATAGCGTGGGCATGTTGGGAAGCAAGTCGCAATATATCACGTCGACGGTGGGGTGCGTGGGATGGCTCATGAGATATTCCATGATTGCCATTCGCTGCATCGACGGGCGGATGCCGTGGCTTCTTAGGTGTAATGCTATGTCAACCATAATATTTTTGTTTAGTTCAAATTTGAAATCATTACAAAATTACAATTTTTTGCCGATTCCACAAAACTTTTCGTGTTATTTTTATTGAAATACGCATTAAGCGTTATTTTTGTTCATTGATGCGGGAGAGCGTATTGATGCGATGACATGCGTAGGTTATTATGCAGGATTATTTATATATCGGCTTAAGAATGCTTATAATCAATAAAATGAGGCGTCGTCTTGTAGGTATGTGAGAATTTTCCACTATTTTTGTAGATGTGAATAATATAAGCTTATTTTCTAATGTCTTAAATGGATTTATCATGAAAGGATTTATATGTAAGGTAATTTCGGTGGCTTTGGCAGCTTGTATGGCGATTCTCTCGCATGCCGGCGAGGCGCCCGATAGCGTGTTCTGCAAGGTGCTTTTCAAGCCCGGCGACGCCGGCTCGAGGTTCTATCGCATTCCGGCGCTGCTGACGGCTGCCGACGGCTCTATCGTGGCAGCTGCCGACAAGCGCAACAATAATTTGGGCGACTTGCCCAACGACATCGACGTGGTGTGCCGGCGTAGCACCGACATGGGAGCCACATGGAGCGATGCGGTGACGATTGCCGGCGATGGCACTGCCACCGGGTATGGCGACCCTGCGCTGGTGCTCGACAGGCGCACGGGACGCATATTGTGCTTCATGGTGTCGGGCAATGGGTTTTGGCAATCTAATGCCGATGACTATCAGCGACTGATGCTCTCGGTGAGCGATGACAATGGGCTGTCGTGGAGCGCACCGCGCGACATCACGCCTCAGATCTACGGCCCGGCGTGCCCTGATGCCGAGCGATGCAAGTGGCTCGGTGCATTCTTCTCGTCGGGCAATGCCTTGCAGCTCTCCGATGGCAGGATTATGATAGTGATTCCCACGCGGCTCACTCCTGAGCGTGGAGGAAAGATTAGCTGCTATGCCGTGTTTTCCGACGATGGTGGCGACACATGGGGCGTATCGAGAAATCCCGGCGATTTTGAGGGCGACGAGGCAAAAGTGGTGGAGCTATCCACCGGCGACGTGCTTATGAGCATCCGCAATCCGAAGAAGGGACAGCGCCGGTTCTCCATATCGCATGATCGTGGCGAAACGTGGGGTGAGGCATATTGCCAACCCGATATCATAGAGCCTGCATGCAACGGCGACATTATACGCTACCGCTATGGCTCGCGCGATTTCCTGCTTCACAGCGTTCCCTTCGACGAGAAAGAGCGCAAGAACGTGTCGGTGCTCGCGAGCTTCGATGAGGGAATGACGTGGAGGGTGCGGCGCACGTTGGTGCCCGGAGGCTCGGCTTACTCGTCGCTGGCCGTGCTACCCGACGGCTCGATAGGGTGCTTTGTCGAGGAGGGTGACTACCGTCGGGGCTTCGAGCTCAAGTTTATGCGCTTCACCCCCGAGTGGCTCCTCCGAGAATAATCCCCTCCTTATATCAGCATAGCCATATATAAAGGAATATATGTGATTCCGTCTTTGCATGTTAGGTCGCCTGTGTGCAGCACATAGGGCGATGTGGTGAATTCTGCATATTTTTCTCGGAATTTGTCGAGAGAGCTGTGTGTGTACCTTTTGGTGGATTTCACTTCTACCGGTATGATATTATGCCGTGATGTGGAATTGCGCTTTCTGACCAAGAAATCGATTTCCATGCGGTTACTTGCGTTTTCGCGGTCGGAGCGGCTGAAAAAGAAGAGCTTGTGCCCTGAGGCTTTGAGCATTTGGGCAACAAGGTTCTCAACCAACATGCCTTGGTTGATTTCGAGTTTGCCAAGCATTAGCCTGCGATATAGCCCAATGTCGGTGATTGAAGTTTCATCGAATGCGTGGGAAATAAGTAATCCCGTGTCGCTCATATAACATTTCAGCGTGGTACGCTCCATATTTAGCCGAAGTCCTACATTCGGTTCAGTTGCGTTGTAGCATATATTTACTACCATTGAGTCATCGAGCCAAAAGAAAGCATCCTCATAGTCGCGCATTCTTGCGTCGGCTCTGAGTGCTGTTATGCGGAATTTTTTCTCATGGCGTTGTAATTGTGATGGAATGTCTTCGAATATCCTTGTTACTTTAGTTTCAGATTGCCGGGCATATTTTGATATATCATTGCGATATAGATGCAGAATGCCGCGCTTTATCCTGTCGGCCTCCTCGAAATCCCTATTCTCAGAATATGCCTTTACAGCTTGAGGCATACCTCCTACAATCATATATTGCCTCAGATAATCTATGACTTTTCTGTGGAGCGTTCCCATCGGAGCCAACAATGAAAATTGGCGTCTTACGAAGTCCATTGTCATTGTGTCGCCCATTGCCCAAAGGAATTCCTCAAAGTCCATAGGAAACATATCGATGGCTTCTTCCTCCGATGGAATAATAATGTCTTTCACGTTTAGCCTTAAAGAAACCAAAGAGCCGGTTTCGATATAGTCGTATCTGCCATCGGCCACCAGATATTTTATTGCAGCCCGGGCCTTCGGGTATAATTGGACCTCATCAAAAATAATTACAGATTCCCTGTCATACAGCCTGACGCCATAAAACAGCGACAGACGTATGAACAGCTCATCCCTATCGTGGAGGAATTGCTCAAATATACTAAGCAAATCAGAGCTCATATCGTTGAAATCCACAAGGATATGCGACTTGTATTCCTGTTGGGCAAATTTCTCGACGATATAGCTTTTCCCTATTCGTCGTGCGCCCTCAATGAGCAAAGCGGTAGAGCCATTGCTTCGGGTTTTCCATTCCAACATACGATCGTATATTTTTCGCTTCATAATACTTGGACTATAAATGATTACACGTTTTCGGGCTATAGATTTGCGTGAAAACACACGTTTTCGCGCTATATTTTTTGGCAAAAATACACGTTTTCAAGCTATAATACAAATCTTGAGCAGATAAAATTGTGATATTAAATGCCAATGATTCCAAAAATAAGTGCTGTAGATCCCCCCGACAGCAAGTGCTAAATAAGTGCAAATAAGTGCAAATGGTGAGGAGTGTGATATTTTGGATGGAGAAATTGATGATAGTTGGAAATAATGTCGTAATTTTGCATAAATGGAAAGAGCATTTTAGCAGAATGTAATAATAATCATAATATTTTTTTTGACACAGATGCAAAACGAAGAGAAAAATCTTGAAACGAAAGGCTTGCCCGAAAACGCCTTTCGTGAACTAAAGAAAGATGAGCAGTATGTGCCGGTAATGCGCCCCGACAGGACTTATCCTGAGGTGACCCCTTATTCGGTGTCGATGGGACTTCTTATGGCGGTTATATTCAGTGCGGCGGCAGCTTATCTTGGGCTTAAGGTAGGACAGGTGTTTGAGGCGGCGATACCTATTGCCATCATCGCGGTGGGACTTTCAAGTGCCACAAGGCGCAACAACGCTCTGGGCGAGAATGTGATAATACAGTCGATAGGCTCGTGCTCGGGAATCGTGGTGGCGGGAGCCATCTTCACCTTGCCGGCACTCTACATCCTGAAGGCTAAATACCCCGAGATAGCCGTCAACTTCCTTGAGGTGTTCCTAAGCTCATTGCTCGGCGGCGTGCTCGGAATACTCTTTTTTATTCCGTTCCGCAAATATTTCTGTGCCGACCAGCATGGTAAATTCCCATTCCCCGAGGCTACGGCAACCACTCAGGTGCTTATCTCGGGCGAGAAGGGCGGCAATCAGGCCATGCCGCTTGTGATAGCGGGCGCCGTGGGCGGTATATATGATTTCTGCCTTGCCACTTTCAATTTGTGGAGCGAGAATCTCACCACCAAGGTGATTCCCTGGTGTAGCGAGATTGCCAACAATGCCAAGATGGTGATGAAGGTTAACACAAGTGCCGCAATCCTCGGACTCGGCTATATCGTAGGCCTTAAGTACAGTTTCATAATCTTTGCCGGATCGGCTTTCGTGTGGTTCATCATAGTTCCGCTCATGGGAATGAATCCCGAGCTTGCGGCTATGGAGCCTGAGGCCATTTTCAGCGGCGCTGCGCGCTATATCGGCATTGGCGGCATAGCGATGTCGGGAGTGATTGGCATCATCAAGTCGTGGCCAATCATCAAGAATGCCGTAGGACTTGCCGGAAAGGAGCTGAAAGGCAACAGCGGCGGAATGAAGAACATTCTGCGCACGCAGAAAGACATGTCGATGAAGCTCCTTGCATTCTCGCTGCTTGCAGCTCTTGCGGTGACGTTCATCTTCTTCTATGTGGGTGTGATTCACAATATCATGCAGACTATAGTGGCATTTCTTGTGGTTACGGTGATAGCGTTCCTGTTTACCACTGTCGCCGCCAATGCAATTGCCATCGTCGGCTCCAACCCGGTTTCGGGAATGACGCTCATGACACTGATTATCTCCTCGGGAATTTTCGTGTCGATAGGTCTTAAGGGCTCTGCCGGCATCATAGCATCGATGGTGATTGGCGGCGTGGTGTGCACGGCGCTCTCGATGGCCGGAGGCATGGTCACCGATATGAAGGTGGGCTATTGGCTCGGCTCGACACCTGCCAAGCAGCAGACGTGGAAGTTCCTCGGGACTCTCGTGTCGGCAGCCACGGTGGGTGGTGTTATGATAATACTTAACAAGGTGTATGGCTTTGTGGGTGAGGAGGCCCTTGTGGCGCCGCAGGCCAATGCCATGGCTGCCGTGATAGAGCCGCTGATGATGGGCGGCGAGACTCCATGGCTGCTCTATATAGTGGGTGCCATCCTTGCCGTGCTGCTCAACTGGCTCGGTGTTCCTTGCCTTGCGTTCTCGCTCGGTATGTTCATTCCCTTGCAGCTCAACACCCCTGTGCTGATAGGAGGTATCATAAGCTGGTTCGTATCCACTCGCTCGAAGAATGATGAGGTCAACAAGGCTCGTCATGAGCACGGCACGCTGATTGCCTCGGGATTCATTGCAGGCGGCGCTCTGCTCGGAGTGGTGAGCGCCGGGCTGAAATTCGCCGGATTCGAGTGGGCTTGCCCGTATGCCGGCAATGAGGCTCTCATGCAGTCGCTTGGCGTAATCGTGTACGCGCTGCTCATAGCATGGTTTGCATGGACGTGCATAAAGGCAAAGAAGGCTCAATAAGATGCAAGCTATATTATGATGTCGATAGAGGATAATATTAAGTATAACTAATGTGTTAGGCTGCCGGTGTGCGAATCGGCAGCCTAATTTAATAATATGAGAGAAAGTTTATGAACCGTATAGCTATCGGTGTGCTGGCGATGGTGGCGTGCTGCTGCACGGCTGTTGCCGCCGGTCAAAGTCGGCCCGACTCACTGCCTCCGCAGCCAAAGGTGCTCAGGCAGCTTGAGGACTTGCAGGAGAGGGTGATGAGCCGTGTGGTGGCGAGCCGAAATCCTAAGTCGGCGGGGAAATTCAAGGTGATTTTCATGCCGCCGCCATTCGACAACATTCCCGACTATGGATTCAATATCGGTGCCGGGGTGAGCGGCATTTTCAAGACCGGGAGCGACCCGCTTCTATACACAAGCTCCATTCCGCTGAGCGCGCGTTTCGGCTTCACCGATCCGTTCTCGTTCAATGTG
This sequence comes from Muribaculaceae bacterium, assembly GCA_051878575.1. Lineage (GTDB taxonomy): Bacteria > Bacteroidota > Bacteroidia > Bacteroidales > Muribaculaceae > CALZFJ01. The sequence goes on along the minus strand of JBJEKJ010000085.1, from coordinate 8,283 downwards.
AAGTGCTCACCCACGCTCTACTTTTGTGGCAATAGGCTGAAATTGTCGGCTTTGGCCATGTATCAGCAGCGCTATGAGCACTATTTCGGCATAGGTTACTCCACCAATATCTCTATGGCGCGCGACAGGGCAGTCAACGGCTACCAATCGCGACAGTGGCGTGTGTCGCCCGAGGTGTCGGTTAGAGTAGGGCGAGGCGACGTGTATGTGGGTGTTGTGGCCGATTACCGCCATGAGACGATGCTGCGTCCGGGCGATTTTCTGCTCTCCGACGGCGGATTTGCGGCTATCGGAGGCGACGCCGGGCGGGCTAAGCTCGTGGATGTGGGAGCGGGAGTGGATTTTACCATCGACACTCGTGATGTGGCCTACGGTCCGGAGGAGGGCGTCCTGCTCAATGCCCGGGCGCTGTATTATGCCAAGTGTCTCGGCGGCGACTTCGACTATGGCAAGCTGACGCTCGACTATCGCCACTACATGAGGCTTTGGGGGCGTGAGAATGTGCTCTCGTGGGGCATCTCAAGCCACAATGCCGTGGGCCGCGACATCCCCTTTGCGCGTTACGCCACCATCGGCGACGGTTATGTGACGCGCGGATACTATGGGTATCAGTTTCGCGACAAGTCGGTGCTGAAGGCCCACGTGGAATATCGCTATATGTTCAATTTCAATACGCTTGTCGGGCAGTTGCTTGTCAACCGCTTCGGCGTGGCCGGGTGGGGTGGCATAGCCTTGCTTGGCGAGAATGTGGTGCGATATGATGCCGCATTGCCCGAGATTGGAGTGGGACTGCGCATAAAAGCGGCGCCGCGCGTCAATGCTCGCTTCGATGTGGGCTATGGCACTGCCACCGGCAAGGTGCTGTATTATTTTGGAATCACCGAGTTGTTCTGAAAGGTGGCGCAATGCCGGCAATCCTTGCCGCCGGGCAAATGTGATGGCTCTGCCCGGTGCGTTGCTGCTATCTCGGCGTGTAGTTAAGTTTGCGGGTTGTGTTGATAGCCGAGTTCTTGGGCTTGTGGAAAATCATGCTGAATAGCCTGCGAGCCAATAGCGTGCGCTTTGAGTATGACTCAAAAGTGTCGTTGTGGAAATCAAAGTCGGGTTTCCAGCAACTTTGTGATGAAATGTAGCAATAGGTAGCCTCCTCAATCCTATTATCGTATTCGGCGGTTTCGCTTATCGCCACCAGATTCTCCCTTTGCGGATAGATACATTCTATGCCGCGGGCCCGGCACTTCTCCACGAGAGGCGTTATGACTTTGTCGTAGTTGTCGAAAATGTAGGTCAGGTCGAAATCGTCGTATTCTGAATTGCCGATTTTCTGGATTGGCCTAATCTGTATTATGTCGGGCACGCCGTCCATGACCTTCAGGATTTGTGCCAGCTCGTCGAAATTGTCGCGATTGATGGTGTAGTTGACGCGCACCTTAAAGTTGGGATATTTCCGCTTAATCGACTTCAGGTCATTGGTGAGACGCAGGAATATGTCGAATTTTGCATTCTGCATCAAAGTCTCGTAAGTAGCACGCGTCATCCCATGAGCCGAAAGCGTGATTTCGTCCAATCCTTCCTCTATGGCATGCTCAATCTTCTCACGGGTGAGCAGGTTGCCGTTGGTAGTCAGGGAGACGTAGGGAACTCCGTGTTGTCGCGCGAGTTTCACGACCTCAATCCAGTTGCTCGACACGGTGGGCTCGGCCCCACATCCTATCTGCACTTTAAGCGCGCGATGAAACAATGATGCCGAGATGCGGCGCATGTCGGCTAATCCTAAGGACCCTCCCAATTCTTTTCGCTTTGCGTCGTCGCTGAAGTAGCACATTTTGCAACGTAGGTTGCAAGCTAATGCGGGGTCGATATATATGCCGATATATCTTTTGCCCAACACATGGAAGGCCCAAATGCCTGATAGGACCAACCATTTGAATTGCAGTAGTTTGAGTATTTTAAGATAATTCGGACTTCTCATTTCTCTACGTCAGGTGATGCCGTGGTGCGTGGTTAGTGCTGATACATGAAGCGCTTGATGGAGCGTTTCGGCGTTTTCTCAAATTCCTCGTGAAGCACTTTAAGGTCGGCTATCTTTGAGTATGCAGGCAACTCCTTGTTGAGTTGTACGATATTCTCTTGCATCATCTTCTCCAAGTCGGCAAACGTCATGCCCTGGGCGGTGCCGTTGTCGATATCGGGATATACGAGAGCCACGAGTCGGTGATTCTCCTCCACGATTAGCGACTCGCACACGTATGGCAGATTGTTCAGCTTCTGCTCTATCTCCTCGGGATATATGTTTTGTCCTGATGGCCCGAGAATCATGTTCTTGCTGCGTCCGCGGATGAAAAGGAACCCGTCGTCGTCGATAGTGCAGAGGTCGCCGGTATAGAGCCATCCGTCCTTCATTGACGCATTTGTCGCCTCAGGGTTCTTGAAGTAGCCCAGCATCACGTTGTCGCCTCTCACTCGAAGCTCACCTGCTATGTTCGCGGGATCGGGTGAGTCGATTCTCGCCTCCATGCGGTCGACTATCCTTCCGCAAGACTGCTCTTTCGTCTCCTCCCAGGGCGCGTAGGCGATTAGCGGCGCGCACTCGGTCATTCCGTAGCCTACGGTGTAGGGGAATCCGATGCGTCGCAGGAATCGCTCCACATCCTTGTTTAGGGCGGCTCCGCCCACTATTATCTGAACCAAGTTTCCACCGAAGGTCGATGTTAGCTTTTCCTTGATTTTGCCCAGCAGGCGGTCGTCGATGAATGGCATTTTCAGCAATATCTTCATCAGAGGCTTGTCGAGCAGCGGGAACACCTTGTTCTTGATGATTTTCTCAATGATAAGCGGCACGGTGATGATGAGCTTGGGATGCACGGTGGCAAAGGCGTCCATGATAATCTTCGGCGACGGTACGCGCGTGAGGAAATATATGTGGCAGCCTTTGGTGAATGTGTGGATAAGCTCAATCACCAAGCCATACATGTGGGCGAGCGGAAGCATGCACACCACGCCGTCGCCGGGTTTTAGGAATGTGAGCCTCTCGATGCCGAATTGGATGTTTGACTCAATGGCGCGATAGGGTACCATCACGCCTTTCGAGAATCCCATTGAGCCCGATGTATAGTTGATCACGGCAAGCGAGTCGCGGTCGGGGGTAACGTATTTCACGTCGTCGGGGGTGAAGCGCTCGGGGTATTTGTGCCCGAACAGCTCGTTGAGGTGCTTACGGGCATCGTCGAGCCGTGAGTCGTTGGAGTGCAGCACGGAGTAGTCGCTTATCTGCATCACGCCGATAAGTCCGTCGAAGTGCGACGAGTCGAGGTCCTCCCATATCGTCTGGTCGACGAAGAACAGTCGAGCCTCACAGTGATTCACAAGGTGATGTATGTTGTCGGGCTTGAACTCATGGAGTATTGGCACCGGAATGGCGCCGTAGGTCAGTGCTCCGAACATTGCCACCGCCCACTGCGATGAGTTGCGGCCGCATAGCGCTATCTTGTCGCCGGGCTTGATTCCGATGTGCTCAAATAGTATGTGCAATTTTGCGATTTTGCGTGCGATGTCCTTGTATTGATAAGAAACGCCTTTGAAGTCGGTTAGGGCCAATTCTTCCCAGTTCCGGCGTATCGAATCCTCGATGTATTTATTGATATGTTGTCCCATTTTCGTTGTTAGAGTCTTTGTGTTTTGCAAAAATAGTGCATTTTTTATGAATAATGGGCAAAATAACCGAAAAATCGACTGTCAATCCGATATAATTGCTATTTCTTGCGTTATATGGCTCATTTACTTCGGGTCTTTTTCGTCGAATGGATATTTGCGCTTCGGGTTTCGGGGAAACCACCCTTTGTGCACGCGTTCCTGCTGCTCGAAGATTTCGAGTATTGACCACAGGCAGGAGAATGCCGTGACGCCGAGCAGTGCCGACCACAGCACGTTGTCGACTATTATCGACAGTGCTATTCCGGCTATCCCGAGCACGAGGAACACCCACCAGCAGCGCGTGCCGAAGTAGTACTCGCCCTTGATTACTATCGGGTGAAACAATCCTATTATCAGAAATGTGCTAAGTCCTATCACGAGTCCCAGCAAGTTGTTGTCGGTGAGAAATTCCATATAAAAAATTCGTTATTTTAATGTTGCGGAAAAATCGAGTAATGATATCCTCTGCAAAAATACTGAATGTCATTAAAATGCGCAATTCTTTTAGTGATTATATTTTCAACAAAAGTCCATTGAATCACCATTGAATCCATTGAAAAAAGCCCCTGCTGCCGTTTGACGGCGGCAGGGGCGGTGCATGATGGCAGGGCGGTGCTATTTGCGGCCCTGTAGGTCGTCGTTCTCGATTGTCTTGGCCACTTTCTTCACCTGGGCCTTCAGTGAGCCGAAGCGGTAGGACACTGAGATGTAGAAGTTGCGTGTTCGCTGCCAGTTCTTAGAGAATCCGGTCACGTCGCCATTCACCGTGCGCGACTCGCCTATGTCGTATTTTCCCGAGAATGGGCAGTTGGCTCGTAATTGCACCGTCAGCCGGTCCTCCTTGAGAAATGAGCGCTGAAGTCCGAATCCATAGAAATAGCGTGCGGGATATTGAGTGTAGACGTCGCTGAAACCCCAGTCTATTCTGCTGAAGTTGGCTGTGAGCCGCAGTCCCCACGGGAGTTGCTGTGTGACATAGCCGTAGATGCCTAAGTACCACTTGTCGTTCTTCAGGTTGAGTTCGTCGTTGCGATACTGCACGTTGCCCAAATCGGCGTTAATCATAAACTGTGTCTTTGGAGAGATGGTCCATTGGGCATATACATGGAGCGACGAGCGGCGGTATTTGCCCACGTTGGCATAGCTATGGCATATTGTGTTGTTGTCGACGGTGGTGACGCTCTGTATCAGTCCGTTGGAGAAACGGTGGTTTAATGAGATGTTAAGCACCAGCTTAGGGTGCATCAGCGTGTAGTCGACCGTGATGGAATGGCTGCGCGCGCTTTTAAGGTTGGGATTGCCCTGTCGGGAGTTATAGGTGTCGTTGACGATTGCCGGGTTGAGGTAGGCGATGCCCGGACGCGCTATGCGTGAGGCATAGTTTAGCTTCAGCGTGTTGGCGTCGTTGATTTTATAGCTTGCGCTGAGAGTGGGCACCACGTCGTGGAGCGTGCTGTGGAACGATGGCTGCGAGCCGTCGGGGTAGGAGGCCCCCATGCGGGCGAACTCATAGCGCAGTCCGGCGCGGGCGCCCCAGTGGGTACTGTTGAAGGCATATTCGCTATAGATGGCGCCAACGTGAGTGGTGTGGTGAAAGCTGGTGGTGTCGTTGAGTGTGGCATTGTCGTGAGTCTGGAGCGTCTTGCTATTGTTGATGCGCAAAATGTATTTTGCTCCCGTCTCGAGCTTGTGTCCGCCGGCAAACGGGCGAGTCCAGTCGAACTGGAACGTGTGCTCGTAGAATTTCAGGCGGTCGTCGCTCAGCTTGTGCAGATAGTCGATTGGGAAGGCGCCTACGGTCTCGTCGTAGTCGGTCTGCCACTTTTGCGTCTGGTTGGTGGTGGAGAGCAGGTAGGAGAGGGTGAGGGTCTCATCCTTCCGGCTTGTGAGGCGCTGATAGTCGATTTTGCCGTTGAAGTCGAAATAGCTGTATTCTGGGGAGTAGTAGTGTGTCCGGTAGCCGTAGGTTTTATCGCCTGCGCTATTGCTCATCCATGTGTCGGACATGCTGTTCACGTCGAATTTATAGTAGTATCCGCCGAACGACAGGGTTACGAGGTTCAGTGTGTCGATGTCGAGGCTCGACTCTATGTTGCCATAGTGTATGTAGCCGTTGCTGGTCGATGCGATGTTCTCGAAGATGTCGTTGCCGCTATTATTGAAGTGCCGGTATGTCTCGCTTGTGGAGCTCGACGATGCCTTCGACATGCGGTTGTAGCCATAGTTCACTGTGGTGGTGAGCTTTCCGGCCTGTGTGGTAAGGTAGGTGTAGCCGTTGGCTTCTCCCAGATCGTTGACTCCTGCGCCGATGCTGCCGAGCACGCCTTGCATCGAGGTGTTGTCCATCGTCACGATGTTGAGGATGCCGCTCACACCCTCGGCGTCGTATTTCGCTCCGGGCTCGGTGATGACCTCAATGCGCTTTATCATCGATGCCGGTATCGACTTTAGCACCTCCTTTGGGTTGCTCGACCAACTGCTGTTGGGGCGGCCGTTCTTGAATATCTTGAAGTCGGAACTGCCGTCGACCTTGATGTTGTCCTCACCGTCGACGGTCACGCGCGGCACCTTCTTCAGCATCTCGAAGATTGTGTTGGTCTTGGATTCCTCGTCGGCCTGTATGTCGTAGCTTATACGGTCGATTTCGGTCTTCACGAGCGGACGCTGTGCCACCACTTGGACCTCTCCGAGCATTGTGCCGGCGTCGCTGATGGTGAGCGTGTCGAGGTCGGCGATGGGCTTGGCGGCGGTGAGCTCGAAATTGCGGCACAGCGGCGACTTGCCCACCGATGTTATATTTAATGTGTAGCTGCCTGCGGCAGGAAGTGACTGCGAGAATCGGCCATCGGCGTCGGTGGTGCCGAGTCGCACGGCCTTGGCGGTGTCGGTAGCGGTGTAGATGCGTATAGTGGCGTAGGCCTCGCCCGTGCCGGTAGAGTCGGCTACTGTGCCCTTCACTCCAAATTGTGCGTAGGCTTGGGCTATGCCTATAGCAGTAATTGCAATAAAAATGATAAATCTGTTAATCATTTGTGTGTAAAAATCGGTTGTATAGTTTTTAAAAATGTTCAAAATTACACCAATTAGACGAAGACCCTATAGGTTTCGTTTCAAAAAAATGCGGCTTTAACAGAAATTTAACACTATCGTTTGTATGCGGAAAATATGCAGTATGCAGAATTTGAGAAGGCTGAAACTCACTCATTTCAATGACTTTATGCCGAAAATGCGCCGAGAGCGCCGTAGAGCCTATAATTGCGGCAAAAACAGTCGTGATTTAACGTTTTAACTTAAACAAATGGCTTCGGTTAACTAAATTTACCAATCTCCAATTCGTAATATATTGATATTCAGAGGGTACGCAAAATAGCCTGAGTTAAAAATTTGGTAGTATAAAAATAAAGTAGTATCTTTGCGGCGTTTTAGGTAATCTATGTAAGATTAAATGCCGAAAATCGGCGGGGGTCGCACCCACGAGATGTTCTCGCGGTGCTTGCCGGGACAAAAGCCGGCAACGACCTTTATTTATGAATTTTAATTGAATTAGATGAAGAAACAATTATTGGCAATTGTGATTTTTGCTTTGGTCTTCATCTTCACATCAGCCCGATATGAGACGCCGGCCGACGGTAGAGTCGGATTCAGCGCGCCGGGATTTGTTGTTGGAGATTCGGAAACGGAAGTCGAGTTGCAGAATTTGCGAGGCAAGTATGTGTTGGTCTCATTTTGGTCGTCGACCGATGCCGCATCGCGAATAGCGAATATGCAATACGACCGTATGGCAAGGAATCACGAGAAATTAGAGTTTGTTGCCGTGAACTACGACCCATCGGAGGCGGTCTACAAGGAGATTGTGAGAATCGACGGTTTGGACACGGGGGCGCAATTTCACGATGCGGAAGGCAATGCCTCGAGGATATACAAGGCCTACCGCTTGGATGAGGGGTTCTGTGGAATGCTCATCTCGCCCGAGGGCAAGATTGTGGCGGTGAACCCATCGAATGAGACATTAGAAAGCTACGTCGGCTGATTCCTCGGCCGATTCCAAAGATTGAAAAAAGAGCCTATACGGCTCCTTTTTTTGTTTCAGGGGCATACCTCCCGCCTCCCTGAGGCCGCATTGAGGAGTAGCGGCAAATAATGGGACGCGCACCTGCGCTCTTGCAGGCCGCACTTGGCCGGTGGGCTTCGGGAGTTGGGCGTCATTCGGCAGTTGGCGGCAACGCAAGGGCCAAGCAAGGGCCAAATTATGTGTGAATCAAATATTTTGGCGAAAAAACGGGGCGATTATGCTTGTTATTTGCAAAAATGTTGTTACCTTTGCACTCGTGTGCCGAGCAACGACGCGCGGCACATAAAATTAACTTAATTATTAACTATTTAAATGAGCGAAGAATTAAAAAATTCTCCAATCGCAGACTTCGATTGGGAAGCCTACGAAAAAGGTGAGACTCAAAGGGAGAAATCTTTTGAGGAATTGGAAAAGACCTATGACGAGTCTTTGAACACTATTAAGGACAAAGATGTAACCGAAGGTACCGTTATCGCACTCAACAAGCGTGAGGTAGTGGTTAACATTGGCTACAAGTC
>JBJEKJ010000084.1:0-28954 GCA_051878575.1 Muribaculaceae bacterium | reverse complement strand
GCCGTCGCGATACACCGTACATCCCTTGCACCCCGCCTTCCATGCCTCGACATACAACGAGTCGACCAACTCCTCGGTGACATCCGACGGCAGATTTATCGTAACGCTTATCGAGTGGTCTACCCACTTCTGTATTCTACCCTGCATGCGCACCTTAGCCAGCCAGTCGATGTCGTTCGACGTAGCCTTGTAATATGGCGACTTGGCCAAAATCTCGTCGAGCTCCTCCTGAGTGTATTTTTTCGTGGAGTCGATTCCGTTCACGTCCATCCAAGTTACGAACTTGTGATGATAAACGATGTATTCCTCAAAAGCATCGCCGGTATCGTCGACATAGTCGACATGTGCGTCGGCATCACCCGGATTGACCTTGCGACGACGCTTGTACACAGGGAGGAACACCGGCTCAATACCCGATGTGGTCTGTGTCATTAGGCTTGTGGTGCCTGTTGGAGCGATGGTGAGACATGCTATATTGCGGCGTCCGAATTGGCGCATCTCCTCATAGAGTGCCGGATCGGCATCCTTGATGCGCTGCACAAACGGATTGTTGACCTCTCGTGAGGCATCATAAATCTCGAAAGCGCCACGCTCTTTCGCCATATTCACCGACGAGCCGTAGGCGGCGAGAGCCAACGCCTTGTGAACGGTCTCCGACATTGCCGTAGCCTCCTCGGTACCGTAGCGCAATCCAAGTGCTGCAAGCAGATCGCCCTCGGCAGTAGTTCCCACTCCGGTTCGACGTCCTTTGAGCGTCTTGGTGCGAATCTTGTCCCACAGTTTCAACTCGGCAGCCTTCACTTCCTCCGTCTCAGGATCTGACTTGATTTTGTCGATAATAACCTCTATCTTCTCCATCTCAAGGTCGATGATATCGTCCATCATGCGCTGTGCGCATGCCACATGCTTGCGGAACAAGTCAAAGTCAAACTCAGCCTCGGCAGTGAAAGGATTCTTCACGTAGGAATAGAGGTTGATTGCCAGCAATCGGCAACTATCGTATGGGCACAGGGGTATCTCTCCACACGGATTTGTGGAAATGGTCTTGAATCCGAGATCGGCATAGCAGTCGGGAAGCGACTCTCTGATGATAGTATCCCAAAAGAGCACTCCGGGCTCGGCACTTTTCCATGCATTGTGCACAATTTTCTTCCACAGCACCGATGCGTCAATCTCTTTTGTGACCATCGGATCGTCGGAGTCGATAGGATATTTCTGAATATATTTCTCGGTATTGATTGCCGCGTTCATGAAGTCATCGTCGATTCTTACCGACACATTTGCTCCAGTAACCTTTCCCTCGGTCATTTTGGCATCGATAAATGCCTCAGAATCGGGATGCTTTATGCTCACCGAAAGCATCAACGCTCCGCGACGGCCGTCCTGTGCCACCTCTCGGGTCGAATTGGAGTAACGCTCCATAAATGGCACAATTCCGGTAGAAGTGAGCGCCGAGTTCTTGACGGGAGAGCCTTTCGGACGTATATGCGACAAGTCATGTCCCACACCACCTCGACGCTTCATCAGTTGTACCTGCTCCTCGTCGATTCTGATAATGCCACCGTAGGAATCGGGAGCACCGTCGAGGCCTATAACGAAGCAGTTGGAAAGAGATCCTACTTGGAAATCATTACCAATACCGGCCATAGGGCTTCCTTGCGGCACTATATACTTGAAATTGCGAAGTAGGCTGAAAATCTCCCCCTCACTCATAGGATTCGGATACTTTTTCTCTATGCGTGCTATCTCCGACGCTATGCGATGGTGCATGTCGTCGGGGGTCTGCTCATATAGGTTGCCAAACGAATCCTTCAGCGCGTATTTGCTTGCCCAGACTCTTGCAGCCAGCTCATCACCATTAAAATACTTCAATGAGGCGCTATATGCCTCATCGTAAGTATAAGTTGTTTTATTCTCCACTTGTAGTTTAATTTTTAGGCGTTTCAAAGTTTTATGGTTGCAAATATATAACTAATAATTTTTATATACAAAGATTTTTGCGATTGTTTCCCGAAACTTTTCACATCTCCCTAATTATCACAGTTTTACCAAATCAGAAAGCAAAAATTGTTTACCAAAACCGGAAATTGCTCCAAATCGGCGATTCTCAAAACCCGACACCTCGCACTCAGACAAAGCCGGCAGAAACGGGCATATCGGAGGCTATACGAGTGCGTATAAAACATAAATTATCCTAAAAGCGTGCACAAATACTTCCTCACATTTGCATGATATCACATTTAGCAGTAATTTAGGGTATTAATTCTTACTCTTGAAACGACTTAATTATGAACTCCGAATATTTCATAAAAAGGAAGACGATAAGGCGCTATTCCGACGCCAAAATCAGCGATGAGCTTCTTAACTCGCTCATAGCACAAGCCATGCAGGCTCCCACTCTCGGTGGAATGCAGCTATACAGCGTGGTGGTGACTCGAAGTGATGAAATGAAAAGGGCCCTTGCTCCATGCCATTTCAACCAGCCTATGGTGACTGAGGCTCCCGTAGTGCTTACGTTCTGCGCCGACTTCAACCGGTTCGACAAATGGTGCGAGGCTTCGGATGCAGAACCGTGCTATACCAACTTTCAGTCGTTTGTGGGCGCAATGCTAGACGCAACGATTTTCACACAGCAATTCAATACCGCGGCCGAGATGGCAGGACTCGGATGTTGCTACATCGGCACCACCACATATAACGCCGCGGATATTGCAAAAGTGCTCAATCTACCTCCTATGGTGATTCCTGTGGCAACACTCACCGTGGGATTTCCCATCGATGCCGATAGCGAGCCTAAAGCCGAAAGGCTGCCGATTGGGGCAGTGATGCACAACGAGCGTTATCACGACTACACCGCAGAGTCAGTCCGCGCCCTGTATGAGGAGAAGGAGTCGCTCGAGGTCAACAAAAAATATGTCGCTGAAAACAATAAGCAGAGCCTTGCTCAAGTTTTCACCGACATAAGATATAACCGCCGAAACAACGAGTATTTCTCTAAGTTGTTTCTTGACTTCATTGTGTCGCAGGGCTTCAAGTGCCCCTATTGAATGACACCACATTCGGCAAGCGCGGCCAACGTCGACTCCCTGCCTGCATTTATAAGATCGGGGAAGTGTGCGTCGGAGTTGACGAGCACCGGTGCGTCATATCGCCTCAGCAATTCATAGAAGCGTGCGTTGGGGAATGTACGGCGATGCCCGTCGAGCGCCTTTGTGTTCACCTCCACAATAAGGTGATTGTCCATAATCGCATCGAAAGTATCCTCTACAAGCGCGATATACCACGGCTCCTCCTCAATGCCTGCCCTAAAGTGACCGGCATTATGCCCAATCTTATCGAAATGGCCTATGATGTCGAATCCGCCGGCCTCAATCATCTCATTCGACTGCCGATAGAAACTACGCACCACGGCCTCGATATCGTCGTGGAAATACTGCCGCATTTTTGCATCGAAAGCATCAAAATGTCCGTCGATGTCGACGTACACCTCCCTGTCGTCAAACGATGGGATAAAGTGCACTGAGCCAATGCGGTAATCTAGCGGCAAGTTTTCGAAATATACATTCGACGGGCCCCAGTCACCATTGAGGTAGTCAATCTCCATCGAGAGATAGAGATTGATACGGTCGCCATACAGGCTTCTCAACCTATCAAACTCGGCAACATACAGATCCACATCGCTTTTGCTCATATTGCAAGGCGAATAAAACGGTATCGGAGAATGAGGGCTGAAGCCATAGTCGCTAAAGCCCTCTCTTATCGCCTCAATAACAAATTGCTCCATATCAGCCCGCCCGTCGCAGAATTGCGTGTGCGAGTGAAAATTATACAGTTTGCTTCTTTCTACTACTCTCTTAAAGTCAAGCATAAAAACGAATTATTATCTATTATTGCTTAACCTGAGGCGTGGGACGCGCTATCGTCTCACGCATTGAGGTATCGGCCTCGATATTCTTCATGCGGTAATAGTCCATAATGCCCAGATTGCCGCTTCTGAAAGCCTCAGCCATGGCGAGAGGCACCTCAGCCTCAGCCTCGATCACCTTGGCTCTCGCCTCCTGGGCCTTTGCCTTCATCTCCTGCTCCAATGCTATTGCCATAGCCCTACGCTCCTCGGCTTTAGCTTGTGCAATATTTTTGTCGGCTTGAGCCTGGTCAATCTGCAATGTCGCGCCAATATTCTTGCCTATGTCGATATCGGCGATGTCAATCGACAGAATCTCAAATGCAGTACCAGAGTCAAGGCCCTTCTTAAGCACGAGCTTAGATATTGAATCGGGATTCTCAAGCACCTGCTTGTGGCTCTCCGACGAGCCAATCGACGACACAATGCCCTCGCCCACTCGAGCAAGGATAGTGTCCTCGCCTGCACCTCCCACGAGTTGGCGTATGTTGGCACGCACCGTCACACGAGCCTTCGCTATCAGCTGAATGCCATCTTTTGCCACTGCCGTCACCGGAGGAGTGTCGATCACCTTCGGATTGACCGACATCTGCACGGCCTCAAACACATCGCGTCCGGCAAGGTCGATTGCAGTAGCCATCTTGAACTCAAGGTCGATATTGGCCTTTGCAGCCGATACGAGCGCATGCACCACCTTCGCCACCTTTCCGCCCGCAAGATAGTGGGCCTCGAGGTCATCGCGCGTCACCTCGCTAAGGCCGGCTTTATGTGCCTCGATCATAGCCTGCACAATTACATTGGCAGGCACCTTGCGAATGCGCATTAGGAATAGCTGCACCAACGAGATTCTCACGCCAGAAACCTGTGCCGACATCCACATGAACAATGGCACATAATAGAAGAATATGGCAAGTGACACAAGGAGCACGGCCACAATGATAAACATCATCAATTCAAATTCCATAGTTGATTATTTTTTAATTGTTAGTACTCTTTTCCACTTTCCTTATCGAATTCTCCATCCACTTGATGTCGACGCGCGAGCGGTCAATCACATTCTCCAGTTGGAGGATGCTATTTTTCATCGCCGACTTCTCCGAAGCCGAGGCAAGCTCATATTTCTTGCGCATCTGCTTGAGCCGCATGCTGTTCTCACTGAATTTACGCTCCATTGCGAGCAGTTCCTCCATCATGCTGAACCCCTCCTGAGTCTTGAATTCAGAAAGGTTTCTGTACACTATTCCATTATACACATTGAAGGTGAAATCGTCGCGGCTCACGAAATCATTTGTCGGCAACTCATGCAATTTTGCCACATAGGGCGAATAGTCCTTTCCCTCCCAAGTGGAATAATAGTCGCCCGCCATGGCCCTTTTCACTATATCGCTGTCGTCGGCGCTATAGTTAACGCGTGTGGCATTTGGGATGAACACATACACCGTTATCTTGTCTGGAATCTGATTGCGGTCGGTAGCCCACCACCCCAAGTTCCGCTCCTCGTCGATGACAAGAAGATAGTCGTCGTAGGGTGAGTTATAGGGCATTCCGAGATTCTGAGGCTGCAAGTATTCACCAGTCTCAATGTCCTTACGTGTCATATAGATGTCATAGCCGCCTATGGTGTTGCCACCGTCGCAGGCATAATATAGCGTAACGCCATCCTGCATCACAAACGGATAGATATTGTTGCCCTCGCCATTCACTTCGGCCCCGAGCCTCACGGGCTTATCCCATTCTCCGCCATATAGACGCATCATCTCATACACATCCGTCTTCGCGTCGCCATCGGCCATCGACCACATCAAGCGATCACCGCTCTCAGAGGCATACACCATGTCGATTCCCTTGTTTTGCAAGCTCTCGGGCAACACTCCGTCGCCATTCAGACTGCCACAGCTACCTGAGATATTGTAGGCCTTGAAGAATCGCTCCTTGTCGACTGCCATGCTGTCGATTATCACGATTTTCTCCACATGATCGAGCATTACCAACGCCTCGCGCACCGATTTCTCCAACGCCTCAACACTCTGAGGCACTTCCTTCTTGGCTCGCTCCATAGCTGCGCGATACTTTTCTATACAGGCCTCAGCTTCCGCAAAATCATATCTGTGATAATTAATCAAAGCTAAATAATAGTTGGACTCTACCACATTCTTTGATGCGGCAAACTCAAAATATGTCTTGGATTTATCGATTTGCCCTGTCTTATAGTAGCACACGCCAAGCCATTGGTTCACCGACGCGTTTTTCGGGCTTTTCTTGTATTGCTCCTCCATCATTGGGAGAGCTTTTGCATAATCACCCTTATTATAAACACTTTTAGCTTGCTCCAAAGTAGCTCCGAATACCGAGCCAAGCGAGCATAGCGCAAATGATAACAACATTAATCTCGTATTCATATCCTAATACTAAAGAATTATATCCAAAATTAGCAAAATAATTCCTTTGTACCAAATATTTCATTCGATTAATTGATGTCGCACAAAAAAAGCGCACCGATATGACTCAGAGAAAATCAGCTGAACATTCTTGCCACCTGATCTATCGACATCATGCAGATCACTGTCTTTCCCGATGGAGTGTAGTTGGGCTGTGGCAACTTCATCAAGTCGCCGATAAGCCGCTCCATCTCCTCCTGCCCCATCATCCTGCCGTAGGGTATCGCGGCTCGCTCAGCCACCGTAAGCGCTATGTGCTCGCTCACCCTTGTGGCTATTGAGTCGCCGCCCTCTATTATCGAGTCGATGACCTGAAGCAGCAGCTCTTTCACGTCCACACCTTCGACACCGGCCGGGATTCCCGAAATCGACCAGTCGTTACCGCCTAAGTCAGAGAGGCTGAAGCCAATTTTCTCTATCTCCTCCTGTAAGTCCTGGAGAATAAGATTCTGCGATGCCGAGAGATGCAACACCTCGGGAAAGAGAATCGATTGCGAGACGATGCTATTACCCACCATCTGCCTCATATAGCGGTCGTAGAGCACACGTATGTGCGCGCGGTGCTGGTCGACGAGCATTATGCCCGATTTCACCGAAAGCAGTATGTACTTCCCCTTGATTTGCAACATGGACTGAGAAACCACATCGGCATCATCACCGGAATCGCCCGGCAGACTTTTCTGGCTCCATTCGCCCTCATCGGGCGACGAGTCGAGCGACTCGATGCCCTTGAGCTTGGAGCTCTCAAAATTGGAATACAATTTCTCCCAGTCCATAGCAGGATGCGGCTTTGGAGTCCATGAGCCCTGTGAATCGCTATGCGGCGCAGCCTGCCCCGACGACTTGCCCGACGGCTCAAATGGATTATACGTGGGGTCCAAGTCCAGCTTCGGTGCAGCCACGTCCACCACACCTTGCTGGAAAACGGGTATATCGGGGGCTCCCTCGGTGTCGAAATCTATCGACGGGCCAACACTGAAGCGGCCAAGCGACTCCTTCACGGCAGCCGATAGAATCTGCCATATCGGCACCTCGTTCTCAAATTTTATCTCAGTCTTGGTGGGATGTATGTTCACGTCAATAGTCTCAGGCTCCACGCTGAAATTAAGGAAATAATTTGGCTGCGTGTCGTCGGGAATCAATTGGTCGTAGCTCGTAAGTATTGCTTTGTGAAAATACTGATGACGCATATATCGGCCGTTGACAAACAGGAACTGAAGGAAATTGCGCTTGCGCACATTCTCGGGCTTGCACACGAATCCCTCAATCCGCACAAGACTTGTATCGAGGCTTATTGGAATTAGCCCTGCCTCAAGCGAGCGCCCGAACACGGCAAGAATGCGCTGCTTGAAATTACCGCCACGCAACTGATACATCGTGTTGTCGTTGTGCACTAACGTGAACTCAACCTCGGGGTTGACCAATGCGAGCTTCTCAAACTCTCGCACTATATTGCTAAGCTCCACCTGATTGGATTTCAAGAATTTCCGGCGTGCCGGAACATTGAAAAACAGGTTCTTTACCATGAAATTGCATCCATGCTGACACACGTCGGCATCCTGGCGCTCACACTTCGACGCACTTATCTCAATGCGTGTGCCTATCTCGGCACCACGGCGGCATGTGCGAAGCTCAATCTGCGATATTGCCGCTATCGACGCCAACGCCTCTCCACGGAATCCCATTGTGTGAAGGGAGAATAGATCGTCGGCCTTCCGTATCTTCGAGGTGGAATGCCGCTCAAAAGCCAACCGGGCATCAGTGTCGGTCATTCCATCGCCATCATCGATTACCTGTATCAAGGTACGCCCCGCATCTTTCAGAATAATCTGCACGGTAGTGGCATGTGCGTCGATAGCATTCTCCACAAGCTCCTTGATAACCGATGCCGGACGCTGAATCACCTCGCCGGCGGCAATCTGGTTGGCGACCGAATCGGGTAAGACTTTTATTATATCGCTCATTCTCTAATTTAATCCTCAATTTATAACTGACTCATTGTTTCTTCACGCTGCGACGCCTTATCTCCTCAGAGTTCAGCAACTGACGCATCTCCTCGGGATATACGAAAATATCGTCGGGATCTTTTGGTCGCAACGCGTCATACCACCCGAACCCCTTCAGATAGTATTGCGACTTTTTTGAGAGATACAGTGGCGTCACATTGCCACTCACCTCGGGCCACATAGTGATTTTGTCTATTTGTTGCTTGGGCTTCAGGAGCACTGTCATATAGCTGCTCTCCGCATCCACGAGCTTATTATAGGTGGAATCATCCTCCATGGGATACATGATTAGCTGCACATTGCCGCTCACATCGAGCCGACGTAGCTCCTCCTCGATGAAGTAAGCCTTCATCTCCTTGCCGGCAAGCTGATTGAAATAGGTCTCGCCCACATGCTCGGCCATCATGCCATAATTGGGCAGCAATGCATAGTCTACGGTGCTGTCGTTCATGTGCACGTTTATCTCGTTGCCCGAAATCTGGCGATTATCGCTCCACACCAAAGCGTGGTTATACATGTTGAGCATGGAGTCTCGCTCCACTATGCTCATGGAATCGCATATTCCCTGAATATTTACACGATAGAAGCGTACTCCCGGATTAGCCACCATCACTCGCATGGAATCGGCATCAAGATAGGTGCGTATCGTGTCAGCATGCAGATAGAGCGTATCCTTGCGCGAGAACTCTCGGGCTCTTGCACGCTTCGTGGCAAACGACACATTTGTCTTCTCATTGTGATAGCCATAGTCGCCATCAAGAATCGTGCTGCGCACCGAGTCGGTGAGAATCATGTTGCCAAATGCCTCACCATAGCCAGTCGCCCTATCATAATACACGGTGTCGCCTACGAGCTTCTGTCCGTCCTTACCCACTATCAGCGAACGGTTGTAGAGCGTGGCCTTGTCGGCATCGGTATTGTACCACCCCTTGTTGGAATAGATTATGCTGCTGTCCGACACAATAGTGGTGGTTCCCACAATGTCGGCTATATGCGTATTCGTATTGTAGTGGAGCGTATCGGTGTGCAGCACGTAGTCGTCGTTCACAAGCTCCACGTCGAAAAGGAACTGCGCATTCTTGGTGTCGGGCTCATACTGCCCATAGACCGAGGAAAGCTCATTCTTGGCATCGATAATCTTTCCGCCCTCGAAATAGTAACCGAGATTCTCCACCATGTCATAGTCGAGGCTGTCGGTGAACAGCGTAACGTCGCGATTTTCCATCTTCACGTTATAGCGCAACTGCGCTATCTCGTCCTGACCGTTATAGTAGAGCACGTCGGCATACACGAAGAGTGTGTCGCCCTGATTCATCTTCACATGACCGAAAGCGTCGAGCGAATTAGTGGCATCGTAGAAATAGGCGCTGTCGCAAAACATCCGCGTGCCGCTTTTGCTGAACTCCACGTTTCCACGCAGAATCTGGTAGTCGGTGCTTATGCGCTCATCGGCAATCAGCTTGTCGGCCTTCTCAAGGAAAATCTTGTTCTTCTGGTTGCGGTTGGCTCCGGGAATTTGCGGGGCGATTCGATTGATTTTCGTCAATGGCTTTTTCGCCTTGATGGTGGTGGCGGCAGGCATCTTGTGCGCATTCTTGTCGTTGCCCTGCGCCCATGCGTAACCGCCCATCACATCGAGCAGAGATATAGCCAAAAGGCATAAGACTCCAATCCGAGTCTTATGCCCGCAAAAATATTTTCTATCGGTGATTTTGCTCATTCTGTTTCCGAAAAATCACTTGTCATTTCTTAAGCCATCCATCATATTTGAACTCGCAGTTTCGCCATCCTTCCTCTACTCTCACGAAAGTCTCGCGCTGCTTCTTCTCCACCCAGTCGTCGATAATCTTGGCCCTGCGGCTGTTCTCATACATGCTTTTCAGCGTCTGGTAGTCCTCACTCAGGTTGGCCTTGTGTCCCGGTATTCTCCGCGTGAGCTTCGCTATCACCACAATCTCCTTGTTGCGGCTTTGATCTATCATCACAAAAGGCTCGGAAACATCACCCACCTGCATCTTGTCGACGACCTTTGCCATCTCCTGTGGCAGATCGGCCATCTCGAATTTTGTGCTACCCGAGCGTTGGTTCACCATGATTCCTCGGTTGTTTTTTGTGTTCTTGTCCTGAGAGATAAATTGAGTGGCGTCCTCGAAAGTGAATTTCTTGTCAAGAATATCCTTCCTGATAGAGTCGAGGCGAGCGGTGGCATCAACAAGATCCTTCTCAGCCACCTTCGGTCGCAAAAGTATGTGTCGGCAATTGATTCGGTCGCCGCGCTTCTCGATAAGCTGGATAATATGATATCCGAACTCTGTCTCCACGATTTTCGACACCTTTTTGGGGTCATTCAGGTTAAATGCCACGCTGGCAAACTCCGGCACAAGCTCTGAGCGGCTCTTGAAGCCGATCTCGCCGCCGTAGAGCGAGCTACCATCCTCGGAATAGAGAATCGCCAATGTAGAGAATTCGCTTTCGCCCGAATTTATCTTATTTGTGTAATCGCGCAGACGCGCCTTCACGTCGTCAATCTCCTGTTGCGGTATCACCGGGTTCAACGATAGCATCTGCACCTCCACCTGCTGCGGTATGTAAGGCACGCTGTCGGCCGACAACGACGAGAAATACTTGCGCACGTCGGCAGGTGTCGCCTTCACATCCTTCGTCAAGTTGCGCTGAACCTCCTGAATGGTGTATTGGTTTCTTATCACCTCTATCATCTGTTCCTTAAGCTCGGGAAGCGGCTTGCGGAAGTATTCCTCCACCTTCTCCTTCGAGCCTAAATTGGCGATGAAATAGTTGATACGGCTGTCGGCTTGCTGTATCACCATAGCATCCTGAACCTTTACCGTATCAATTTTAGCTTGATGCAAAAAGAGCTTTTCTATGGCTATTCGCTCAGGAATCACACAATATGGATTACCGTCGATGGGCTGGCGCTCATACTGCATCTGCATGTATTGTTCCTCGATATCCGACTTATAGATAGGCTCGTCGCCTACCACCCACGCTACTTCCTCGGCAATGTTGTTTTGAGCCGACAACTGCATTGCCGCTCCACACAGCAATGCTATGATTGTGATTTTAATTTTCACTTCTCGAATCTATTAGTTAATAATTTATCTGCAAAGATAATTTTTTTATTCTAAATAAGCAAAGCATTTATAATTTGGAGGAATATTTAAACTACCATAACGCCGTTTTTCCTTACACATAATCATTATCCACGCGTTTTCAGGCTACTATTCATATTTTTTCACTGCCTTTGCCTCACCTACAGCCATGCGGCAATAATGCGTTACCTAAAGCTAAAACAGGCGGCTCCTCTCAGACTTGAGTCATAAGGGAGCCGCCTGTTTTCTCTTAATTGTATATGCTTGCTGCGAGCTTGCAGGAAGCATGTCCTATTTCACTTTCTTAAGCACTTTATAGTTTACCTCTACCGGATATTTCTGCTTCAACTCTGCAATCCATTTTTCCTCAAGGACCACCTGATAGTCCGACGTAACCTGACCTCTCACGTCGGCAGCCTCCTCGGGTTGGTCGAGGATCTTACCCTCGTACATGAAATATCTTGTGTATCTCTTGTCTTTCGGAGTAGCCTTCTTGCCACCGAACACAAGCTCGTCGACAACGGCATTCTCTCCCTTCTCAACAAGCAGTCGCTCTATGCGCACGTCTCTCTTGAACTGCTTCTTCAGCGACACTACTACAGAATCGGGAGCCACGTCCTTCAAAGCCTCTTTCACGAGGTCCTGCACCGAGTCGTTGGTGGTGTAGATGACCATTCCCTTGAATTTGGGCTGCTTCCACTGATACTTCGACTTGTTGGCTTGGAAATACTGTTCCAATCCCTCGCGGTCGCGATTGGCCTTGTCCCATACATTACGATTGCTTATCTCAAAGAGCATCATACCATTGTAGTACTCATTGAGCAGATTGGCATACTCAGGATATTTTGCTGCAAGTTGCTCTCTCTCGTAGTTTACGATAGCCTCCTCCTCAAAACGTGCCATCATATTTTTCACATAGCCAACCACAGTCTTGGTTCCTTCCAATTTGGCTTTAGGATTAAGGCGCTCAGCCACTTCGGCGGCCATAACCTTGTTTTTTGCAAAACTGAAAGCCACGCAGTTGTAATTCTTCATCCGCTCCACGAATAGCGAGTCGTAGGGTGCTGTAGCGATGTCGGCCTCAATCATTTTGAAGAATTTATCATTCTCCTTGAGCTTATATTCCTCTTTGAGCAGTTGTATCTTGGCTACACGCGGCTCAGTTGAGCGCTCGTCGGAGTTAATCACATTCATGAGTGTCGCCTTGTTGTCGTCGAATGATCCAAGTTGGCGGCTGTCTAATTTCTTGATGATGTGCACACCATAGGCTGTCTCAAAAGGCTTTGACAATTCTCCCTTATTGAGCGTGAATGCCACTTGCTCAAATTCAGGCACCATCATTCCCGAGCCAAACCACTGGAGCTTGCCTCCGTTTCTTGCCGAACCCGGGTCTTCCGACTCCTTCTTTGCAGTCTCCTCGAAGTCGGCTCCATTCTGTATCTTATCATAAATCACCTCAATCTCATGTAATTTGGCGGCCTTTACCGAATCGTTGGCTCCGCGTGGATATAGCTTCAAGATATGCTCTACAAGCACCTCGCCACGACTTGGACGATCGGCAAGCGGCTTCACGATATGCACTCCGAAATCGGTTGTGAACGGAGCGGATATATCGCCTATCTTTGTTTCGTATGCCATTTTCTCAAAAGCGTATGGGAAGCGTCCTGAAACGATATAGCCGAGATTGCCATGGTTCTTCTTCGCAGAGCGGTCGATTGAGTATTTCTCGGCAAGCGCGCCCATGTCCTCACCATTGAGTATGCAAGTGCGTATGCTGTCGAGGACTTGCTTGTTGCGCTCTATTCCCTCGTTGGTCTTGTCGAGCGAGAGCATGATATGAGCCACTTCCACTTCACGCATCTTCCGGTCGTATGCCTCATGAAGCAGGCGGTCGATAGTCGCCGAGTCGACCATATAGGGCTGTGCGAGGTCGTTGCGGTACTTCACAAACTCGTTTTTGAACGCGCTTGTGGTATCGATTCCCGCGGCCTTGGCATCAGCCACCTTCAACTTATACACGATAAATCGCTCAAGATATTTGTCCAACGACTCTTTTTCTATCTGCTGTTGGTTATTCTTATGATACAGATACTCAAACTCCGACAATTTGATTTTGTCGCCATTAACCTTCATCAGCACAGCGTCTTTTGCTGCCCATGAGACCAATGCAGTAGCTGCCACAGCTCCAAGAAACAGTTTTTTTCTCATTTTTATTTGTAATTAAATCATTATAATCAAATATGTACAATATCAATGTATATAACGATAATTTAGCGTAAAAATTATATTGGTGGCTTCAAAAAAAACTAAGGGCGCATAAACATACTCCACTTTATGCGCCCTTGTAGCTTGTATGATTCAGCGCAGATTATCCGCGGCTGTAATTGGGTGCCTCGCTCGTGATTGCTACGTCGTGAGGATGGCTCTCGGCCACACCGGCATTGGTAATGCGGGTGAACTGCGCCTTGTGCAGTTTCTCAATATCCTCGGCGCCGCAGTAGCCCATACCTGCCCGCAAGCCGCCAAGCATCTGGTAGGCAACCTCATAGAGTGTTCCCTTATAGGGCACTCGGGCAGCTATGCCTTCGGGCACGAGCTTGCGGTTGTCGGTTACGTTGGCCTGGAAATAGCGGTCCTTTGAGCCCTTCTCCATTGCCTCAAGCGAACCCATGCCGCGATATGACTTGTACTTGCGCCCGTTGAAAATAATCGTCTCGCCCGGCGACTCCTCCACACCGGCAAACACGCCTCCAAGCATTACCGAGTAAGCACCTGCGGCGAGCGCCTTCACTATGTCGCCCGAATAGCGTATTCCGCCATCGGCAATCAAAGGCACGCCCGTACCCTCAAGCGCCTTTGCCACATCGTAGACCGCACTCAATTGCGGCACTCCGATACCGGCGATTATGCGAGTGGTGCAAATTGAGCCCGGGCCAATGCCCACCTTCACTCCATCGGCTCCATTCTCTACGAGATACTTGGCCGCGTCGCCTGTGGCAATGTTGCCCACCACCACGTCGATGTTGGGGAACGCCTGCTTAACCTTGCGCAGCACTTCTACCACGCCTTTGGAGTGGCCGTGGGCGGTGTCAATCACAATAGCGTCGACACCGGCTTTCACAAGAGCCTCGGCGCGTTGCATGCTGTCGCCCGTCACGCCTATTCCGGCTGCCACACGCAGACGTCCAAGACTGTCCTTGCACGCATTCGGCTTATCCTTTGCCTTTGTAATATCCTTGTATGTGACAAGTCCCACCAAGCGGCCCGAAGCATCGACCACAGGCAACTTCTCGATTTTATGGCGCTGAAGGATGTCGGCCGCCTCCTCAAGGTTTGTCGACTGACTTGTTGTGACGATGTTGTCTTTCGTCATCACCTCGTCAATAAGGCGGTTGGGGTTCTTCTCGAAGCGCAGGTCGCGGTTGGTTACGATTCCCACGAGCTTCATCTCATCGTCTACGACGGGAATACCTCCGATCTTGTATTCCTTCATCATATTGAGGGCATCTATCACACGCGACCCCTGCTTTATAGTCACGGGATCGTAAATCATGCCGTTCTCGGCACGCTTCACCGTGTGGACCTGGCGAGCCTGCTCCTCAATGCTCATGTTTTTGTGGATTACTCCTATTCCTCCCTCACGAGCTATGGCAATAGCCATCTGCGACTCTGTCACAGTATCCATTGCCGCTGAGACAAGCGGGACGTTAAGAGTTATATTACGGGAAAATTTCGTTTTTAGATTCACATTATTCGGCAGAACCTCCGAATAAGCCGGAATCAACAGGACATCATCGAATGTGAGTCCTTCCATTTTTACTCTATCGGCAATAAAAGACATAAAAAGTAGATTTATTTTTTATTGCCCACAAAATTAAGAATAATTTCTCATTTTTATGCTATTATTTCCACGGCCTTATTCCTTTTTTTTTAGATTTAACACTTTAACGCTATTTTTGCCCCATTCTACACCGGGACTACCAGCATTGGAGTATCGGTCAGGAATATCATCTTGTGAGCCATACTGGGGTTGAAAAGGCGTGCAAAGATGTTTTTCTTCTTGTTTGGAATAAAAATCAAGTCGATTTGGGCCTTTTGGGCATATTCATCAAACTCCGCCACAAAATTCTTCTCCACAATCTTCTTGCAGGAGAAGTGATAGCGGCTGTAGTGTGCCCGGCAATATTCCACAAGAGCTTTCACTGCATCCTCGAAATTGTCGGCATTTTTCCTGTCGATGACCGGCAAAATAGTTACATTCAGCGGAATATCGCCAAACATACGGGCAAATATGTCGAGCGACAGCATGTCCTGCTGACGCAGACTGCTGAAAAACGCCACGTTGCGAACTCGATCGACAGCCCTTAGGCTCAGATTCTCAGGCACCGTCAGCACCGGGAACTTGCCGGCATCAAGCACCTCGGCGGTCACGCTGCCTATAAGCTCCTTCTTGTTTTTTCCACGTGTCCCCATCACAATCATCTTGGGCTCTATTTCCTTTGAGTAGTTCAGAATGGCGGTTTCGGGGATACCCTCCACTACCACCGTCGAGAATTTCACGTCGCGCAGCTCGCCATTGTCGATTTTCTCGCGTATGCGCGCCACAAACCGATCCATCTTGTCACCCGACACTTTCTCAACGGTAGCGTCGTCCGACACAAAATCGGTTGCCTCATATTCATCGCTGCTGAATGGCATTATATCGGAATAGGCGGCATTCAGATATGAGTATAGCAGCACCACCTCATAACCGTTGCGATAGGCGAAATCAAATCCTATCTCACAAGCCTTCATGGAGTAATCTGAGAAATCAACCGGAATGAGCACGCTCGACGTTTCAGCCACGGCTTTCTCGGAGGTTCCGTCGATACCTCCGGCCGACTCTATGATGCGCAGAGCCATCGGCAGGTCACGCTCATGTATGCGCACTCTCACGCCCGACGAGATGACGGGCTGGATAAGGTTCACATTGTGTATCACGGTCTCAATGCCTTCCCTCTCAAGCAAAGTTTTGAGAATCACAGCTTTCTCGTAGGTGTGAATAGCAATAGTTATCAGTTTGTCGCCGGTTGCCATATCTCAATCAATATTCATTTATTAAAATGATAAGACGGAATCACCATGTTCCGTCTTATCTCTCGTTCCTTAATTATTCAACGCAAAATTATGCCTCTTTGTTCTGCTTCTCCAGAATTTCAATGGCCATATCATATATTTGCGTGTCATCCAATATTACTATGCCTCCATCAGGTCCCGGTTCGATGTGTATGCCACAATTCTTTCCGTATTCATAATTTGAACCGCCGAAATAGTTTCTCACTGTTTGAACTGTGACATTAAGCTTGTCTGCTATCACGCCCATCGAACCGCTTGGTAGAGCATCTTTGATTCTACGAAGCTCGTTAAATGAAATTGTCTTAGTCATGATACTTTAGTTTTTATTTGTTAGTATATTAATTTTTTTACGTTATAAATTATTTTGGTATAAAAATAGAACTTATGTTTTGAATTTCCAAAAAAAACACCGACTTTTTTTTATGCCATACAACATAAAACAGCCGCAATGACAAGCAACACGCACATATTCACGCAAATAGAATAATTCATCAATTTCACTTGCCCCAATGTGGGTCGGTCGATGTTCACATATATTCCAATCCGTGACGCACGAAGCCTCCTATATATATAATATGTGAGATACCCCAACAGAAGGCCCACAATGGCTCCTCCCACTATATCGCCGGGGAAATGAACCCCGAGATAGATGCGGCTATACGACAGTAAAGCCGCCCATAAGAATATAAGTGCGCTGAACGCCCGACGCCTGAACATCAGCGACAGGAACATTGCCACACCGAATGAGTTGGCGGCATGGCTTGAGACGAAGCCATACATTCCGCCGATGTAACCTCTCACTGTGTGAACTATGGGGATAAGCTCTTCGGTGCGTGTCGGGCGCAAGCGCTGAACAGCATGTTTTATCACCGACGACGACAACTGGTCGCATAGCGCTATGACGAGTGCTATGAACAGCAGCGCCATCACGCCGTTCTTCCAATTGTTCCTGAACACTACATAGAGTAGCGCCACGCACATCAGTACCCATGCGAATTTGCCCGACACGAGCCACATAAACTCATCGAAGAATGGATTGTGCAACCCATTCAACAGCTTGAAAACCGAAAAGTCTATTGATTCCAAATATTCTATCATAATATATGATCATTTAATCTATAAACCACACAAAAACGGATTGCATCGGCGCTCGTCGCCTATCTCAGTAGCCTCGCCATGTCCGGGATAGACAACCGTGGCATCGGGAAGCATGAGCAACCGGGTGCGCACGCTTTGTATCAGGGTGTCATAGTCACCGCCGGGCAGGTCGGTACGTCCTATGCTGCGCATGAACAGCGAGTCACCCACAAACACGCACCCCGACTCCGGCAAGTAGAATGCCAATCCGCCGGGCGAGTGTCCGGGCACCTCAAGCACATTTATCACCTCGCCATTCAGGCTTATAGTGTCGCCTCCACGAAGCATGCAAGTGGCGCTCAAAGGCTTGCACCGGCACTGCAATCCAAACATTGCCACCTGTTCGGGGAGCCTTGCGCCCAGCATGCCGTCGGCCGCCGAGGCACATATATCCACTGCGTATTTCTCGGCCAGATAATGCGCCGATAGGATATGATCGGCGTGTTGGTGTGTCAGCAGCACCTTCACCACCCTCAACTCATTCTCCGCAATAAACTTGTCGACAGCCTCTCGCTCAGCGGCATCTGTCATACCGGGGTCGACGATAGCTGCATCACTGCCCTTTCCGTTCCACAAGATGTAGCAATTCTCGGCAAAAGGGTTCACTATGAACACAGAAATATTCATGCAGCCTCCTTTTACGACAATTGAACATACACCACTTTCTTTGTGGCATAAAATTCCTCCTCAAAATACGACGACAGGCTATCTACCAGCGTGGGCGCCTTCACCTTGCGCAACTCCGCCTCGAGATTGCCTCCTTTGAGACAAATCAGTCCGTTGGGAATGGCATTGAAACTCGTCTTCGACACTAAGCGTCGCACAAGCGGTATGAGATCACCGAGATCCATCACCGCCCTACTCACCACAAAGTCGTAGCTGCCCTTCACCTCGCCGATGTCGCCATGCTGCGTACTGACGTTGTTCAGGCCGATGCGCGACACTATGTCGTCGACCACCTTCAGTTTCTTGCCTATGCGGTCCACAAGATGAAACCTCACCTCGGGAAACATCACGGCAAGCGGCACACCGGGGAAACCGCCTCCAGTGCCCATATCGAGAATTGCCGAGCCCGGCTTGAAATCGACGAACTTCGCAATTGCGAGAGAATGCAGTATATGATTCACATATAGGTTGTCGATGTCCTTTCGGGAGATCACGTTTATCTTGCTGTTCCACTCGGGATATAGCTCGCCGAGCATGGCAAATTGTCCGAGTTGTGTCTCGCTGAGCGAGGAAAAGTATTTTTTTATTATTTCCACCATTCCGTGAATTGGATGATTAATGAATTAGTCTTATTATTTCCGAGTTCTCAAGGATATATGGCCTAAGTGTCTCATAATCGAGTGTTATCACCGTCTCGCCCACACTATAGCAAGCAATATCGTAGGTTCCGAAAGTCCAAGTCAGTCCTTCGTCGCCTATGGCAAAGTTGTTGTTGGCCACAAGATTGTCGAGATTGAAATAGCCCATGTCGATTAAGTCCGACTCGTCTTTTGCCCCGAGCTGCACGAGCAGCTTGCGTTTGAGCAAGTCCGACACATCGGCGATGACATCCTCGGCAAAAACATTGTTCATCTCTATCCTCGACATTGTGTTGAGTGAGATATTATAATATGTGTGCGACGTCATTGTCAACTTGCCGTTTTTCATCGTTACCTCCTGCTTGCAGAAGCTGATGATGCCGTTACTGTTGTACACGGCTTTTATCTCAGTGCGGGAGTTGTATTTGTAGACAATGGAGCGATCCTCTTTCTCAAACTCAATTTGATCCACGTCCTCTCCATACTCGCTAAGCACATTCTTAACGAATCTGCCGAAAGCATCGCTAAGCCCCACGCTGTCGGCCGGCACCTCAAGCACTATATCCGAAAACAGCTGCTGCAACGCCATCGTGGCTTCACTATTCTTGTATTCTACCGGATAAGTGATTGCGGCCTCGGCCGTCACGCTGCACTGCGTCATGTTGCCGAGCTTGTAGCTCGTGGTATCGAGCACGTTTATCGTACTGAGAGCCACTGAATCTGCGCTCATGTCCACTCCCTTGTTCTTCAGTCCGCCACAATTACTGAAAAGCAGCAATATCACCACAGGTAATACCCAATATTTAATCGTATATCTCATCTAACAAGTGCTTTTTTCAAATTTCAAGCTAAAATACTGCTTTTTTCTCAAATTATCACAATAGAAATGCGTTTTTTTGACTTTTGCGGCAAAAGAAATTTTTCCGTAAAATTTTACCACACCTATACTTTGCCAATATAGAAAATTTCATAATTTTGCCGGATATTATTGAAACTCTAATGGAATATGGACAAGGACCTTTTTAAGTCACATATCGACCGGAACGCAAAAATCATCGACAATATTCGCGATGCGGCATGCAAGATCCACGAAAGCGTGAACCAGACCTACGACGGCAATCGGCCCTATGGCTATCACCTCTGCATGGTTGCCGACACGGCCATGGATTATGGTCACGAGGTGGTCGACGACGGCAAAGGGATTCTGCCAATGATATTCGGAGCCTACTTCCACGACTGCATTGAGGATGCGCGAATGACTTACAACGATGTGATGGACATCGCAAGCACGTTCATGGCCGATGACAATGCAAGAATAGCCACTGAGATTGTGTATGCACTCACCAACGAGAAGGGCCGCACACGCCAAGAGCGCGCCGGCAAGAAATATTACGAGGGCATCCGCACTACGCCCTACGCCCCTTTCGTGAAATTGTGCGACAGATATGCAAATATGAGCTACAGCCACTCGGCTGCAGGCGATCGAGGCAGGCGAATGTTCCCGATCTACAAGAGCGAATGGCCTCATTTCCTCGCATCGATAAACGTACCCGACGGCGACCCGCGGCTCAGGCTACCCGAAGCGCTGATAAAGGCCGTGGAGGCCATCATCCACTGAAACACTTGGCACGAATGGCGGGAATATACATCCATATACCTTTCTGCAAGAAGAAGTGCATTTATTGCGATTTCTACTCTATTGGAGCACGCGGCCTTGAAGATGCCTACGTCGACGCGCTTGTCAAGGAATGTGCCATACGCAAGGATGAGCTGCGCGGCTCACCGCTCCGAACCCTCTACATTGGCGGTGGAACGCCATCGCTTCTTAAACCCGAACTGATCGCACGCTTACTTAAAGGATTACAAGAGATTGCAACATTCAACACGCTGGAGGAGTGTACAATAGAAGTTAACCCCGATGACGTGACACCGGAATACATCCGCAGCCTTACGGCTTTGGGCATCAACCGCGTGAGCATGGGCATACAGAGCTTTGTCGACAAAGAGCTGGCGGCCATCAACCGTCGCCACAACGCGGCGGCGGCAATTGAGGCCGTGAGGTACATAAGAGATGCCGGGATTTCCAATATCAGCATCGACCTGATATACGGATTGCCCGGCCAGACTCTTGAATCTTGGCGCTACTCTCTTGAAAAGGCCATCGAGCTCGACACTCCGCACATATCGTGCTACAACCTGTCATACGAGGAGGGAACACGGCTGTTCAGAATGAGAGAATGTGGTATCGTAACAGAATGTAGTGAAGATGATTGCATATCAATGTATAAAGCAATGGTTGATATCCTTTCCGGCAACGGATATGAGCACTATGAGGTTTCAAACTTTGCCAAAAACGGGCTATACTCACGTCACAACTCAGGATATTGGAACGGAGAGATATATCTCGGCCTCGGTGCGGCAGCCCATAGTTTCGACGGTAGGCAGAGGAGCTATAATATAGCCAATGCAAGGCAATACATAAATTTAATAACAAATTCAATGCTTGCATGCGAGCGCGAGTCGGCTACCGACAGCGAGCGCTACGATGAATATGTGATGATTCGACTTCGCACGATGTGGGGAGTAGACTTCAAAATACTGCAATCGACATTCGACGCCAAATTCTGCTCACATTTCAAGAGGGAGGCCGCAAGATACATAGCCAATGGCATGATGACCGCCGACAATGGAATATACCGGCTGACAGAGGATGGCATAATGCTTTCGGACATGATAATCCGCGATCTTATGTACTGACAGGCTTCCGGGCCTTCATCTCATCACTCATGGTGATATGGCTCATGGCTGATAATAGTCATGGCCCGATATAGCTGCTCGGTGAAAATAAGCCTAATCATCTCGTGAGAGAACGTCATCTTCGAGAGCGACACTTTCTCGTCGGCACGGGCATAGACATCATCGGAGAAACCGTATGGTCCTCCCACCACGAACACAAGCCGCTTCGACACCGACGACATCTTCTTCTCCAAATATCGTGAGAAATCGACCGACGTAAACTCCTTGCCATGTTCGTCGAGCAGAACCACATAGTCCGACTTGTCGAGCGCCGCGAGTATGTTAGCCCCCTCCTGCTGCTTTTGTTGCTTCTCGGTGAGATTCTTTGTGTTTTTGGCATCACTTATATACTGAATATTGAAAGGCACATAGTGCGACAGGCGCCTCGTGTACTCATCGATGCCTACGTTCAAAAACGAATTGCCAATTTTGCCAACCACGGCAAGAGTTATCTTCATATACTTAGTAAAGCGTTTATCTGCAAAATAAGTTTTAAGCCGCGACGGCGGCAAGAAACTTACGTTTTTATTTTGCCATTGCTGCCGTTTGCATTAAATTTGTAAAATAATTGCGGCTCAAGCCGCGCAAAGATACTTATTTATTGGATAAATAACAAACTATTGACAATATGAAGACAAAAGACGAGCTTATCGACGAATTGCTGGACTTGGCATTCGCCGAGGATATCGGCGACGGCGACTGCACCACCCTGTGCTGCATCCCTGCCGACGAGATGGGCAAATCGCAACTTATCGTGAAGGAGGAAGGCATTCTTGCTGGCGTGGACATCGCAATGAAGGTGTTCAGGAAATTCGACCCGGAACTGAAGCCTACGGTATTTATCAACGACGGCGCGCACGTGAAGCCGGGCGACATAGCATTTGTCGTTGAGGGCAAAGTGCAGTCACTGCTGCAAACCGAGCGCACCATGCTCAACATCATGCAGCGCATGAGCGGAATAGCCACAGTGACCGCCAAATACATGGCTGAGCTCAAAGGGCTGAAAACTCGTGTGCTCGACACCCGCAAGACTACTCCCGGAATGCGCATGCTCGAGAAAGAGGCTGTGAGGATTGGCG
The DNA here is from genome assembly GCA_051878575.1 of Muribaculaceae bacterium. Classification (GTDB taxonomy): domain Bacteria; phylum Bacteroidota; class Bacteroidia; order Bacteroidales; family Muribaculaceae; genus CALZFJ01. Next base: position 6,065 of record JBJEKJ010000084.1, on the reverse strand, counting down.
GCGGAGTGAACCACCGCATCGGCCTGTTCGACATGATTCTTCTTAAAGACAACCATGTGGACTTCGCCGGCGGCATTGCAAATGCCATCAAGAAAGCCAACGAATATGTGAAAGCCAACAATCCCGAGCTGAAGATTGAAATCGAGGTGCGCAATCTCGACGAGCTCCGTCAGGTGATGGAGATAGGTGGCGTGGACCGAATCATGCTCGACAACTTCACTCCCGCGCTGACGCGTGAGGCCGTGGAGCTGATAAACGGACGTTTTGAGACTGAATCGTCGGGAGGAATCACTTTCGCCACATTGCGCCAATATGGCGAGTGCGGAGTCGACTACATCTCAGTAGGCGCGCTCACTCACTCGGTAAAGGGTCTCGACATGAGCTTCAAGGCCTGCTAATCAGCCAAGAAGGCCAAGCATATCACCAACACTGAAGCCGGCAAATGAATCTATGAATTTGTCGGCTTTTGTCATCATTATGGCATCAGGGAAAGTAGTGGTAAGCGCCACCACCTTTGCTCCTGCCGCAACTCCCGCCTCCACGCCATAGAGAGAATCCTCAAATACCACGCAGTGCGAAGCCTCCCTGCCTATCAGTCTGGCACCTTTCAGGAAGCACTCGGGATGCGGCTTGGAATGTGCCACCATCTCTCCCGACACAATGGCTGAGAAATACTCCTTCAGCGATGGATGCTGTGCAAACAGGCGCCGGAGCTTCATCTCACCACTGCTCGTCACCATAGCGCAAGGTATGCCGGCTACATTGAGGTCTTCGACAAAGCGCATTGCATCAGGGAAAATCTCATATTGCATTTCGCGCTCAAAGGCCTCGAGATCGTCGAGGATATGTCGGCGGACAGCCTCGTCGGGATAATGGCTCAGAATCGAGGCAAGATTAGTGCCCTTTATCTTTTGGGCAAAATCGGGAATACCGGTGGGATAGCGTCTTTCGGCCTCTGCCCAAAAACGGCTGTAGACGCCCTCAGTGTCAATCACCACGCCATCGAGATCAAAAAGCGCTCCTATTTTGTCTTTTTCCATGAGTTTCAATATTGTTCATTATACACTACTTGACAAAAGTAGCGAAAAATTGCGACATTTCTGTTCTCCCCGCACAAAAATAGCCCTCTACTATGTAAATAGCGTGGATTTTCGTAATTTTGCAGCACGAACGCCACTCTCCACAATATATTAGCAAAACATTATGGCCATAAAAGAACTTCAACTACGGGTAAGCCCCAAGACCGCATGCGTCGACTCAGAACTGAGGCAGCACATCGCTTCGGCAGAGAATATCGACAGTAGCGATATTAACTATGTGAAAATCATAAAGCGATCCATCGACGCAAGGCAACGCAATGTGATGGTGAACCTAAAAGTGCGCGCGTATATAGGCGAGATGCCCGAAAACGCATCACTTATCACGCCAATCGACTACAAGCCGACCGACGGCCTCCATTCGGCTATCGTAGTGGGAGCGGGTCCGGGAGGACTATTCGCCGCTTTGCGTCTTATCGAACTCGGCATCAAGCCCATAGTTCTCGAAAGAGGCAAAGATGTGAACGAGAGGCGCAAGGACTTGGCCCGCATATCTCGCGAGGGGATTGTCGACGACGACTCCAACTACTGCTTCGGCGAGGGTGGAGCCGGCGCGTATTCCGACGGGAAGCTGTACACCCGCAGCAAGAAACGCGGCTCGGTTGACAGGATTCTCGCCATCCTACACCAGCATGGAGCTGCCGAGGATATTCTCGTCGACGCACACCCGCACATAGGCACCGACAAGCTGCCCGGTGTGATAGAGAACATTCGTCACACCATATTGCGATGCAATGGCGAGGTGCATTTCAAGACAAGAGTATCGGATATAATACTGAACGGTGACGAGGTGACGGGAGTGGTGTGCGCCGACGGACGGCGTTTCGACGGACCGGTAATTCTTGCCACCGGGCACTCGGCTCGCGACGTCTACCGCATGCTCAAAGAGCGCAATGTGAGAATTGAGCCTAAAGGAATAGCCGTAGGAGTGCGGCTTGAGCATCCACAGCATCTAATCGACAAAATCCAATATCACAGCAGCGAGGGACGTGGCAAATATCTCCCTGCCGCCGAATATAGCTTCGTCACTCAGGTTAACGGGCGCGGAGTGTACTCTTTCTGTATGTGTCCGGGAGGATTCATAGTGCCGGCGGCAAGTGGGGCAAACCAACTCGTGGTCAACGGTATGAGTCCGTCAAATCGAGGCACCAAATGGGCAAACTCGGGAATGGTCGTAGAAGTGCGCCCCGAAGACCTCGTAAGCTACGACATGAATGACCCGCTATGTGTGATGCGATTTCAGGAAGACCTTGAGCGCACATGCTTCGAGCAGGCCGGGAAATCGCAACGTGCCGGGGCACAGCGTATGCTCGATTTTGTAAACGGGAAGGAGTCGGCCGACCTGCCACGCACCTCATATAGCGCCGGCATACAACCGTCGAGACTCGACAAATGGCTGCCACGCTTTATCAGCACACGACTGAGAAAGGGATTTGAGACCTTCGGACGCTACGCCCGTGGATTTCTCACTAATGACGCCATAATAATAGGCGTGGAGACACGAACATCCTCGCCCGTGAGGATTCCGCGTGAGCCTATCGACATGTGCCACACGAAAATACGCTCACTCTACCCCTGCGGCGAGGGGGCCGGATATGCCGGTGGAATCGTGTCGGCAGCAATCGATGGTGAGCGATGTGCCGAAGCCTTGGCTTCCGCTATGGGTGTTGCAATCCCCACACCACATACGACAGAATAACTCAGGCGCGACGACTTAACGCCGACTCTCCCGACAAACAGATGGGTGTGGAATTAATACACCATTATGCGAATGGAACTAATAGAAAAAAAATGAGTTTAAGATTATCACTTCTTAAACTCATTCTCTATTTTCTCAAGCTCCTCTCTTAATTCTTTCTCAACCGTCAGCCGTTCCTCAATGTTCTTGCAGGCATGAAGCACAGTGGCATGGTTTCTCGACAGCCGTAGCCCGATGTTGGTCGACGACAATTGGGTATGCTTCTTGGCAAGGTACATCACAAGCTGACGCGAGTCGGATATCTCACGCTTACGCGATTTTCCATATAACAGGTCGACGTCGATATTATAGTGTGAGCATACCGTCTCGGCAATGAGCTCAAACGTAACCTGACGCTTCGACACCTTCACGGCATTTGCAAGCACCGCACGTGCCAAGTCGATGGTTATCTCATGGTTGAGCATAGTGGCATGCGCAAGCAGCGACACCACGATACCCTCCAGCTCGCGCACGCTGTCGGTCACATTGGTTGCTATAAAGTCGAGCACATCGGCCGGAATCGAGAGGCCGTCCTGATAAGCCTTCATCGTAAGCACCTCGCGGCGAAGGTTGTAGTCGGGTGGATAAAGCTCGACCGTCATACCCCACTTGAACCTCGAAATCAATCGCGGCATCATTCCATCCATATCCGTCGGGCGACAATCGCTCGAAAGAATCAATTGCTTCTGATTCTGATGCAGATGATTGAAAATGTGGTAGAATGTGTTCTGCGTGCCTGTCTTGCCCGCGAACTCTTGGATATCGTCGACTATGAGCACATCTATGCTCTGGTAGAAATTCAGGAAGTCATTGACCTTGTTGTGACTGACGGCAGTGGTGTACTGGCGCTCAAACACAGGCGCGGTGATGTAGAGCACGCGACTGCGCGGATTGTTCTCCTTTATCTTGATGCCTATTGCCTCAATAAGGTGAGTCTTGCCCACGCCTGTCGGTCCGAAGATAAACAGCGGGTTGAACGTCTTGCAATTGGGGTCGGCGGCTATCGCCTTTCCTATGCTCACGGGCAACTTGTTGCTCATGCTTCCGCAATAGTTCTCGAAGGTGTATTTCGGATTGAGCTGCGGGTCGATGTCGGCATACTCCACCTTTTCAAAGGGATTGGCAGGCTGCTGAGCTGCCCGATCCACCTTATTAGTAATAATAGTGCTTTTGTTAAGACCGCCTACCTCTATATTGGTCTCCGGCTCCTTCGCAACGGTGTAGAGATAGCGCAACTTGAACACATTGCCGAACACCTTGGTAAATACAGGCTTCAGTATTCCTGCGTATTTCTCCTCGAGCGTCTCGGCAAAATACAACGACGGCACCTCAAGCATAATCGTGTTTTTAGAGTCGAAACCCCTGTACACGATTGGCTCAAACCATGCATCATATTGAGCCTGAGGCACATTATCCTTGATTATCTCAAGGCACTTTATCCATCTGTTGTCTTTAGTTTCTTGCATTACGTCGGTTCTAACATTCACTTTTTGCAATACAAAATTTGCGAAAATATTTCAAATAAAAAAATCACTTTTTATTTGGTATTCTAAACATTCTTTAAATCTACTGAAATTCAATGATTTGCGACAATTGTTTATCAGACGCTAAACCAGCACTATAAAAACCAACTTATAGTTAATTGTGTTTCAGTTGCTTAAATAGACAGCCACCATCTCACTATGCTTCTGTTGCATTTTTTTAATTCCCTCATTCCACAAGTTTAGAGCATAGTATTATAAGGATTTACGTTTTTCGGAGGAATTTGGCTTATTTAGACAAAATCCAAACAAGCCAAATTTAATCCTATTTCATCATCAGAATATCTTGAAAGTGACATATCTCTTCGGATTCTTCTTCAAATCCATAAAGAGCGAGTCAAGGCTCAAAACCGTATGGTCTATATGATTATACAGCCCGCGGTCGTTGAGCAGCAATCCCAGACTCGAGTCTGTTCCATTCACCTTGTCGGTAATCAGGCTCAGATTGCGTGCTGTGTTGTTCACATTGTGCATGGCCGAGTCGAGCGGAAGTTCCTTTAGCGATGCCGACACCTCCTTGAGATCGGCAGTCATGGCATTGATGTTTTTTGTGATTCCATCGACATTGCCAACGATTCCCGGAACCGACTGCCCCAGCATCACCGTAAGTTGGCGGGAGCTCTTCTCAAGATTTGCCGTGATATTGTCAAGACGATCGAGCGAGCGTGTAAGCGCGGGATTCGCCACCACCTTGTTCAGGTTGGTCAGCACACTGTCGATTTTAGGCATTATGGCAGCCACGCTTGGAAGCAGCTCATTGCTCACATTATCCATTAATCCGCTCTCGCTCTTACCTTCAATCTCAGCGCCTACTTCATAGAACGCAGTGTTATCCGATAGTTCAAGCTCAATCTGCGCCGTGCCGAGCACGTCGCTCGTTATAACGGCAGCCGACTTAACCGGTATGCGCAACTGCTTGTCCATGCTCAGCAGCACACGAAGGTTTCCCGTCTCATAGTCGTAGATTATCTCTCTCACCTGTCCAACCTGATAGCCGTTGATCGTAACCGGTGCCGAGTCGGTAAGACCGTCGACATTGTCGAAATGAACGTAATAGAAATTCACAGGCGTGAACAGGTTAATGCCTTTGAGGTACTCAATCCCCCAAAACAAGAAAGCCAAACTGATTATAACCGTTATGGCAATCTTCACTTCTTTAGAAAAAAACTTCTTCATATAATATTCTTATTTATTTTTCTCATTTAACACGTTTTCCATCCTTGAACGACACAATGAATGCTTGCTTGAACTTGGGCCTTACAGCCTTCAAAATCGACAATGCCTCCTTCTCGCTATCGGCCTCTCCATAGGTGTACTTGTACATTCCCTTGTCCTTATAGCAATGCACCGGCGACAGGCCCTTGAACTCCGCTGACCCGTCGGCAAGCTGCTTGGAGCTCGTGAGGAACTGCACTTTATAGACCACCTTGACATTATCGGTAGCTGAGGCTTCATCAGCAACAGCAGCAACAGCCTCCTGCCTCACCGACGGCTCCTCGGCAAGCGACTCTCCGCCGTCACGCCCCACCACCGGCTTGCGCCGCTTTGACGCTTTTGTATTCTTGCCGCTATCGTCCGACGAACTTATCGCCCCATAATATTCCTTAAAGGCATTATACAGCGATTGAGCCATCTTTTTGCGACCGCTCGTCGAGCACAGGAAATCCTCCTGTGTGGGATTACAGATAA
>JBJEKJ010000083.1:0-6995 GCA_051878575.1 Muribaculaceae bacterium | reverse complement strand
GCGACCGTGTGGCAGCCGACAAGGAATTGACCGACAGAATAAAGTATAAATATGCCATAAAGAACGTCACCGGACTCAATATTTATCCCTTTGTGCTCTACACCGACCCGTTCAAGATCATCACTCACCTGATGGTGGGCTCGGAGGGTACTCTCGGCTTTGCCAGCGAGTTCAAGATGGCTACCGGGCATCTGTACAAGCACTCGGCGAGCGCTATGCTCTATTTCAGCGACATGCGCGAAGCCTGCGAGGCGGTGGTGGCCATGAAGAATGGTCCCGTGCACAGCGCCGAGTTGCTCGACAAGAAATCGCTATCGTCGGTGAACGACACTACCGGAGAGGGATTGACGGCGGTGCTCACCGAGACGAAAGCCGACTCCAAAGAGGAGCTCGAGCGCAACATAGCCGCGATAAATGAGATTCTGAAGCCTTTCAAGCTCTATGTGCCGGCCAAGTTCACCGACAATCCTGCCGAATACTCCAAGTACTGGGCAATTCGCTCGGGCATCTTCCCATCGGTGGGCGGCACACGCAAGCTCGGCACCACGGTGATAATCGAGGATGTGGCGTTCCACATCGAGGACCTGCCCGATGCCACCGTCGACCTCGCCAATATGCTTGTGGAGCATGGTTATGACGACTCGTGCATCTATGGCCATGCGCTTGAGGGAAACTACCACTTCATCATAGCGCAGGCTTTCGACGACGAGGCCGAGGTGAGGAAATATCAGGGCTTGATGGAGGCCGTGGAGCGTCTTGTCGTCGGCAAGTACGACGGCTCTCTGAAAGCCGAGCACGGCACGGGCCGGAATATGGCTCCATTCGTGAAAAAGGAGTGGGGCGAGAAGGCCTACGAGATAATGTGTGAGGTGAAGCGTCTTTTCGACCCGAAGAACCTGCTAAACCCCGGCGTTATTTTCAACGACGATCCGGAGTGCTACATCAAGCACTTTAAGCCGATGCCACTAACCAACGACCATGTGAACAAGTGCATAGAATGTGGGTTCTGCGAGGTGAATTGCCTCACATGCGGCTTCACGCTGTCGTCGCGGCAGCGCATAGTCGTGCAGCGTGAGCTCTCACGCCTTAGGGCCACCGGCGAGGACCCCGACAGGCTGAAACGCCTTGAGCGGCAGTTTGTGTACTATGGCAACGAGACTTGTGCCGGCGACGGACTGTGCAGCACGTCGTGTCCGATGAAAATCAACGTGGGCGAGATGATACACGATCTTCGTGCCGAGCGCCTTCCCAAAGGCAGCATGGGCTACAAGATTGGCGATTATGCAGCCGACAACCTTTACCGTGTGGAGAAAGTGCTGCGCCCGGTGCTCACGGCAGCGGGTGCCGTGCAGACGGTGATAGGCAACTCTGCCACACGCTCGATAGGCAAGGTGATGCACAAGGCCGGGCTGCCGCTATGGACGCCGTCGCTGCCCGGTGCTCACTATTCAGGCAAGCACACCCTGAAATGCGGTCCCAAGAAGGTGGTTTATTTCCCGAGCTGCATCAATCAGACGATGGGCACGGCAAAGACCGACCCTGTGAAGGTGGATCTTGTGGACAAGATGGTGGAATTGCTCCAAAAAGCAGGATGGGAGGTAGTGTTCCCAAAGGGAATGCGTAATCTGTGCTGCGGAACTATCTGGGAGAGCAAGGGAATGCCCGATATCGCCGACCGCAAGACGGCAGAGCTTGAGGAGGCGTTGCTGAAGGCGTCGAATGGCGGACAATATCCCGTGATGTGCGACCAAAGTCCCTGCCTGCACCGCATGAAGGAGAAGATGACACGTGTGAAGGTGTATGAGGCTGCCGAGTTTATCCACGATTTCGTGGCCGATAGCCTTGAGTTTACGCCTATCGACGAGCCTGTGGCCCTACACATCACATGCTCTACGCGCAAGATGGGAATAGCCGACAAGATAGTGGCCCTTGCCAAGCGTTGCTCCACCCGCGTGGTGGTGCCCGAGGAGGTGGGATGCTGCGGATTTGCCGGCGACAAGGGATTCACACATCCCGAGGTCAACAAGTGGGCGCTGCGCAAATTGCGCCCGCAACTTGAGGTGGCCGGCGTGAGGCGAGGCTTCTCCAACAGCCGCACCTGTGAGATAGGGCTCTATACAAATACCGGAGTGCCCTATCAGTCGATAGTGTACTTGGTGGATGAGTGTACGAAACCCAAAAAATTGAATCACCAATAAATACACACAATAGTTATGACAATTAAACAACCATCAGGACGACTGCTCTCGCTCGACATTCTGCGAGGTGTGACTATTGCCGGCATGATTCTGGTCAACAACCCGGGCTCATGGGGCGATATTTTCGCACCGTTGAGGCATGCGGCGTGGAACGGTCTCACTCCTACCGACTTGGTGTTCCCTTTCTTTATGTTCATAATGGGAATTTCCACCTATTTCTCGCTGCGGAAGTTTCAGTTTCAGCCGTCGCGGCCGCTGATGATTAAGATTTTCCGCCGCACGGTGCTGATTTATCTAATCGGATTGTTCATCGCATGGTTCAGCAATTTCTGCTATGGTCTCTCTCGCGCCGATGCCGCGCTTCCGCTTAGCGTGCGTCTTGCCGATGCCGCCAACAGCTTCGGGCATCTGCGTCTCGTGGGCGTGCTTCCGCGTCTGGCTATCTGCTACTGTGCCGCCTCGCTGATTGCCGTATTCGTGCGTCATAGGCTCATTCCGTGGATAATAGCCGGCATCCTTGCGCTCTACAGCATAATCCTGCTCGTGGGGCACGGTTACGACTTCAGCACCGACAACATCATCTATATTGTGGATAGCGCCATCCTCGGCGACAGCCATATTTATCATGGGTTGGTGGTCGACGGTGTGAACATCGCTTTCGACCCTGAGGGACTGCTGAGCACGCTGCCGGCGATAGCCCATGTGCTGATAGGCTTCGTGTGCGGAGAGGCAATCATGAGCACGAAAGACAATCTCAAGCGCATCAGCGACTTGTTCATCATCGGCACTATAATGATGTTTGCCGGATTCTTGCTCGACTATGGGCTGCCCATCAACAAGAACATCTGGTCGCCCACATTCGTGCTCACCACCTGTGGCCTTGCCGCAAGTTTCCTGGGCCTGCTGATATGGATAATCGACATCAAGGGCTACAAGGCATGGAGCCGCTTCTTCGAGTCGTTCGGCATCAATCCGCTGTTCCTCTATGTGCTCGGCGGCGTGCTTGCCATACTTTTCGGCAGCGTCAAGGTGCCATTCGCGGGCGATATGATATCCATCAAGTCGCTCATTTATAAAGAGGCGTTGTTGCCGCTCCTCGGCGACGCCACCACGGCATCGTGCATCTACGCGATATTGTTCGTGTGCCTTAACTGGAGCATAGGTTATATATTGTACAAAAAGAAAATTTATATTAAGATATGATTCTAATTGCAGATTCCGGATCCACCAAGATTGATTGGTGCGTCCTCGACGGAAAAGAGATGGTGGCTCAAGTGTTCACATGTGGAATGAACGCAATGATGCTCACCGAGGAGGAAATGTTTGCTACTATCGAGAAGGAGCTCGTTCCTCACATTAAGGGTATGACAATTACCGAAGTGTATTACTATGGCGCAGGTTGCCTCTTTGAGAATGTGTGCAACAACGTGCGCAACGCCATCAAGCGCAATATCCCGACAGCCGAGAAAATCGAGGTGGAGAGCGACTTGCTTGCGGCTGCCCGCGCGCTTTGCGGCGATCAGCCCGGCATTGCCTGCATCATGGGCACCGGCTCCAACTCTTGCTACTACGATGGCGAGAAGATTGTGGACAACGTGTCGCCGCTGGGCTATATTCTCGGCGACGAGGGCAGTGGCGCAGTGCTCGGCAAGCTGCTCGTGGGCGACGTGCTGAAAAACCAGCTGCCTAAGGAGCTTTGCGACAAGTTCATGAAGCAATTCGACCTCACACGCCAGATTATCATAGAGAATGTGTATCGCAAGCCGGCAGCCAACCGCTTCCTCGCGTCGCTGTCGCCGTTCCTTATTCAGAACATCGAGGAGCCGGCAATACACCGCTTGGTGCTCAATGCGTTCAAGGCATTCTTCGTGCGCAACATCGAGAATTACGCCAACTACAAGGAGATGCCTGTCAGCTTCGTGGGCTCGATAGCCAGCTACTACAAGGATGTGCTCAAGGAAGCCGCCGACGCCCTCTACATCAAGCTCGGAAACATCATCAAGAGCCCGATGGTGGGATTGATAAAATATCACTCAAAATAAGTATTCAAAACACATTAAATACACAATAAAAATATGGCATTTGTGAAAATCAGTGAGCAGTCGTCGCTCTACAATGACTTGGAGAAGAAGTCGGTGCTTGAGATTCTTACCGACATCAACACCGAGGACCACAAGGTGGCCGACGCTGTGGAGAAGGCTATCCCGCAGATTGAGAAACTCGTGAGCGGAATAGTGGAGCGCATGAAGCGCGGAGGCCGCATCTTCTATATGGGTGCAGGCACTTCCGGACGTCTTGGCGTGCTCGACGCGTCGGAGATTCCGCCCACTTTCGGCATGGACCCGTCGTGGGTCATAGGTCTTATTGCCGGCGGTGACGTGGCACTGCGTAACCCGGTGGAGAACGCCGAGGACGACACCGTGCAGGGATGGAAGGACCTTGAGAAATTCAATGTGAACGAGAAGGACACCGTGATTGGCATCGCCGCATCGGGAACAACACCCTACGTGATTGGCGCTCTGAAGGAGGCCCGAGCCCATGGCTGCCTCACCGGCTCGATAACCAGCAATCCCGACGCCCCCATCAGCGAGGCTGCCGAGATTCCCATCGAGATGATTGTGGGACCGGAGTATGTCACCGGAAGCTCGCGCATGAAGTCGGGTACCGGCCAGAAGATGATTTGCAACATGATCACCACATCGGTGATGATCAAGATGGGCCGCGTGAAAGGCAACAAGATGGTGAATATGCAGCTGTCGAACGCAAAGCTCGTCGACCGTGGCACGCGCATGGTGGTTGAGGAGCTGGGCTTGCCCTACGATGAGGCTAAGCGCCTGCTGCTGCTCCACGGCTCGGTGAAGAATGCCGTCGACGCATATCGCGGAGTGTGACAGACAACTTTTCAGCGCCACCGTGGCTGATAGCTCGCTATCGTAGCCGGTGGTGCTGACTTTTTTGTAAAACAGTATGTGGCATTTACATGAGAAATACAGCCAAAAAGAATAATTAATTATGAGAAAGACGCTAATGGCGATAGCCGCTATGTGTGGAATGTGGAATATGGCATCGGCACAGGAGAGATATCAATACAATGAGTTCTACTATCAGCGAAGCACGCTCTTTGAGGCGTTGCCGGTGGGAAGCGACGACATTGTGTTCTTCGGCAACAGCATCACCAACGGCTGCGAGTGGCACGAGCTTTTCGGCGATGCCCGCATAAAGAACCGCGGCATATCGTCGGATGTGATTCAGGGACTGTACGACCGCTGCGAGGTGATGATGAAAGGACAGCCCCGCAAGGTGTTCTTGATGTGTGGCGTGAATGATATATCGCACAATCTCACTGCCGACAGCATAGCCACGGCTATGGAGAGGCTGATAGTGCGCATGCGTGAGCTGTCGCCTCGAACCGAGATATATTTGCAGAGCCTTCTGCCCATCAACAACGACTTCGGCCGCTACAAGGCGATGATTGGCAAGGAGAAAGTTATTGTGGACTGTAACGCGCTTTTTAAGAAGATTGCCGACCGGCATGGCTTGACGTGGATCGACCTATACTCCCTTTTTGCCGATGGTGAGGGCAAGATGCCGCGTCGCTATACCAACGACGGCCTGCACCTGCTTGGCCCGGCTTATCTCGTGTGGCGCGACGCAATAGCCAAATATGTGAGATGAGCCTCGGTGAACGTGACGTAGAGCATCCTAATCCATGTGACAAGCATCGACAGCACATTGAGCACGAGTCCGTCCATTAGCAGATTCAGCACGGCCCGCGGACAGAGGATGTCGATGGGAATGAGCGTTATGAGTATGAAATTGGATGCAATGAGTATCTTGTCGAGCATATTGTGGCGCTCGGTGTTGATATACCATAGCGCATGGCCGAGGATGGCTATGATGTAGGTGTTTCGCTCACTGTTGGTGCCCCACAGTATTATTGTCACCATGATGATGCCGAGTAGTTGCGCACGTTGTTCGGTGGTTCTGAAACGCTTGCGCATGAAGATTATAGCCATTGTGAGGGCTAATGCCACGATGGCAAATATCAAGTTGCCGATGTCGTAGGTGTCGATATGGGTGTACACAAGTATGAGCCGCGTCATCGTCTCAAACGGGCGGTAGGAGTGCACGTTGATGGCTGTGTACCAACCCTCGTATAGTTGTGCTAATCCCCCCACAAATCCTACAGTGAGTGCCGGCAGGAGCAGCACGGCGACGAGGAGTAGCATGCCTCGGCCTACGTTGCGCCAAAATTGCGGATAGCACACGAAAAGTGCGAGTTCGAAGAACCCATAGACCTTGGTGGCACCTGAAATCACAATTAGCAGTAGTGCCCACCAGTATTGACCTCGCTCAAGCAAGATGAATGAGAAAAGGAATATATATGCTATCGTAATGTTGTACTGGAATGAGAACAGCGCCTGTGCCATCACCAAAATCACATAGAGCATCATGAATCGCATGCTCTTGCCTCGCAATCGGCACACTGCCGAAATGGCAAGGAAAAGTAGGTTGAAATTCAAGAGATTCCACACTATGGCGCCAAGCCACTGCGGAAGCAGGGCAAAAGGCGTGAATAATGTGTTGAATGGCGGCAGATACAGAAACACATCGAGCGTATGGCGCTCACTCCACCCGACAAATGGGCTTAGGCCGCCGAGAAAGTCGAGTGTGGCCTCGCTATAGATATAGAAGTTGAGCGCCCTGCCGCGTGAGGCCTCAAGAATGGAGATGGCAAGTGTGAGCACGAGCCCTAATGTATAGAGCACGCTTTTGCGCTCAAAAAAATGCCATAAA
>JBJEKJ010000082.1:0-7005 GCA_051878575.1 Muribaculaceae bacterium | reverse complement strand
GAGGCTATTATGGACATCGTGGATCTGATGGACAAATACAACATCGGATATGGCTCGGTTAACCATAACCGCAACCGCTGCATGGATTGCGGCTATGAGGATGCATCGGAGCACCTTGAGGAGTGTCCGAAGTGCGGCAGCCGCAATATCGACAAGCTACAGCGCATAACCGGCTATCTTGTGGGAACAACCGACCGCTGGAACTCGGCCAAACTCGCCGAACTCCGCGACCGTGTGGTGCATAAGTGAAATATTCGGCAGTGATGAAGGTGTCGGTTATCGATGTGGTTGAGGGAACGTCGGTCGACGGTCCCGGATTGCGCACGGCAATCTATTTTGCCGGCTGTGGGCATCATTGCGAAGGGTGCCAGAACCCGCAGTCGTGGGACATCGCGGCGGGGACTCCTACCGAAATCGACGATTTGCTGAGGGTGATTGACTATAACGACTTCAATGTGACATTCTCGGGAGGCGATCCGCTGTTTCAGCCCGAGGGTGTCGCACTGCTTGCACGCCGCATACGCGAGGAGCTGCGAAAGACGGTGTGGTGCTACACGGGCTATGTGTGGGAGGATATAGTGTCCGATAGGCGTTTCCACGAGATTCTGCGCAATATCGACGTGCTCGTCGACGGTAGGTTTGATATCGGCATGCGTGACACTTCGCTGCGCTTCCGGGGCAGTTCCAATCAGCGTCTCATCGACGTTCAGGCGTCGTTGGCGTCGGGATGCGTTGTCCTATGGCAGGATTAGTCCTCTTTTTTATCGTATTTCTCTATTATGTTGAGCAGCAGGCGCGATTTCTGCTCTGTCTCCTGCCATTCCTCCTCAGCCACCGAGTCGGCTGTGAGCCCACCGCCCACATATAGGCAGAATCTCTCCTTGTCGAATTCCAAAGAGCGCAGATTTACGAAGAAATTAAAGTTGCCCCAGGCATTTATGGGGCCCACGTATCCTCCATAGTAGCGGCGATGATGCTTTTCTGTGGATTTTATGAGTTTTAATGCATCTTTAGTGGGCATTCCGGCAAGAGCCGGAGTGGGGTGCAGCATATTCTGCATCTTGTCCACTTGCGACGGGCTTGTGATGTCGCCCGTGAACTCGGTGCAAAGATGCTCCACATTGCCCGCCTTTCGGGTATAAGTGTCGGACTTAGTGTATTTCACGCCCACCTTGTCGAACATATTGGCAATATAGTCTGCAACGATGCCCTGTTCCACTTTCTCCTTCTCGCCCCATTCACCGTCGGATCCGGCAATGCGAGTTCCGGCAAGAGCCATTGTGCGAATCTGCTTTCCACTGTACGATAGGTATCGCTCGGGCGATGCGCCAAGCCAAGTTCCCGTTGTCTCGGTGTTGAAAATGAACACGAAAGCGTCGGGGTTGTTGTCGACGAGCTCGCTGAACACGCTGCACCAGTCGGTGCCTCGGCTCTCGCCCACGATAGTGCGTGATAGCACCACCTTCAAGAGCTCGCCGTGGCGCATCCTGCCAATCAGGCTGTCGGCTTGCTCCATATATTGCTCTTTGAGCGTGCCCGCATTGTCCACCTCATGCGTTGAGCGGCGTGTGAGTGCCGCGGCAGGCAGGCGCAGAAACTTCGCGGCGTCGAATTGAGCCGAAATGTAAGTTGTGGAGCAGTTGGCACTCTCGCCGAAAGGGCGGATAAAGAAACCTACCGGCGTGTGCTGGTCGATGATCTGCGCTCCGAAGTGCAGCTCGCTCTCGCCCGGCATGCGGTAGGCATAGAAATGTGCTCCTGTGGCGATTGCCTTAGCCACAGCCTCGATGATGATATTGTTTTTGCTATCCTCGCTCATTGCACTCTTCGATTGTGTTTATTCATTGTCTGACATTGACGCGGCTTCTGCGCCTGTGGGATTGGCAAGCGAGCCCATAAGCTCAAAAGGCATGGCCGACTCTATAGTCACATCATAGAAATCTCCGATGTTAAGTCTTGACGTCTTGCTCACGAGCACCTCGGGGTCGACCTCGGGAGAGTCGAACTCCGTGCGGCCCACATAGTAGTCGGCCTCCTCTCGGTCGATAATCACCCTCAGCGTGGAGCCTATCTTGGCCTCGTTGAGCTCAAGGGCGATGCCCTCCTGAATTTCCATAATCTCATTGAGCCTTGCATCCTTCACTTCTTGCGTTATGTCGTCGGTGTAGTTCTTTGCAGCGAAGGTGTCGTCTTCCTCGCAATATGCGAAGGCTCCCATGCGCTCGAATCTTGCCGACCTCACGAATGCCTTCAGCTCCTCAAACTCCTCAATGCCCTCACCCGGGAATCCCACCATTAGCGTAGTGCGGATGTGGATGCCGGGAACCTCGCGGCGTATTCGCCCGATGAGAGCTATGGTCTCCTCCTTGCTGATGTGTCGGCGCATATTGCCGAGCACCTTGTCGCTTATGTGCTGGAGCGCTATGTCGAGGTATTTGCACACGTTGGCGTGGCGAGCCATCACCGGCAGAATCTCGTAGGGGAATTGTGTGGGATATGCGTAGTGCAGCCTAATCCACTTCACTCCCTCGATTGATGCTATGCGGTCGATAAGCTCGGGCAGCATCATCTTTCCGTATAAGTCGGTGCCATACGACGACAGGTCCTGAGCTATGACATTGAATTCCTTGACTCCTTTAGCGACAAGTGACCTTACCTCCTCCTCAAGCAGCTCAATAGGCACCGATGTGTGCCTTCCGGTGATAAGCGGAATGGCGCAGAAGGCGCAAAAACGGTTGCAGCCTTCCGAAATCTTCAGGTAGGCATAGTGCCCGGGCGTTGTCAGGTGTCGCTCATATCCCTTTGTGGGAGGATTTATCAGTTTCAAGTCGGCGATAAGCTCGTTCCAGTTGAATTTGCCGTAGAATTTGTCCACCTCGGGCAATTCCATCTTCAAATCATTGAAATATCGCTCGGAGAGGCATCCCATCACGAAAAGATGCTTGATGCGTCGCTCTTTCTTTGCTTCCACGTATTCGAGAATAGTGTTTATCGACTCCTCTTTGGCATCGCCGATAAATCCACAGGTGTTGATTACCACCACCTCGCCACACACGTTGGATGAGTCGTGGGCTACCTCGTAGCCACAATCCTCAAAGCGCTTCAAAAGGCGCTCGGAGTCGACAAGGTTCTTAGAGCAACCAAGTGTTATGACATCAATTCTGTTTTTTCTCATAGTGTTTTCTTAATCCAAAGCGGAGAGAGTCTCAATATATCCGATTATATTGCAACAACAACCATATAGACCTAAAATGGGGCAGAGCGTCATTTGCCGAAAAGCGATTTCACGAACTCGTCTTTGCGGAAAATCTGCAAGTCCTCCATTCCCTCGCCAAGTCCGATATACTTCACTGGAATCTTGAACTGGTCGCTGATTCCAATCACCACGCCACCCTTTGCCGTGCCGTCGAGCTTGGTGATTGCCAGCTCATTCACCTCGGTGGCAGCCACAAACTGCTTGGCCTGCTCGAATGCGTTCTGCCCGGTAGAGCCGTCGAGCACGAGGAGTACCTCATGCGGAGCGTCGGGCAGCACCTTGCGCATCACGTTTTTTATCTTGGTCAGCTCATCCATGAGTCCTTTCTTGTTGTGCAGTCGGCCTGCGGTGTCGATAATCACCACGTCGGCGCCCTGAGCCTTTGCCGACGACACCGTGTCGAAAGCCACCGAGGCGGGGTCGGAGCCCATCTGCTGCTTCACAACAGGAACGCCAACGCGCTCGCCCCAGATGTCGAGCTGCTCCACGGCCGCTGCGCGGAACGTGTCG
Source organism: Muribaculaceae bacterium (assembly GCA_051878575.1). Lineage (GTDB taxonomy): Bacteria > Bacteroidota > Bacteroidia > Bacteroidales > Muribaculaceae > CALZFJ01. The sequence goes on along the minus strand of JBJEKJ010000082.1, from coordinate 3,239 downwards.
GCAGCGCCGAGCACCACTTTGTTGCCGGCTTTCTTGAACTGGTAAGCCAGCTTGCCTATTGTGGTAGTCTTTCCCACGCCGTTGACACCCACCACCATAATCACGTATGGGCGCTTGTCGACAGGAACCACAAAGTCGGTACCTACATCGGTGTTGTTCTCGGCAAGTAACTCGGTTATCTCCTCACACAGCAAATCGTTAAGCTCGGAGGAGCCTACGTATTTGTCGCGTGCCACACGGCTTTGGATGCGGTCGAGAATCTTCAGGGTTGTGTCTACACCTATGTCGGAGGTGATGAACACCTCCTCAAGATTGTCGAGGACGTCATCGTCGATTTTTGATTTTCCCGCAATGGCACGAGTGATTTTGCCCCACACACCCTCTTTTGTTTTCGACAGACCCTTATCGAGCGTTGCCTTTTTTTCCTTTGAGAAGAAACTGAATATACCCATAGTTCACGTTTTTGTTCCATAAAAGGCATCTCGGGCATAATTCAGCACATGATGCCGTTTATTTCCACAAAGGTAATGCAATTTGCGCAAATAAACAAAAATATTAAACCTTCGGCACAATGTTGGCGACCTCACGACCACCGATATGCCCCGCCCAAATGGCTCAATTTAGAATAATTACAAATAAAATGGAGAATATCTTGGCAAATAAGTATTATTGCACTAATTTTGCACACGATAAGAGCTGCAAAATAGATTAGTGAGTTTGGCGGTTAGTTAGAACGTATTTTTTTTGAGAAAAAATGACGAGATTATCAAATCTGAAAACCGGCGAGAAAGCCACAATTGTCAAGATTCTTGGCTACGGCGCGTTTCGCAAGCGCGTGGTGGAGATGGGATTCGTGCGCGGCCATGAGGTGGAAGTCGTGCTCAACGCTCCATTGCACGACCCGATAAAATACAAGATACTCAACTATGAGGTGTCGCTGCGGCGCAGCGAGGCCGACCTAATAGAGGTGGTGACCGATGCGGAGCGTAGCGAGGACATGCCTACCGCGCGCCTCGCCACTATTTCCGATACCGATAGGGTGACAGTGGCACGGCATCGCCATAGCACAATCAATATAGCGCTGATAGGCAATCCCAATTGCGGAAAGACCTCGCTATTCAACATAGCGAGTGGCGGAAAGGAGCGTGTGGGAAACTATAGCGGCGTCACAGTCGATGCAAAGGAGGGTTTCTTTACCTACAAGGATTTCAATTTCAAGGTAGTGGACTTGCCCGGCACCTACTCGCTGTCGGCCTACTCGCCCGAGGAGCTATATGTGCGCCGATACCTCAAGGAGGAGATTCCCGACGTGATAGTGAACGTGCTCGACGGTTCCAATCTCACACGCAACCTGTATCTCACCACCGAGCTTATCGACATGGATAGGAGCATGGTTATTGCCCTCAATATGTACGATGAGCTGAAAGCCTCGGGAGCCACGTTCGACTACGAGGCTATGGGCAAGATGATAGGCGTGCCAATCGTTCCAACGGTGTCGAAGACCGGCGAGGGGCTCACCGACCTGCTCGACGCGATAATAAGCGTGTACGAGGGAACTCACGACAGTGTGCGCCATGTGCATGTCCGTTTGGGTCAGGAGACAGAGGAGGCAATTGGTCACATAAAGGATGAGATAAAAGCATCGGGCAGCCCGATTCTGCAATTCTCGCCGCGTTATCTTGCAATTAAGATGCTTGAGGGCGACAATGAGGTGGAGGAGATGCTGAAGCCTCTGCCAAACTATGCCAAGATTGCAATGGTGCGCAACAAGTGGGTCGCACATATTGAGGATGTGCTCCAAGAGGATATCGCCACCGACATAGCGAGCGAGAAATATGGCTTTATAGCAGGAGCGCTGCGCGAGACTTATATAGAGGGTAACAAAAAAACTGAGGGCAAGCGCACCGACATTATCGACGCGATAGTCACCAACCGCTGGCTCGGATTCCCGATATTCATAATGATAATGTTCCTGATGTTCTGGACTACTTTTGAGGTTGGCGCATATCCAATGGACTGGATTGGCGCTGCCGTGGACCGGATTGCAGGATTGGTCGACGGCGCTATGGACGCCGGACCGCTCAAGGACCTTATCGTGGATGGAGTGATAGGCGGTGTGGGCGGCGTGATAGTGTTCCTGCCGAATATATTGATACTTTACTTCTTCATATCGTTCATGGAAGACTCGGGCTACATGGCGCGTGCCGCATTCATCATGGACAAGATAATGCACAAGATGGGGCTGCATGGCAAGTCGTTCATACCACTTGTGATGGGATTTGGCTGCAATGTTCCAGCTATCATGTCGACGCGTATAATCGAGAGCAAGAGCAGCCGCATAATCACCATGCTCGTGAATCCCTTCATGTCGTGCAGTGCCCGGCTGCCGATTTTCGTGCTGTTTGTGAGCGCCTTTTTCCCCGATAATGCCGCGATAGTGTTCATGGGGCTGTATATGACCGGCATCGTGATGGCGATAGTCACCGCCAGGCTGCTCAGGCACACGCTTTTCAAGCACGATGAGACGCCGTTTGTGATGGAGCTTCCTCCTTATCGCTTCCCCTCGATGAAATCGGCAATGCACCACATGTGGGAGAAGACCGAGCAGTATATCCACAAGATGGGAACCATAATTCTTGTGGGCAGCATTGCCGTGTGGGCACTGAACTACTTCCCGCGCGACTTGGATAAGAGCAACGACGAGATGACTGCCGTGGAGCTCGAGCATCAGCAAGAGAACAGCTATCTTGCGTCGATAGGAAAGTTCATGACTCCGTTTATAGAGCCTCTCGGACTTAATTGGAAGGCATCAATTGCCCTTATAAGCGGTACGACGGCGAAGGAGATTGTGGTGTCGACTCTCGGTGTGCTCTACACCGTCGATGAGTCGGACGGAGACGGCTCGATGATGCTGCAAGACCGCCTTGCACAGCCCGACAGCATCAGTGGGAAGCCCGATTTCACACTGCCGTCGGCACTGAGCTTCATGGTGTTTGTTCTCCTTTACTTCCCGTGTATAGCCACTATAGCAGCCATAGTGAGGGAGTCGGGCAGTTGGAAATATGGAATATTCTCTATATGCTACAATACGGCGCTTGCCTGGGTAGTGGCTTTTGCCACTTACCGAATATGTCTGCTTTTCGTATAAAAAAGAGCTAAATAATTGCAGATTGCGCGAAAATGTCTAAATTTCCTCTAAGAAAGTTAAGGCCGAGACTGTCTTTGTGAGTGGAAAAGAG
>JBJEKJ010000081.1:0-7033 GCA_051878575.1 Muribaculaceae bacterium | reverse complement strand
AAGTCGATAAAAAAGAGAAGCTGCGCCGTAAACCTCAATTACGACACAGCCTCTTAATTGTAGGATTGTTGATTGTAACTATAAAAGTAAATTCTCTATATGTTGCAATCAACAGCCGGCGGCGCGCGCAGCGAGAGTGACAGGAGATGGCGTGAAATGGCGGCTGCTGCTGCCACAAAGCCCACGATGGCTATCAGCAGCATGGCCGGTGATGTGGTCACAGTCTCTGGTGAGCCGAGGATTATGGCGCTGTTCAGCAGCGATATTGCCTGCATTCCGGCCGAAGTGTGGGAATGTCCGCTTTCGCCGAAAGGGTGGGAGTGAACCACCATCACATTGTCGACATAGTGCACATGCTCAAACATGGTGTTGCCCGCATAGTAGCCAACGAATAGCAATGCAAGCAGCAGTGCGATGATTCTATGTCGTTTCTCAGCCAAGATGATATAAAACGGTGTTTATGAGTTGATTATATTGTAGATGTCGTCGATGGTCTTGTCGAATGGACCGGTCTGTTCCAACTTTATTGTCGACATTGCCGCGGCAAAAATTCCGGCCTCGCGGTATGACGCGCCCTTGCTGCGCATGTACAGGTATCCGGTGGCATAGGTGTCGCCGCAGCCGGTGGCGTCGACCAAAGCCGCAGGCCTGAACGCCGGAATCTCGAAATACTCTCCCTGCACATAGATCACCGATCCGTAGCTGCCGAGTGTTATCAGCACCTCGCGCACGCCCCAGTCGGCGAGTTGGCGCGCTGCCTGCCGCAAGTCGGCGTATCCGGTGAGCGACTCAATCTCAAATTCGTTCACCTTAAGGATGTCGATGTGTCGCAATGCCTCCATCTTGTTGGTCCAATCGCAGGGATAAACCTTCTCGCCGTCGACGTATCGCAGAAATCCCTGAGCGTCGACTGCGAGAGTACCCTTATCCGATAGATATTCTATTACGTCGAGCGGGAAATCGTCGGCAAGCAGGCTGCCGAGGTGTATGAATCGGGCGCTCACATCCTTCAGTTTCTCCACGCTGAACGCATCGGCCTTTGCAAGCACGCGCTGTGTGCGGTTGTTCATATTCTCCTCATACTTGTTCTCGAAGAACACCGTCTTGCGGCTTGGAATCACCTCCACGTCGATGCCTTTGCGGCGCATCTCGTCGACAGCCGCCATGTCTTCGACGGCAAGCGATGTTATCAGCTTGTAGCTCACGTCGTGAGGCAGGCAGTTTATGCCATGGGAAAAGTAATAGGAAGTCCCGCCATTCAGCGAGGCTGTGTGTGAAGGCGTAATGATTCTATCGAGGGTAATATGCCCAATACAGCAGATGTCGGTCATTCCGTAAAATGCGTAAAAGTGTGATTTATACTAAAAAAGCAGCAACCACTCTGATTACTGCTTTCCTTGATTCATGTGACTCCTACAGGATTCAAACCTGTAACCTTCTGATCCGTAGTCAGATGCTCTATTCAGTTGAGCTAAGGAGCCGTTTTGCGAGTGCAAAGATACAAATAATTTTTCAAATGCAAGTCTTTTTGCCGATTTTTTTCAAAAATAATTCCTAAAAAGCGAAAAAAGCGAAAAATGGGGATAACTTGTGGGGGTAATTATGGCGTAATGGCGAAAATGTCGGCGATTTTTGCCGGGAAGTGCGGTAGGCGGCGTGGAGATTTCGGGAATTTGCAGGATTTGATTAATTTTGTGGCGATGAAAAAGAATCTCTATATATTCAATCCCGAGAATGACCTCGCATTGGCTTTCGGCGAGGAGGGCTACACCGCTCCACCGGCGGCACGGCAGCTACGGCGCGACTTGCAGATGCTACCGGCATGGTTCTGTGGCGCAGGGGCGGTGATCCTGTCGCAGGATTGCGACACCGACTCGTTGTGGCTTGGCGAGATGAGCCGGCGGTTTGGCATCGACGCAGTGTGCATGCCGCTGAATCATTTGCAGAATCATCGGTTTGAGTATAGGCCGTGGGGCTGGAACCTCGACTTGCGTCGTAGGCTCATTGGAGCCTGTGTCCCGGCAGGGCAGCTGCCCACGGTGGAGCATATCATGACGCTGCGACAGCTGTCGCACCGGTCAATATCGGTGAAGATTCATGATTTCGTGCGCGCTCGTATTGGCGGCTATCCATTTCCGGAATGTCCCGTAGAGGTGTTCTCCGTTGAAGCCGTTCGGGCCTACGAGCGACGTCACAGCAAGTGTTTCGTCAAAGCTCCATGGTCGAGCAGCGGCCATGGAGTGTACAGGGTGCTCGAGCCTGAGTCGCGCAATTTCGAGATATGGACTCAGGGTATCATCAACCGTCAGGGCTCCCTTCTCTGCGAGGAGGCACTCGACGTGATTCAGGATTTCGCCATGGAGTTTTTGTGCCACGGAGGCAATGTGGAGTTTGTCGGCTATTCGGTGTTCGACAACGATACGCATTGTTCATTCGATAGCGGCATTGTGGCAAGCTGCGAGCACCTAAGAAGAATTATTGCCACCAAACTTGGCGATGCCGACCTGCTTGAGCGTGTGCGGCAGGTGCTGATGCAATTTGTCGATATCGAGATCGCTCCTCACTACGATGGCTACCTCGGGGTCGACATGATGCTATATGGCGACGATTGCGGCGTCGTGAGGATAAACCCGTGTGTGGAGTTGAACCTTAGGATGACGATGGGTGCCTTGACGGCTATTTTCGGCGAGCGTTTTCTTGCCGATGGGGCGGTGGGGCGTTTCCGTGTGGTTCAGAGCAAGCAGCACAGCGTGGAGGAGCTTATGCGGCAGCACTCATCGGCAGCCCCTGCCGTGGTGGTTGACGGCAGGCTGCAATCGGGCTTCATGCCACTCGTGCCCGTCTATCAGGGCTCGCGATATTGCGCCTACATAGAGGTGTGACAATGTGTGCGGGTGAGCGCCGGTAGAGCAAAATAGGCAAAAAATAGTCGATATTTGCGTTACCGACATAAAATAATAAATAATCGGGCGATTGTGATTTTGTTTTTTGATGATAAGTATTATCTTTGCATTATCGTTAGAAAAACAACCGTTATTATGCGAAAAATATATGTAGCATTATTTACAGCATTATTGTGCTTGCTTTCGCTGTCGGCTCATGCTCAGCGTGGCGAAAAGAGTGTGGGACTACTTGGCGGATTCAACACTGAGTCGGAGTCGGGACTTGCCGGAGTCTTTTTCCAATATAGCTGCAACTCATGGCTTCGGCTTACGCCAAATATTCAGGCAATATTCAAGAAAAATGACGTGAGTGCCATGCACATCAATGGCAACGCGCACTTCATACTTCAGCTCACCGACGACCTCTATTGCTATGCTCTTGGGGGAGTAACCTATCAGAGCTGGCGCCTGCCGTGGGTCAACGACGACTGGAAAATAGAGCATGAGAATATCAACCGCTTTGGAGCCAACGTGGGCGGCGGCCTTGAGATTTATGCCACTCCGTCGCTAAAATTCATGGTGGAGGGCAAATACTCATTTGTGAAGGATTTCTCCTCGGCAGGATTCTTCGCGGGTATCGGATATGTGTTCTGACTCCGCCCGACCGGCAGCCCTGACTCAATATCTTATTTTCTCGATCTCGCTTTTCATCTTCACCAACTGCTCGCGAATGCCTCGGAGGCGGTCGATGACCTCCACGCGCTTCGACACGTTGCTGCGGTTGCGGCGAATCTCGGCCTGTGCGGCGTCGAGCTTCATGCCTTTCTCCTTCACAAGATAGTAGACGAGGCGTATCACCTCAATGTCGGCTGTGGTGTATAGTCGGCGGTTTTTCTCGTTGCGCTTGGGCTTGATTATGGTAAACTCATTCTCCCAGAACCGCAAAGTCGACTGTGGCAGCCCGAGAATATCGGCAACCTCACTTATGCGGTAGTATTTTTTGTCGAGTTCGTCTCTTTTTGGCATTATTTTTGAGTTTGGGGTTTTTATATGACCCATTACGTTTGCAAAAATAATATTTTCGGCGTACTTTTGTAAATTATTTTGTGATAAAGTTTTTGCCGGGAATAAAAAAAGGCAAAAACATTCAAAATTGAATGCTAATAGAAACAGAATTAAAATAAATCATAAATTTATGCTTACAGCAAAAGAAGTAAGAGAATCATTTAAGGATTTCTTCCGTAGCAAAGGGCACCAGATTGTGCCTTCGGCTCCTATGGTCATCAAGGATGACCCTACACTTATGTTCACCAACGCAGGTATGAATCAGTTCAAGGACATTATTCTTGGCAACGTCGCGCCGAAGTTCAAGCGAGCGGCGGATTCACAGAAGTGCTTGCGCGTGAGCGGTAAGCATAACGACCTCGAGGAAGTGGGACTTGACACCTATCACCACACAATGTTTGAGATGCTCGGCAACTGGTCGTTTGGCGACTATTTCAAGCAGGAGGCCATCGACTGGGCGTGGGAATATCTCGTCGACGTGCTGAAACTGAATCCCGAGCACTTGTATGCCACGGTGTTTGAGGGATATGCTCCCGAGGGACTGGAGCGCGATAATGAGGCTGCAAGCTATTGGGCAAAGCACCTGCCTGAGGATCACATCATCAATGGCAACCGCCACGACAACTTTTGGGAGATGGGCGACACGGGCCCGTGTGGTCCCTGCTCGGAGATTCACATCGACCTCCGCGACGAGGCCGAGCGTGCCGCAAAACCCGGCCGCGAGCTCGTCAACGCAAGCCACCCGCAGGTGATTGAGATATGGAACCTCGTGTTCATGCAGTATAACCGCAAGGCCGATGGCTCGTTGGAGCCGCTTCCTGCAAAGGTGATAGACACCGGCATGGGCTTTGAGCGCTTGTGCATGGCATTGCAGGGAAAACAATCCAACTACGACACCGACGTATTCCAACCGCTTATCAAGAAGGTGGGCGAGATTGCCGGAATGAAATATGGCGACGACAAGCAGTGTGACGTGGCAATGCGCGTGATTTCCGACCATGTGCGCACTATCGCATTCTCGATTGCCGACTCGCAGCTGCCCTCGAATGCCAAGGCCGGCTATGTGATTCGCCGCATCCTGCGTCGTGCCGTGCGATATGGCTACACTTTCCTGAACCTCAAGAGCGCGTTCATGTATCGCCTTATCGACACTCTTATCGACTCGATGGGCGAGGCTTATCCCGAGCTTGTGGCACAGAGCGAGCTTATAAAGAAGGTTATCAAGGAGGAGGAAGAGTCGTTCCTGCGCACTTTGGAAACCGGAATGAAGCTGATTGAGAAGGTGATGGCCGACACCAAGGCTGCCGGCAAGACCGTTATCGACGGTAAGGACGCTTTCGTGCTCTATGACACCTATGGCTTCCCTCTCGACCTCACCGAGCTTATTCTTAAGGAAAACGATATGACTGCCGACATCGACGGCTTCAATGCCGAGATGCAGAAACAGAAGGAGCGTGCACGCAATGCCGCAGCTGTGGAGACTACCGACTGGGTGGTGCTCAAGGAGGGTGAGACAGAGTTTGTGGGCTACGACCTCGAGGAAGTCGACACCGAGATTCTGCGCTATCGCAAGGTAAAGCAGAAGAACCATGAGTTCTATCAGGTGGTGCTTGCCCGCACCCCGTTCTATGCCGAGATGGGCGGTCAGGTAGGCGACAGGGGCGTGCTTGTGTGCGGCGACGACACAGTGGAGGTTGTCGACACCAAGCGCGAGAACAATCTGCCGGTTCACATCGTGAAGCGTATGCCAAAGGATGTCACCGAGCAGGTGCATGCGTCGATCGACCACGATGCCCGCATAGCCACTTGCTGCAACCACACAGCCACTCACTTGCTGCACGAGGCACTGCGCGAGGTGCTCGGCACGCACGTTGAGCAGAAGGGCTCGTTTGTGAATGCCGATGTGCTGCGTTTCGACTTCTCCCACTTCCAGAAGATGACTCCCGAGGAGATTCGCAAGGTGGAGGAGATTGCCAACCGCAACGTGCGCGCTGCAATCGACCGCTGTGAGTATCGCAATATGCCTATCGCCGAGGCAAAGGCTCTTGGCGCGATGGCACTGTTCGGCGAGAAGTATGGCGACGAGGTGCGCGTGATCAAATATGGCTCGTCGGTTGAGCTTTGCGGTGGTACGCACGTGCAGAACACCGGCAACATAGGCATGATAAAGATTATCTCCGAGAGCAGCATAGCAGCCGGAATACGCCGCATCGAGGCAATCACCGGCAGCCGAGTGGAGAAGACAATTTATGATTTTGAGGATACCCTGAAGCAGATTAGCGCGCTTCTCAACAATACTCCTAATGTGATTGCCGCATTGCAGAAGTCGATTGCCGAGAATGCCGATTTGCGCAAGCAGGCCGAGGAATTCTTGCAGGAGCGCGTCAAGAATCTGAAGAAAGAGCTCTTGGAGAAGTCGATTAAGCGAAATGGCGTCAATATAGTGACTTGCAGTGGTCCGCGCATTGCCGAGGTCGTGAGAGGCGTGGCATTTGCCATTAAGGCCGAGTGCCCCGAGGACACCGTGTTTGTGGCAGCTACCCACGAGGCCGGGAAGCCCATGCTCACGCTGCTTGTCTCGGACAACCTCGTGAAGGAGGGTGTCAACGCGTCGAAGGTAGTGCGAGAGGCTGCCAAGCTGATACAAGGTGGCGGAGGCGGTCAGCCGAACTTCGCTCAGGCCGGAGGAAAGAATATCGACGGATTGTCGGCCGCGCTCGACAAGATGGTGGAGCTTCTCAACCTCTAAGTCGAGTCAAAAGAGCGTGGTGCCGGTAGGTGCCGCACATGGCATATAGAACAGAATCGGAAGGGACTGTCGCGATTATATCGATGGCGGTCCCTTCCTGTATCTTGGAAATCACCGCATTGCCAACCGGAAAAATCGGCTGTACCCCGAATTTCTTATAGCCGTATGTCGGCTGATATATTGTGTGATGTTTTCTGAAATGCCTGTCGAGGACGCCGCTATTGGTGTGTGTGACGCGGTGACGCGGTGTGCGTGCTACGACGATGCGGTGTATATAAAAAAATATTACTGTCCGCTAAACCATAAAAAGTCGAGTCCAACTTCTTGAATGGCAGAA
>JBJEKJ010000080.1:0-7086 GCA_051878575.1 Muribaculaceae bacterium | reverse complement strand
GTGGAAAAATTTGGCTGCTTGCAACCACATAAAAAAATGCTAAAACTGCGTTCCTTATTCCTTTCGGGGGAAGAATGAAATCAACATTTTTGAAGGACAGTTGCTTATAGCTTTTCCACTTTTAAGACAAATTGGAAAAATGAACTATTTATTCACGTCCGAATCAGTTTCGGAAGGGCATCCCGACAAGGTTGCCGATCAAATCAGTGATGCGATTCTCGACCGTTTCCTCGCCTACGATCCGGCATCGAAGGTGGCTTGTGAGACGTTGGTGACCACCGGACAGGTGGTGGTGGCCGGTGAGGTGAAGTCCGACGCCTACATCGACCTGATGGCGGTGGCGCGCGGTGTGATAAGCCGCATCGGCTACACCAAGAGCGAGTATAAGTTCGACGCCGAGTCGTGCGGAGTGCTGTCGGCACTGCATGAGCAGTCGCAGGACATCAACCGCGGCGTGGAGCGTGCCTCTGCCGAGGAGCAGGGTGCCGGCGACCAGGGAATGATGTTCGGATATGCCTGCAATGAGACCGCCAACTACATGCCGCTCTCGCTCGACCTCTCGCACGCATTGCTGCGCGAGCTCTCGGCCATACGCCGCGAGGGCAAGGTGATGACCTACCTGCGTCCCGACTCAAAGAGCCAGGTGACGGTGGAATACAACGAGCAGAACAAGCCCGTGCGCATCCACACGATAGTGATTAGCACTCAGCACGATGAGTTTGTGCAGCCTGCCGACGACAGCCGTGCCGCTCAGGATGCCGCCGACCGCGAGATGCTCGACCGCATCTATGCCGACGTGCGCGACATTCTCATTCCGCGCGTGCTGGCCAAGTTGCCTGCCGAGTTGCGCGGCATGGTCGACGACAAGCTCATTCTCCATGTGAACCCCACGGGAAAATTCGTGATTGGAGGCCCGCACGGCGACACCGGACTCACAGGCCGTAAAATCATAGTCGATACCTATGGCGGCAAGGGCGCGCACGGAGGCGGCGCGTTCTCGGGCAAGGACCCGTCGAAAGTCGACCGCTCGGCTGCCTACGCTGCTCGCCACATAGCTAAAAATGTGGTTGCTGCCGGTATTGCCGACGAGGCTCTCGTGCAGGTGGCCTATGCAATTGGCGTGGCTCGCCCGGTGAGCCTGTGCGTCAACACCTACGGTACCTCGCATGTGGATATGAGCGATGCCGAGATAGCCGCAAAGCTGAACGATATTTTCGATATGCGCCCGAATGCCATTGAGCGACGGCTGAAGCTGCGCAACCCGATCTATGAGGAGACGGCAGCATACGGACACGTGGGCCGCGCCCCGCGCACCATTGTGAAGCAGTTCAAGTCGAAATATGAGGGCGACAAGACGATAACCGTGGAGCTTTTCACATGGGAGAAGCTCGACTACGTCGACCGCCTGCGACAGGAATTCGGGCTATAGCCGCGATTGCAAGGCCGGCTATGTGGGTGAGCGATAAGTAGAATAAGAGAATTTATCGGTAAAAATTCAGGCATACTTTTGGTTTTTGAGCCAAAATGCACTAAATTTGCAGCTACAAAGCCGATGATGCGGTAGTAGCTCAGTTGGTAGAGCATCAGCTTCCCAAGCTGAGGGCCGCGGGTTCGAGTCCCGTCTACCGCTCCATATTTGCGACAAAGCCCTTTCGCGATATTCGCGGAGGGGCTTTCTGTGTATCTGTCAGGGCTCGTTGAGGGGCAGCTTCATTCCCTCGTTGGCGAGGATAGTCGACGGGAATATGCCTCGTGCGTCGTCGAGCAGTATGGTGTCGTCGGTGTAGCGCTTGGAGAAGTGCCCAATGATTAGGTGCCTGGCTCCGGCGCGTCGCGCAATTTCGGCGGCATCGGCAGCGGTGCTGTGCCCGCGTGCTATGGCTTTTGCCGATAGAGAGCTGTCGTAGGTCGCCTCGTGATATAGCCAGTCGACGCCGCTCACGGCACTCGCCACACGGTCGTTGCGGACGGTGTCGGAGCAGTAGGCATAGCTCACGCATGGGTCGGCGGGTGTGGTGAGCCTGTCGTTGGGTATCACTGTCCCGTCGGGCTTCACGAAGTCCTCACCATTCCGAAGCCGGTTGGCAAAGTGTCGCGGCACCTCATGGAAGGCTGTCATCTCGGGGTTGATGTGGCGCAGCTTCGGCTTCTCGGTGAATCTGAATCCCACGGCAGGCACGCGGTGGAATAGCGGAAAGGTGCGCACCTCTATGGCGTCGTTCTCGTAGATTACGTCGTCGGTCCGGCCTATTATGTTGAATTTAACCTCAAAAGGCATATCGCGGCAAAAGTAGTCGAGGATACGGCCAAATTGCTCGGCTCCGTCCTTGAAGATGTGCACCGTGAGGGTGCCGCCCTTCTGCAAGAGTGCCATTGTGGAAATCAGCCCAGGCAGCCCAAACACATGGTCGCCATGAAGGTGGCTGATGAAGATGTGGTTGAGTCGCGAGAATTTCAGGCCCATTCGGCGCATTTGCAGCTGCGCGCCCTCACCGCAGTCGATCATGTAGAGCTGGTCGCGGATGTCGAGCACCTGACTCGACGGCAGATGCCTTAATGTGCATGTGGCCGAGCCGCATCCCAATATGTTCAGTTGAAATTGTGCCATAACTTGTGAGGTTCGTATGTATTTCGCTTTTATTCAATGCATCTCGCCACGGGCAATTGCCGCTGCTTGACCCTGCGGGCATTGTAATTACAAAAATAATATAAATAAGGATGATTATAGGCCGATTTGTATCGAAAAAATTACCATTTAACGCGTATATAGTTAATTTACAGAATTTTTTAACATTTAGGTTTTGTATATAACAAAAAAATTCATATCTTTGTAACAAGTTTTTTCATAGGATTAGATTTTTAAGGTTTACTAATTACGGCTGTTGTGAAACAGCCGTAAATTTTTTTGCAAAAAGCCGCCGCAGCAGTCAGCCTGAGGCGGCTTTGCCATTTCCGGTAGGGTGGAGTGCTGTCACAGCGATGTGCCGTGCTTATAGGGCATGGTGTTTCCCGGTGCCGATACCGACGGCGCTATGCACGACTCGCCTGACGCCCATTTGCGGTTGGGCTTCTTGCTCATGTGGAACACTATGTCGATGCCGTCCTTAATATCCTCCCATGTGAAATACGACTTGTTGTGGGGACGTCCGTTCACCATCACCTTGTCCACATACAGCGCATCCTTGCTCCAATTGCGGGTAGTCACCTTTATGTGCTTGCCATTGCTCATTCTCACGTCGATTGCAGGAATTGCCGGTGAGCCGATGTTGTAGTAGCCGCTCGATGGGCACACGGGATAGAATCCCATGCAATTGAAGATGTACCATGCCGACATCTGTCCGCAATCGTCGTTGCCGCACAGCGAGCCGGGCTTGTTGCCATAGAAGTTGTCGACCACCGTGCGCACCCACTTCTGGCACTTCCATCCCTCGCCGATGTAGTTGTAGAGGTATGCCACATGGTGGCAGGGCTCGTTGCCGTGCCAGTAGGCGCCGATGCGGCCCTGAATGTCGTGAGCGCCGGGGATGTCTTTTGGCAGCTCATGTTGGAACAGCGAGTCGAGGCGCGACCTGAACTTGTCCTTTCCCATAAGGTTGATCAGCCCCTGCACGTCTTGCGGCACGGTCCAGTGATACTGCACGGTGAATCCCTCGGTGATGTCGCCCCAGCCGTTCACCGAGCCGGGTCCCTGATAGGCCACGGGAGTGAATGGCGTGCGCCACTCTCCCTTCGAGTCTTTTCCTCGCATGTAGCTCGTCGATTTGTCGAAGATGTTCTGATAGCTCAGCGAGCGGTTGAGGAAGTAGCGGTATTCCTTCTCCTTGCCGAGCTTTTTTGCGGCCTGCGCTATGGCAAAGTCGTCGTAGGCGTACTCCAAAGTCTTCGACACCGACTCGTCTTCCTTGTCGAATGGCACATAGCCGAGGCTTGCGTATTCGGGAATGCAGTCGTAGTGTGCATTGGTGGCGGTGCGCACCATAGCCTCGAAAGCCCGCTCGTGGTCGAATCCCTGCACGTCCTTGCATATCATGTCGGCGAGAATGGCGGTTGCGTGGTAGCCAATCATGCACCATGTCTCATTGCTCGCAAACGACCAGAAGGGCAGCATCCGCTCCACGCTCTTGTCGTAGTGGGCGAGCATCGAGTTGGCCACATCGGCCTGAATGTCGTGGTGCACGAGGTTAAGCAGCGGGTGGAATGCCCGGTAGGTGTCCCATAGCGACAGCTCAGAGCGGTTGGTGAATCCCGAGCCCTGCTCAATGTTCTTGTCGAGCCCGAGGAACCGGCCGTCGGCGTCGTTGTAGACGTATGGGCACAGCGCAGCATGGTAGGCCGACGTGTAGAAAGTCTCCTTCTGCTCCTGAGTTCCCTCAATGGCATATTTCGAGAGTTCCTCCTCCCAGGCCTCGGCAGCCTCGGCCCTCACCATGTCGAATGTCTTGCCGCTTATCTCGCGCATATTTAGCTTTGCCGCATCGGTGCTTGTGGCCGAAATCGCGGTTTTCACTATCACCGGCTCGTTGTCGGCGGTGGCGAAAGTCATGGTGAACATCAGGTTGGTGCCCCACGCCTCGCGGTTGCTGCGGAAGCGCGACGTGTTGTATATCACCGGCTTGCCATTCTTGTAGATCATGAAGTCGGCAATAGGCTTGGAGAATGTGGCGGTGAAATAGATGTGTCGCTCAGGCCCCCAGCCTTTCACGAGCTTGTAGCCGGTAATGGTGGAGTCGTTCTCCACGCGCAGGTTCGACCACACGCAAGTGTGCCACAGTGTGTGGTTCATGTCGAGGAGAATGAACGCCTTCTCAGTCTTAGGGAATGTGAACCGAAACATTCCGCTGCGCACTGCGGCAGTCATCTCGGCATTCACGCCGTAGTCGTCGAGCATCACTTGGTAATAACCGGGCGAGGCTTTCTCGCGCTCATGGCTGAACCGGCTCCGGTAGCCGCTGTCGGGCTCCTCGTCGGTGCCCGGAGATAGCAGAGGCGCTCCCACGCCGGGCATGAACAGGAAGTCGCCCAAATCGGGGATTCCGGTGCCGCTAAGGTGCGTGAGCGAGAATCCTTGAATGGAATTGCGGTTCCATTTGTAGCCCGACGCGCAATCGTAGAAGTGCTCGTCGGTATCGGGGCTTATCTGTATGCCACCGAAGGGAGTCTGGGCACCGGGATAGACGTTGCCGTAGCCGTCGGTTCCCACAAATGGATTCACATAACTAATAAGCTCAGGCTTGGAGCCGTGAGGCGCGGCTGCAAGAGCCATTGCTGTGGCGAATGTCGTTATCGACAGGAAAATAAAGCGTTTAATCATTGTAATTCGTTTCTTGTAGTTTACAAAATTAATCATTTTATCGGAATATATCGCATTTTTGCTTACCTTTGCAGAAATAATTGTTGATAAAGAGGCTGCG
Organism: Muribaculaceae bacterium; assembly: GCA_051878575.1. Lineage (GTDB taxonomy): Bacteria > Bacteroidota > Bacteroidia > Bacteroidales > Muribaculaceae > CALZFJ01. Next base: position 1,675 of record JBJEKJ010000080.1, on the reverse strand, counting down.
GGCTTATTGTTTGTTGTTGCTTGCCGCCTGTTAATCAAAGAAAAGTAGTAGCTTATGCCGAAAATTTCAAATCGCGGAGTCATAATGCCGGCATCGCCAATCCGAAAGTTGGTGCCGCTGAGCAATGCGGCGAAAAATCGTGGAATCAAAGTATATCACCTAAATATCGGACAACCCGACCTTCCCACGCCTCCCGAGGCGCTTGAGGCGTTGCGGCACATCGACCGCAAGGTGCTCGAGTACAGCCCGTCGGACGGAATCAAGTCGCTACGCGAGAAACTTGCCGCCTATTATCACCGTTTCAGCATCGACGTGACTGCCGACGACATAATAGTGACCGTAGGAGGCTCGGAAGCCGTGCTTTTCGCATTCATGGCCTGCCTCGATCCGGGCGACGAGATAATAGTGCCGGAGCCGGCCTATGCCAACTATATGGCATTCGCCATCTCGGCGGGCGCGGTGATTAAGACGGTCACCTCGTCGATCGACGAGGGCTTCGCGCTGCCTCCGGTGGAGCGATTCGAGGAGCTTATCACTCCGCGCACGAAGGGAATACTTATCTGCAATCCCAACAATCCTACCGGCTACCTCTACACGCAGAGCGAGATGAACCAGCTTAGGGATATCGTGAGGAAATATGACCTGTTCCTGTTCAGCGACGAGGTGTACCGTGAGTTTTGCTACACCGGCGCGCCATATATATCGGCATTCCACCTCAAGGGCATCGAGGAGCAGGTGGTGCTTATCGACTCGGTGTCGAAGCGCTACAGCGAGTGCGGCATACGCATCGGAGCCATCATCACCAAGCATGCCGAGCTGAAGAAGAATGTGATGAAATTCTGCCAGGCGCGCCTAAGTCCGCCACTATTGGGACAGATTGTGGCCGAGGCATCGATTGACGCCTCACCCGAATATATGCTCGACACATATAATGAATATGTGGAGCGTCGCAAATTCCTTATCGACGGCATCAACCGAATCCCCGGCTGCTACTCGCCGATACCGATGGGAGCATTCTACACCGTGGCGCGACTGCCGGTCGACGATGCCGACCGCTTCTGCGAGTGGTGCCTGAGAGAGTTTGAATATGAGGGACAGACGATTTTCATGGCTCCCGCATCGGGATTCTACACGTCGCCCGAGTATGGCCGCGACGAAGTGCGCCTCGCCTACGTGATAGAGAAATCAGAGCTTGCCAAAGCCCTCGTAGTGCTTCAAAAGGCCCTTGAGGCCTATCCCGGCCGCAAACGGTGATTCTAAAGCCATCCGGCGCTCTTGTACCAGTCCACGGCCTCGTCGATGCCTTTCTCAAGGTCGTAGCGAGGATTGAAGCCGAAGTCGTGCTGCGCCTCGCTGACGTCGCATTGCCAGTTGCGCTGACGCATTATCTTGAACTTGTCGCGGTTGAGGGTGCTCGGCTTCAGTCGCAGCTTGCCAATCCACTCGGCAATCACCGACACCACATATACTATCCATAACGGACAGCACACCGGCAGCACAAGCCGCTTGCCGAGCTTGCGGGCCACTATTGTGCGGAATTCCTTCTGTGTGTAGGCGCACGGCTCGGCGATGAAATAGGCCTTGCGTCGCGCCTGATGCGAGAGTGCGTCCATTATTGCCACTGCGAGGTCCTTCACATATATGAAAGTGAGCATCTGCTTGCGGAATCCCACGC
>JBJEKJ010000079.1:0-30529 GCA_051878575.1 Muribaculaceae bacterium | reverse complement strand
AGTATAAATTAGATAAAGAGTAATAAACGATGAGACACAATAAGAAATTCAATCATTTAGGAAGAAAGAAAGCTCACCGCGACGCCCTCTTGTCAAATATGACTATCTCTCTTATCATGCACAAGAGAATTTTCACTACTTTGGCAAAAGCTAAGGCACTCCGCGTTTATGCTGAGCCTCTCATTAACCGTGCCAAGAACGATAGCACTGCCAACCGTCGATTGGTGTTCAGCCATCTTCAGGACAAGCACGCCGTGACTGAGCTGTTCACTGAGATCGCTCAGAAGATCGCCGATCGTCCGGGTGGCTACACTCGTATCCTCAAGACAGGTCATCGTCTTGGTGACAATGCCAAGACTTGCTTCATTGAGCTTGTTGACTATAACGAGAACATGCTCAAGGACAAGACTGCCAAGAAGCCCGCTCGCACCCGTCGCTCGCGCAAGAGCGCCGCAAAGCCTGCTGAGGAGGCTCCAAAGGCTGAGGCACCGGTTGTGGAGGAAACTCCAAAGGCTGAGTAAGACTCATGGCTGTCGGGTTCCGCACCGAGTTGCGGACCGGCGTTTCCATAGCTTTGGCGCGCAATCTGAGCGCCGGGCTGAAGAAAAAAGGCATCGTGCAATGCACGGTGCCTTTTTCCCATTTAATCGCATCCTTGCCCTATATTCTTGCCAATTAGTTGCCAATTAGCCGTTTTTTGAGAAAATAGTTCGTCACAAGGTGTGTGTTATTGAAAATAAAGTTATAAATTTGTAGACTGATAGAATATATAAAATTACTAAAGGATTTCTCAGTTATGATGAAAAAGTTTTGGACAACGGTCTTAGGCTCGTTTGTTGGCGTTTGGATTGCTCTGACGCTATTTTCCGTATTATCCGCATTGATGGCATTCGCTTTCGTGGGTGCCATGTCGTCGATTTCATCGACAAGTAAGCCAGTTCAGGACAACTCGATTCTGCATATCAATCTTCAAGGCGCTCTTGCAGAGCGCTCGGGTGCAAACGATTATATTGACGCTATTTTTGGCAGCGACAAGAGTGGAGAGAATCTCGCCACGCTGCTAAAGGCATTAAAGGAGGCCAAGAGCAACGACAAGGTGAAGGGTGTGTACATTGAGTGCAACTCGGTGGCTGCCGAATATGCGTCGCTCACCGAGCTGAGAAATGCCATAGTCGATTTCAAGAGCAGCAAGAAGTTCGTTTATGCCTACGGCGATGGAATATCACTTGCCGACTACTATGTGGCATCGGCGGCCGACAGCCTTTTCCTCAACAACATCGGCGTTGTGGAGATTCATGGACTTGGCTCAGTGACGCCTTATTTCAAAACTCTTCTCGACAAGGTGGGCGTGGAGATGCAGGTGGTGCGCGTAGGCACGTTCAAGAGCGCCGTGGAGCCTTATATGCTCACTGAGATGAGCGAGGCCAACCGCTTGCAGCAATCGCACTACATCGGCAGCATCTGGAACAGCCTTGTGACAGATATTGCCAAGTCGCGCAAGCTCACACCCGAGCAAGTGAATGCAGTGGCCGACAGCATTGCCGACTTCGAGCAGCCTGCAAATTATGTGAAAAAGCACATTGTCGACGCTCTGTGCTATCGTAGCGAGTTTGAGAACAAGTTGCGCAAGCTCACCGGCGTGGAAACCGACAAGGAGCTCAATCTTGCGTCGCCGGCCGACGTGGCAGCTTTAGCGCCCGACTCCGATAGCTCGAACAACAGCGTGGCAGTGTTCTATGCCGTTGGTGAGATTGACGGAAACACAAGCGTCGAGGGCATAGACTCCAAATCGCTCGTGGAGGATATTCTTGATGCCGCCAATGACGACGATGTCAAGGCTGTGGTGCTTCGCGTGAACTCGCCCGGAGGCAGCGCGTTCGGCTCAGAGCAGATATGGGCGGCATTTGAGGAGGTGAAGAAGAAAAACAAGCCATTTGCCGTGTCGATGGGCGATTATGCAGCATCGGGCGGCTATTATATCTCGTGTGGCGCCGATAGAATCTTCGCCGAGCCTACCACGCTTACAGGCTCGATAGGTGTTTTCGGCCTGATACCGTGCGTGGAGCAGCTTGCCACCGAGAAACTCGGCGTCAACTTCTGTAGCGTACACACCAATGCCAATGAGCCGGTGTCGACATTCAAGCGCATGACGCCGTTCCAGCGTGAGCGCATGCAGAGGAGCGTCAACGACTTCTATGAGCTTTTCACGTCGCGTTGTGCCACCGGCCGCAACCTGCCCATCGACTCGCTCAAGTCGATGGCCGAGGGCCGTGTGTGGGACGGAGCGTCGGCACTGAAGCTCGGTCTTGTCGACCAGTTCGGAAATCTCGAAGCGGCTGTGAAGTGGGTGGCATCGAAGGCCAAGCTCGCCGACTACAAGATTGTGACATTGCCCAATCCCGAGGACAAGATGCTGAAGAGTCTGTCGAAATTCATGGATATGAGGGTCGACGAGAAGATAAAGGAGAATACGGGCGAGCTCTATCAATATCACGACGTGATAAGGCGCATTATGAGCCGCGACCATATCCAGTGCCTTATGGAGCCCGTGACACTGAAATAACACCAATTTCTCACGATGACGAAGAACGTGTGGATAAAATACTTGGCTGAGGCCGTACTGACACCCCTTTCCTACGTCTACAAGACGATAGTGGTGGCGCGCAACTGGATGTTCGATGCCGGCTTGCTCCGGCAGGAGACATTCGACGTGCCCGTGGTGGTGGTAGGCAATATCACCGTGGGCGGCACGGGCAAGACTCCACACACCGAGTATATCGTGGAGGCGTTGAGCCACGAATACCGAGTGGGCGTGCTCAGCCGTGGCTACAAGCGCCACACCCGCGGTTTTATCCTTGCTACTAACAAGCTCACGCCAAACGACTTAGGCGATGAGGCTTATCAGGTGTACCGCAAGTTTGGAAGCGTGATTACCCTTGCCGTGTGCGAGAGTCGCCGCAAAGGCATCAAGGAGATGCTGCGTATCGACCCTAAAATTGACGTCATAGTGCTCGACGACGCCTATCAGCACCGATATGTGAAGCCAAAGGTGTCGATAGTGCTCACCGACTACGCCCGTCCCGTCTACGACGACAAGATGCTGCCCCTCGGCACGTTGCGCGAGCCGTTGCGTGGCATCTTGCGGGCCGACATGGTGGTGGTGACCAAGTGTCCGAAGCAAATCAAGCCTATGGACATCAATCTTATCAAGGCCAATCTCGACTTGTTCCCGTCGCAGAAGCTCTTTTTCTCGACGATACAATACTACAACCTCATGCCGGTATTTCCCGAGATGGCAACGGCCGTCCCCTCGCTGCAACAGCTCGATGGCAACGACTCGCTGCTGATAGTGACCGGAATAGCCAATCATCTGCCATTCGTGCGTTTCCTGAAGGCGTTCAAGACGTCGATAAAGGTGATTCACTTCGGCGACCATCACAATTTCACCCGCTACGATTTCGAGCTGATCGGCAACCGCTTCGACAAGCTCACAGGCAACCGTAAGATGATAGTCACCACCGAGAAGGATGCCGTGCGCATGGCAAACAACCCCTATTTCCCTCACGAGCTGAAGGACAAGACCTATTTCGTGCCAATCAAGGTGAGCTTCGACCACCCGATAGCCGGACAGGACTTCATCGGCGAGCTGAAGAAGAAAATCATGGAAAAATAATAGATAAATCAATCAAACAACTAAAAAAGAGAATACTATGTTGGAGAAAATCAAACAAACAGCCGATTACATCAAATCGCGCGTCGAGACCCTGCCAAAGACTGCTATAATTCTCGGCACCGGCCTTGGCGAGTTAGTGAACCACATCGAGATTTCCACCGTAATTCCATATAATGAGATTCCCAATTTTCCGGTATCGACCGTTGAGGGACACAGCGGAAAGCTTATTTTTGGAAAACTCGGCAACAAGCTGATTATGGCCATGCAGGGACGTTTCCACTTCTACGAGGGCTACAGCATGCAGCAGGTCACCTTCCCGGTGCGTGTGATGAAGGCTCTTGGCGTGAAGACGCTTTTCGTGTCGAATGCATCGGGTGGAATGAATCCCGAGTTCCGCATAGGCGATCTTATGATAATCACCGACCATATCAATCTTTTCCCCGAGCATCCGCTCCGCGGAAAGAACTATAACGAGCTCGGTCCGCGCTTCCCTGAAATGAGTGAGGCCTATTCGCAGCGCCTAATAGCCGATGCCAAGAAGGTTGCGGCCGACAATGGCATACGCGTTGTCGAGGGCGTCTACGTAGGCACTCAAGGCCCGACATTCGAGACTCCGGCCGAATATCGCTACTTCCACCGCATCGGCGGCGACGCAGTGGGCATGAGCACCGTTCCCGAGGTGATTGTGGCACGTCATGGAGGCATGGAGGTGTTCGGTATATCGGTTATTACCGACCTCGGCGTGGAGGGTATAGTGGAGAAGGTGTCGCACGAGGAGGTGCAGAAGGCCGCCGCAGCCGCCGAGCCGAAAATGACGCTGATAATGAAAGAGCTTATCAACCAATTCCAAGAGTAGTATTTTCATATAAATAATGAATATATCCGAAACTGAGATCGCATCTTTGGGTGAGTTTGGACTTATCGACCATCTCACCAAAGATGTTGAGATAAAGAATGAGTCGACTATCAAGGCTGTGGGCGACGATGCCGCGGTGCTTCGCTATGCCGATAGGGAGACGCTTGTCACCACCGACCTTCTGCTTGAGGGCATACACTTCGACCTCACCTATTGTCCGCTGAAGCATCTCGGCTACAAGGCGGCAGTGGTGAACTTCTCAGATATTTATGCCATGAACGGCACGCCGCGACAAATCACGGTGTCGATAGGCGTGTCGAAGCGCTTCACCGTGGAGCATATCGAGGAACTGTATGCCGGAATCAAGCTCGCCTGCCAAATCTATGGCGTAGACCTCGTGGGCGGCGACACTTCGGCTTCGGTCACCGGGCTTATTATCAGCATCACCTGTGTGGGCGATGCCGCTAAGGGCGACGTGGTGTATCGCAGTGGCGCGCGCGACACCGACCTCATCTGCGTGAGCGGCGATCTCGGTGCGGCATATATGGGCTTGCAGCTTCTCGAGCGTGAGCGTGTGGTGTCGAAGGACGCCGAGCCCGACTTCCATCCGGCTTTCGAGGGGCGCGAGTATCTGCTTGAGCGTCAGCTAAAGCCCGAGGCGCGCAAGGACGTGGTGGAGGAGTTGCGCAGTATAGGCGTGAGGCCCACTGCCATGATGGATGTGAGCGACGGCCTTTCGTCGGAGCTGCTTCACATCTGCAAGGCGAGCAACGTGGGTTGCCGAATCTATGAGGAACGCATACCGATCGATTATCAGACTGCCTGCATGGCCGAGGAACTGAGTATGAACCTCGTCACGGCGGCTCTCAATGGCGGTGAGGACTATGAGCTGCTGTTCACCGTGCCGCTTGTCGATCACGAGAAGGTGGCGCAGATGAAGACGGCAAAAATCATAGGCCGAATCACCAAGCCCGAGCTTGGCAGTTGCCTCGAGACGCGCGACGGCAATGAGCTGCCCATCCGCGCGCAGGGCTGGAACGCTTTCAGTGAGCAGAATTAAAAGAAATTAAAGATAATTCGCATGGTTATTGAGTCATCGTTAAGGACGTTTGGGAATTACTGCCTGTTTCTGTGCAAGGTGTTCACATTCCCCGACAGATGGAAAGAGTTTTTCCGCAGGTATATAAATGAGATAGTGAAATTGGGCCTCGACTCCATTCCGCTCGTCATCGTCATATCAATATTCATCGGTGCTGTGTGTACGATTCAGATGTATCTCAACACCACCTCGCCGCTTATGCCTCGCTACTCGGTGGGGCTCGCCACTCGCGAGATTATCCTCTTGGAGTTCTCATCGTCGATACTCTGCCTTATCCTGGCGGGGAAAGTGGGGTCGAACATAGCATCGGAGATAGGCACCATGCGCGTGACCGAGCAGATCGACGCTTTGGAGATAATGGGCGTTAACTCAGCCAATTTCCTTGTCTTTCCAAAAATCCTGGCGATGGTCACTTTCATAACCGTGCTTGTGATATTCAGCATGTTCACAAGCCTATGGGGCGGCTATATGGTGTGCGCCGTCACCGGGTTGGTGCCGGTGTCGACCTACGTCTACGGCATACAGACGATGTTCATCGAGTGGTATGTGTGGTATGCGATAATCAAGTCGCTCTTTTTCGCCTTTGTGATAAGCAGCGTGGCCTCCTATTTTGGCTATTATGTGAAGGGCGGAGCCTTAGAGGTGGGCAAGGCGAGCACTAATGCCGTGGTTTCGAGCAGCATTCTCATATTGTTGCTCGATGTGATACTCACGAAGGTAATGTTGCAATAATAAGAATTTTTACACGGTTTGACAGATGATTGAGGTAAAGAATATAAAAAAGTCATTCGACGGCAAGACGATATTGCACGGCATCTCCACGTCGTTCTACGATGGAAAGACGAATCTGATAATCGGACAGAGCGGCTCGGGAAAGACAGTGCTGATGAAGAGCATCGTGGGGCTTATACGTCCGGAGGAGGGCGAGATACTCTACGACGGGCGCGACATAATGCGCATGAATGCCGGCCAGATGAAGAACTTGCGCAAGGAGATAGGCATGCTATTTCAGGGATCGGCGCTATTCGACTCGGAAACTGTGCTCGGCAACGTGCTGTTCCCCCTGAAGATGTTCTCCGACATGGCTCCTGACGAGCAGATAGAGCGTGCGCGGTTCTGCATAGAGCGTGTGAACCTGAAAGGCGCCGACGATAAATTTCCCTCGGAGATAAGCGGCGGAATGCAGAAGCGCGTGGCCATAGCCCGTGCCATCGCCCTGAATCCCAAATATCTGTTCTGCGACGAGCCAAACTCAGGCCTCGACCCAAAGACGTCGATTCTTATCGACGAGCTGCTGAGCGACATCACCAAGGAGTATAACATCACCACCATCATCAATACTCACGATATGAACTCTGTGCTCGGAATAGGGGAGAATATAATCTTCGTCGACAAGGGGCACAATGGCTGGACCGGAACGAAGGACGACATTTTCGACAGCGACTGCCGGGCTCTGAACGATTTCGTCTTCGCCACCGACCTTTTCCAGCGTGTAAAGAGCTATGTGAAAGCCACCCGTGCGCGCTGATTAGGCGCATGCGGGCTTAGTGCGGGCAATGGTTGTGGCGTGGGATTATTCGATGATGCGTATCACGCGGACGCCTGTCCATGAGCGGTTGCGGCGCAGGGTTTCCTTCAGGTCGTCCTTCTCAAGCACCACCTTTTTATCCTTTGAGGAGGCATGCAGAAGCCATAATTTCTCGCCATCCTTTATTAGAATGCCCATGTGCGACACATCGAGGCCGTCGACTTTGGTGAGCAGGGCCACGATATCGCCGTTTTTCAGCCCGGCCTTAGTCTTTTTAGAGTCGATCCACTCCTTTTTCAAGTAGGGATATCGGTGCATTCGGTATCCTATCTCAAAATTCTTTATTTTGGCAAACATGGCACTGTCGGAGAGTTGCGGATATTTGTCGCGATTGGCAGTCATGAAATTAATCGTCTTGATATCATATTTTGCACCGTCGATTTCGGCCGTCGCCTCGCGTATGTTTCCGCGGTGAGAGTTGTTGGCAATCCAGTCGCTGATGTAGTGCAACCTCGAGGAGTAGTCGCCGAGTTGTCCGTCGCGGTAGCGTATCGACTCCAAGTTGCGTGCGTAGTCGCGCCATGAGCGCCGCATGTCGAGCGTGGAGCGGGTTAGGGCGTAGAGCGTCTCAACGAATGTGGTGCAGTCGAGCTCGTCGATGTCGATAGTAAGCCACTCGCGGTCGCCCTCAAGCGTGTGGGCCACGTAGGGGGTGCCGAGCAACTGCTTGGCGTAGAAAGCCATCAGCTCGTTGGCTCCTGATATTCCCGATTCAGCGCCTTTGGTCAGCAATTCGTTGATTCTAAGCGTGTCCTTGTCGCAATGGAAGCGCATGTCGGATGGCGCGGCTGCAAAAGCCGACAATGTGGCTATGTAGAGCAAGATGGCAAAAAGTATTGTTTTTTTCATAATTATTCCATTTTATTATTTTTCGGCCTACGAAATTACAACAAAAAATTGTAATAACTTAAAAAAATAGGCCATTAATCGCCGAATGACGAAAAAATCGGTGAAATAAACGAAATTTCAGTTTCTAGAGCCACACAGATAGGCTTATCGGGCGCTTATGCGGCTCGTTATGTGGATTGCGGTTATTAGATTAGCAATTTAATGCCGAGCGACAGCCCTATTATGTCCCACAGTCTCACGTCGTGCTCGCGCACTGCGGCGCGTATATATAGGTCGCATGTGCTAATCTCGTAGAAAGCCGTTATGCTCTTTATTGCCGGCCGCCTGTGTGCGGGCAGGGCTTTTGTGATGCGTTGGTCGACGATAGCTGTGACGTGGGAGAAAATTCAGCCAAATTGTTCTAAAATTTCATCGGATGACATTTCATCCAAAGTATGCTACAAAAAAGACCATTTTGCGGTAGAGAGAGGGAGGTGGAGAGGTGTGAAGTAGTGGAGTAGTAGCGACACTTTTCGGCTTTTCGGTGGTTGATAGGCGGTCTGTGGCGTTGCACGTTTTGATAAGTCGGCTATTTTGCTTAACTTTGTGAGTTCCTTTTCCATTCGCGAAGCGAGAGGGGTGGAGCTGACACAATAATCAGAAAAATAGAGCATGGTATATGAAATTTATTAGTTGGAACGTGAATGGTCTTCGTGCTGTTGTGGGGAAGAATTTCCGCGAGGTTTTTCAGGCTCTCGATGCCGATTTCTTTTGCTTGCAGGAGACGAAGATGCAGGCCGGGCAGCTTGAGCTGGAATTTCCCGGCTATCAATCGTGGTGGAATTGCGCCGACAAGAAGGGATATAGCGGCACGGCAATCTTCAGCCGGCACCGGCCGCTAAATGTCACATACGGCATCGGAATCGACGAGCACGACCACGAGGGACGTGTGGTGACGCTTGAGATGGAGGATTTCTTCCTTGTGTGCGTCTACACTCCCAACAGTCAGGACGGATTGCGCCGCCTCGATTACCGCATGCGCTGGGAAGATGACTTCAGGGCCTATCTGCTTTCCCTCGACGAGCGCAAGCCGGTGATAGTGTGCGGCGACCTGAATGTGGCTCACGAGGAGATCGACCTCAAGAACCCAAAGACCAACCGAAAGAATGCCGGTTTCACCGATGAGGAGCGCAGCAAGATGACCGCGCTGCTCGGTGCGGGCTTTATCGACACTTTCCGCCATCTGCACCCCACGCAGGAGGGCATCTACTCGTGGTGGAGCTATCGTTTCAGCGCGCGTGAGAAGAATGCGGGGTGGCGTATCGACTATTTCCTGACTTCGCAACGCCTTGCCGCGAGGGTTCGTGAGGCTAATATCCTCACCGATATCATGGGTAGCGACCATTGCCCGGTGGAGCTTGTCATTGACTGACAGTGGTGTGACGATTATTGTGCCTGCAAGGTGTATATTTATGGTATAAAACATTTCTATTATGATTGAATATATAAAAGGAACAATCGATGAAATCACACCCACCTACGTCGTGATAGAGACTGCCGGTGGAGTGGGATATATGCTCAACATCTCGCTCAACGCCTTCACTGCGCTTCAAGACTCCAACCGTGCGCGGCTCTACGTCTACGAGGCTATCCGCGAGGATGCCTACGTGCTCTATGGCTTCATCGACAAGCACGAGCGCGACATTTTCCTGCAACTTATCACCGTGTCGGGCGTCGGGCCTAACACTGCCCGCATGATTCTCTCGTCGCTCTCGCCTTCCGACTTGGAGACGGCGATACTCACCGACAATGTGGGTGCCCTGAAATCGGTGAAGGGAATAGGCGCTAAAACGGCACAAAGAATAATTGTTGACCTCAAGGATAAAATAAAACCCACGGGTGATTCGTTAATATTACATACACCATTGGGAAGTGCGGTGTATGAGGAGGCTCTTGCGGCACTCGTGATGCTCGGTTTCACCAAGCCGATGTCGCAAAAGGCTCTGCAAAAGCTCTTTGCCGACAATCCGGCGCTCACTGTGGAGCAAGCCATCAAGCAGGCTCTGAAAATGATGTAGCTGAGCGCATGCGACACGTCGGCGAGTCATTAAGTGGTTTTAACTTATCGCACTAATTGATGAAGTCGAAGCAAAAAGGCAAATATAAAATATCATTTCTCACGCTGTGCGGGGCATTTATCTGCTCGGTGTACGGCTTTTTTGCTTTTGCGCAATACAAGACGTCGACGCTCCCGCCTCCGCCACCGGTGCCCGACCGCTCTGCGGCAGCCGCCGACAAGCAGAATGACTCCATTGCGGTGCGATTTCCCGTGAGCAGCACCGTCCCGGTGAGCTACGACGACCTCGGCGACAGCGATAAGGCCGTCGACCTGAAGAATCCGTCGAATATCACCACCGAGGCCGAGTATGACTACGAGACCGGATGCTATGTGATTCGCACCAAGCTCGGCGACAACGAGATAGCAACTCCATTTATGCTCTCCAACGACGAGTACAACAATCTTGTGCTCAAAAAGTCGATGCAGGAATACTACCGCACCAAGAATGCCGAGCTACAGCAGCAAAAGAAGGACCCCTTCAACTTCCTCGACATGAATTTCGCCCTCGGCCCGTTGGAGAAGGTGTTCGGACCCGGTGGCGTGCAGCTGAAAACACAAGGCTCGGTGCAGCTAAAGATGGGAATGAAGTCGAATAAGACCGACAACCCCGCTCTCTCGGTGGATGCCCGGAGAAAGACCTATTTCGACTTCGACCAGAAGATTCAGGCCACCATCAACGCGTCGGTAGGCGACAAGATGAAGTTCAACATGACCTACAACACCGATGCCACGTTCGACTTCGACACTAAGAACCTCAAGCTCCAGTATGAGGGCAAGGAGGATGAGATAATCAAGCTGATAGAGGCGGGCAACGTGAGCATGACCACCGGGTCGTCGCTCATAAAGGGTAGCACATCGCTTTTCGGTATAAAGACAAAGCTGCAATTCGGCAAGCTCACCGCCACGGCTCTCGTGTCGCAGCAGAACAGCGAGACGCAGACGGTGAACACCAAGGGCGGCGTGCAGACCACCAGCTTCTCGGTGAACGCCGACAGCTACGACCAAAACCGCCATTTCTTTCTCGCGCAGTATTTCTACGACAACTACGACACGTTCACGTCGCGCCTGCCGCTTGTGATGTCGGGTATCAACATCACGCGCATCGAGGTGTGGGTAACCAACAAGAAAAGCAGCTATGGCGAGTCGCGCAATCTCGTGGCGTTCATGGATATAGGAGAGAACAAGAACCTTGCCAACTCGCATTGGGCCACCGATCCCACCCGCGACAACCCGATGAATGCCTCCAACAACCTTATTGAGGAGATTAAGCGCGACTATCCCGAGGCCCGCGAGATCACGCAGGTGGCAACGGCGCTTCAGCCCCTTACTGCTTTTGGCATAGAGGGCGGTCGCGACTATGAGAAGGTGGAAAGCGCACGGTTGCTGTCGGCATCGGAGTACACGCTGAACACCTCGCTTGGCTATATATCGCTAAAGTCGGCCCTTGGCGCCGACGAGGTGCTTGCAGTGGCCTATCAGTACACCTACGGAGGCAATACCTATCAGGTGGGAGAGTTCTCGGGCGACATATCATCGACCGAGCAGTCGCTCTATGTTAAGATGCTGAAAGGCGCCACCGTGTCGCCCAAGCTGCCAAACTGGAAGCTGATGATGAAAAACGTGTACTCGCTCGGCGCATACCAGGTGCAGAAGAACAACTTCAAGCTGAACATCAAGTATCTTAGCGACACCACGGGTACGGAAATCAACTATATCCCTGCCGGTGACATCAACGGCAAGCCGCTATTGCAGGTGATGAATCTCGACAACATCGACTCAAACAACCAGTACAACTCCGACGGACGTTTCGACTTTATCGACGGATATACCATTATCCCGTCGACCGGAAAGGTGATTTTCCCCGTAGTGGAGCCTTTCGGCAGCCATCTGCGCAAGAAGATAGGGAACGACGCCCTTGCCGACAAGTATGTGTATCAGGAATTGTATGACTCCACTCTCACGGCGGCCAAGCAGTTTCAGGACAAGAACAAATTCGTGCTCACCGGCGAGTATCAGGCATCGTCGGGCGCGCAAATCAGGCTCAATGCCATGAATGTGCCGCGAGGGTCGGTGGTGGTGACTGCCGGAGGCGTGACCCTGACCGAGAATAGCGACTATACCGTAGACTATAGCATGGGTATCGTCACCATAACCAACCAAAGCATTATCGATGCCGGAACGAGCGTGAGCGTGACATTGGAGAACCAGTCGACATTCAGCACGCAGCGAAAGACGCTCCTCGGCCTCGACCTCAACTATGCGTTCAGCAAGAATTTCAACCTCGGAACCACCATAATGCACTACTCGGAGAAACCGCTCACCGAGAAGGTGGCTATCGGCAACGAGGTGGTGAGCAACACCATCTGGGGCTTCAATTTCGCCTACAACACCAGCTTCATGTGGCTAACCAACCTGTTCAACAAGATTCCAACGGTGAATGCCACTGCGCCGTCCACCCTGCAATTGCAGGGCGAGTTCGCGCAACTCGTGCCTCACAAGCGCTCCACCGGCTCAAGCGCCGGAAGCTCCTACATCGATGATTTCGAGTCGACGCAGACCGGTATCGACCTGCGCTCGCCTTACTCATGGTTCCTTGCCTCCACACCCTACGACAATGCCGCCGATGCCCTTTTCCCCGAGGCCTCGCTCAACAATGACGTTGGCTATGGCAAGAACCGCGCATTGCTGGCATGGTACTATATCGACCGTCTTTTCACGCAGCGCAATTCCTCGCTCGCACCGGGTTATATAAAGAACGACCTTGACCAGCTCTCGTACCCCTATGTGCGCGAGGTGACCTACAATGAGATATTCCCCGACCGTGAGCTGAGCTATGGCGAGTCGTCGACCATTCAGACGCTTAACCTGTCGTTCTATCCCAAAGAACGCGGCCCCTACAACCTCGATGTCACCGGCATGGGACGCGACGGCTATCTGCTGCACCCCGAGAAACGATGGGGCGGAATCATGCGCAAGCTCGACAATACCAATTTCGAGAGCTCCAATATAGAGTATATCCAGTTTTGGATGATGGATCCTTTCCTCGACGATACCAATCCCAACCGCGACGGAGGCGACCTCTATTTCAACCTCGGCGAGGTGAGCGAGGATATTCTGAAGGATGGCTACAAGTCCTACGAGAACGGATTGCCAATCGACGGCAACACCTCATACCTGAAGGAAACGGCGTGGGGCGTAGTCTCAACGCAGACGTCGATGACCTACGCTTTCGACAACTCGAGCGGCTCGCGCATCTTGCAGGATCTTGGCCTCGACGGCCTCAGCACTTCCGACGAGTTCAGGCATCCTTCTTACTCAAAGTATGTTGAGGAGCTACGCAATCTTCTCGACGCCGAGACCCTCGCTCAGATGGAGAGCGACCCATTCTCGCCGCTCAACGACCCGGCAGGCGACAACTATCACTTCTATCGCGGCTACGACTACGACGAGAAGCGGCTCAACATCCTCGAGCGCTACAAGCACTACAATGGCACCGAGGGCAACTCGCTTTCGTCGCAGGAGGCCGGCGACGGCATGTATCAGTCGTCGCGCAGCGTGCCCGACGTGGAAGACATCAACCAGGACAACACGCTCAACGAATATGAGCGCTACTATCAGTATAAGATATCCATCCGTCCCGAGGACCTTGAGGTGGGCCGAAACTATATCACCGACAAGCGCTCCACCTCGGTGACCACGCGCAACGGAAAGCAAGACGTGAACTGGTATCAGTTCAAAATTCCATTGAGGGAATATGAGAAGGTGGTGGGAAGCATTTCCGATTTCTCCACGATTCGCTTCGTGCGCATGTTCATGACCGGCTTCAAGGAGACCACGCACTTGCGTTTTGCCACTTTGGAGCTTATTCGCGGCGAGTGGCGCACCTACGACTACAACCTTAACCAGCGTGGCGACGCTCCGGCTGAGGGCTCGCTCTCAATCAATGCTGTTAACATCGAGGAGAATGCCGGACGCACGCCGGTCAACTACGTGCTGCCTCCGGGCGTGACGCGTATCGTCGACCCGGGCCAGTCGCAGGTGACACAGCTCAACGAGCAGTCGATGGCGCTTGAGGTGAAAGGACTGCAAGCCGGCGACGCCCGTGCCGTGTACAAGAACACGAGTCTCGACCTGCGCATCTACAAGCGCCTCCAGATGCACGTACACAATGAGGCGCTTATCGACGACGTGACCAATCTGCGCAATGGCGACGTGTCGATGTTCCTTCGCCTCGGTACGGACGTGAAGAATAACTACTATGAGTATGAGATACCTCTTGAGGTGACTCCTGAGGGCAAATACAGCACATATAGCGACACCGACCGCTCGGCGGTGTGGCCCGAGAGCAACCGCCTCGATTGCGATCTCGACGTGCTCACCACAGTGAAGAAGAACCGCAACGCCAACAAGATGGCCGGTGCGGCAGGCGTCTCCTACAACGCGCGATACACCGAGTATGACCCCGACAGGCCAAACAACCGCATCACGGTGATTGGAAATCCGTCGCTCAGCGACGTGCGTGTGCTCATGATAGGCGTGCGCAACAACTCGGCTTCGGTGAAGGACTGCATAGTGTGGACCGACGAGCTGCGTGTGACCGACTTCGACGAGGGCGGCGGTTGGGCAGCCAAAGGCTCTATGACCCTTAATGTGAGCGATATAGCCACAGTGAACGTGGGAGGCCATAAGGAGACTGTGGGATTCGGCTCTGTCGACCAAAGCCTGTCGGAACGACGCCTTGACTCCTATGGGCAATATAATGTGGCTGTGCAGGTGGATTTAGGCCGTTTCCTGCCCGAGAAGGCAAAATTGAAGGCCCCGATCTACTATTCGATATCGAAGGAGAAGACTACGCCTAAATATAACCCGCTTGACCAGGACGTGCTGCTGAAGGATGCCCTCGACGCCTGTGCAACCAAAGAGCAGCGCGACTCCATAGAATCGTTTGCGGTGACGCGCAAGACGGTGGAGAGCTTCAGCATCTCGGGGCTGAAATTCGACGTCCAGAGCAAGAATCCTATGCCGTGGGATCCTGCCAACTTCACTTTCAGCTACTCGTCGAACAAGCAGCGGAACACCGACCCGAGCAATGAGTTTGAGAATACGAGCGACTATCGTGGCAGCCTACAGTATAGCTACACTCCCTATTTCCATCCGTTCAAGCCATTCTCCAAGATAAAGAGCAAGTCGAAGAATGCCAAGTTCTTGAAGGAATGGGAATTCAACTGGCTGCCGCAAAGCCTTAACTTCAGCACCAACATGTCGCGCTACTACTATGAGCAGCGCGAGCGCAACACCACCGACGTGAAGGTGGAGCTGCCGGTGTCGGTGAGCAAGAATTTCCTTTGGGATCGCCAGTTTGCAATCAACTGGAATTTCACAAAGACGCTAAGTTTCTCGTTCAACTCCAATACAACCGCCCACATCGAGGAGCCAATGGGCGTGGTGAACAAAAAACTGTTCCCCGACAAGTATCGCGACTGGAAAGACTCGATATGGAACAGCATCAAGGGTCTTGGAACGCCTTATTCCTACAACCAGTCGTTCGTAGGTTCCTATAAGGCGCCTTTCAACAAGATTCCGGTCGTCGACTTCATCACCGCGTCGGCAACCTACAATGCTACCTATAACTGGGAGCGAGGTACGGTGATTGCCGATATCAGCTCGGGCAACTCGGTGGCAAATCAGTCGTCGTGGAGCCTCGACGGACGTTTCAATCTGGAGCAACTCTACAATAAGTTCAAGTATCTAAGCGAGGTGAACAAGCGTTTCAGCAACTCGTCGACGGTGACGCGAAAGAATGCCGCCAACCGCCCGAAGCGCTTCGAGCGCACGGTGACGCTACGCGAGGACACCACCACTACTCTGCGCCATAACCTGCGCACGAAGAAGGTGAAGATTACCGCCAAGACCACCGACGGCAAGCTATATACGCTCAGCACCAAGATTCTCGACGACAACAATGTGGTGATTCTCAACAAGGAGAAGAAGAACGTGAAGATCACCATTGTGGAGGTCAAGGAGGAGAAAAAAGGCTTCTGGTTTGAGGCAGGGCAGTATGCTACCCGCTTTGCGATGTCGGTGAGAAACGTGAGCGTCCGCTATAAGACCACCAAGTCGCTGTCGTTGCCGCAGTTTGTGCCCGAAATCGGCGATATTTTCGGCCAGTCGACACACTACGACGTGCTTGCTCCCGGACTCGACTTCGCATTCGGCTTCACCGACGAGAGCTATATCAACAAGGCCAAGGAGCGTGGATGGCTGTTGTGCGACGAGACACAGACGTCGCCCGCACTATTCTCGCGCACGTCGGAGTTTCAGGCCGACGTGGTTTTGGAGCCGTTGCGCGGCTTGAAAATCACACTTACCACCAACCGCACCGACAAGCGCACGAGCCAGATACAATTCATGTACGACGATATGACCTCCACCTATGGCGGTAGCTACACTAAGACGCATTGCGCCATTGCCACCGCGTTGCGCAGCTACTCGGCGAGCAACGGCTATGAGAGCAGCGCGTTCAATAAGTTCAGGGAGTATATCCCTGTAGTAGCCAACCGTATAGAGCGCCGATATGCAGGAAAGAGCTATCCCACCACGGGATTCATGCGCGAGAGCTCGCTCGCCGGCAAGCCATTTGATGCGGCCAATGGCGGTGTGAACAGCATGAGCAGCGACGTGCTTATTCCGGCATTCATCGCGGCATATTCGGGCAAGAATCCGGAGAAGGTGACGCTCGATCCGTTCCCCGGCCTTGGAGCCATGATGCCCAACTGGCGTGTGACCTACGACGGCCTTGGCAAGCTCAATTTCTTCAAGAAAAGGTTCAAGACGATAACGCTTACCCACGCATATCAGTGTACGTATTCGGTAGGCTCGTTCTCAAGCTATAGCGACTGGATTGCAATAGGCGACGGCCTGGGCTTCAGCAAAAGCGAGCTCACACAGAATCCCTATCCGACGTCGCCCTACAACATCTCGTCGGTATCGATCAACGAGAAGTTCGCTCCGCTTATAGGCGTGTCGGCAACGATGAAGAACAATGTCACTTTCAATGTAGAGTATCGCGACAGCCGCACGCTCACCCTCAACTCATCGGCCGGTCAGCTTGTGGAGGCTCTTAGCAAGTCGTTCGTGATTGGCGGCGGATACAAGATAGCCAATTTCAATACGTTCCTGAAGATGCGCGGCTCGCAGCAAGGCGTGAGCAACGACCTCACGATGAATCTTGATTTCTCGCTCACCAACAGTAGCGCGCTGATACGCAAGATAGAGTCGAACCTCACGCAAGCCACCAGTGGCTCGCGCACACTCTCAATTAATTTCACAGCCAACTACATATTGAGCAAGCGAATCACCGTGGGTGCCTACTTCGACCATCAGGTCAACACTCCGCTCGTGTCGTCGACAGCCTATCCGACCACCAACAGCAGCTATGGTATTTCGGTAAACTTGTCGCTCACGAAGTGATGAGCTACGATTAATAAAGACATATATATAAACTGAAATAAAAAAGCGAATTAAAACAAGACGTTTGTATGAAAAAACGAAGAAAATTAATTGCAGTGTTGTTGCTGATGCTTTCGCTATGCGGAATTCATGCCTCACCGCTTTATTTTATTGCTTGGTTCCCCGATGGGTCAACCTGCGCATTCCCATTTGCCGACCATCCGGTGGTGAAAGTGGCGGCTGACAAGTTCACGGTGGTGAGTGCCGACGTAACGCTCGAGTACACGGCAGCTACAATTCACAAGTTCACAATCAGTGATGAGCATCCGACGGGTGAGGTGGAGAAAGTGCTTGAGCCTGGCACTGTGCGTCATTCGGGCGACGAGGTGCGTTTTGCCGGATTGCGCTGCGGAGGATTTGTCGGTGTGTATGGCATCAACGGCGTGCTTGAGGAATCTTATAGAGTCGACGATGACGGCACATGTGCGGTGGCGACGGGCAACTTGCCAAAGGGAATGTATATTATTAAAACAGAAACTATAACTTATAAATTCATTAAACGATGAAAAATATATTACGCAATATCTCGATTATACTTGCTTCGGCAGTAGCTATGCCTATGTTCTCGCAGGGTATATTGGTGTATAAGAAGGATGGCAAGGTAGTGGATTTCCCAAGCGCAGAAATCGATAGCATTGTCACCTACGAAAAGGCATTGGTCAATATCGATTACACGGTCAACGGCGTGACGTTTACGATGGTGGCCGTGGAGGGCGGCACATTCATGATGGGTGCCACGCAGGAGCAGGCCGGTGAGGCTCAGGATAATGAGAAACCGGTGCATGAAGTTACCTTGAGCAATTATTATATTGGTGAGACTGAGGTTACTCAAGAGTTGTGGAATGCTGTCATGGGAAGTAATCCGTCGCACAATCCATCGGCAGTGGATTATCCCGTGGAGCGCGTGACATGGGAGGAATGCCGGGTTTTTGTGGCTAAACTTAATGAGCTTACGGGCGAGAATTTTGCCATGCCCACCGAGGCCCAGTGGGAGTTTGCGGCACGTGGCGGCAACAAGTCGAAAGGCTATAAATATAGTGGCGGCAACGATGTGGGTGAAGTGGCGTGGTGCTATGATAACGCCGATTTCGTCACTCATGCGGTCAAAGGGAAAAAAGCCAATGAACTTGGAATCTACGATATGAGTGGCAACGTGTATGAGTGGTGTGCCGATTGGTATGGACAATACACTGAATCGAGCCAGGTCGATCCGGAGGGTCCGGCGAGCGGTTCGGGGCGAGTGTTCCGCGGAGGAAGTGCCCAAATCTACAACGACCGCGACCGAGTGTCGTTCAGGTACTATATGCTCCCCGACCAGCGAAACTTCTTCATCGGTTTCCGCCTCGCAAAGGCTGAGTGACGCAGCATAGGAAATAATGCGTAGATCACAGTCGGTATCTTATGTTAAAAAGCAGTCCTGCCACTTTCCATAGCGGTGGGACTGCTCTTTTTTGGTGGGACCAATACCGGTAGGAATTAGTTACCAACGATCGTTGTGGATATTGTCGGGTTTCCACTTGTCTTTCGGGGTGGCTTCGCCGGCAGGATATCCCACCGGGATGATGTTTAGTGGGATTACGTGCTCAGGCAGTTGGAGAATCTCGCGCACGATGGCCGTCCGCCTCTCACTTGGATAGATGCCCGTCCACACGGCCCCAAGTCCTTGAGCGGTGGCAGCGAGCAGCAAGTTCTCGGTAGCCGCCGATGCGTCTTGAATCCAGAAATCGCGTCCATCGCCATCCATGGCCTTTGTCATGTCGCCGCACACGGCTATCGCCAATTGAGCTTTGGCTGCCATCTTTGAGTTTTGCAGCGAGTCGGCTATCGTTTGCAGCACTTTGCGATTCTTGATTACCACAAATGCCCACGGACGGCAGTCGCGAGCCGATGGGGCCGCCATGGCTGCGCGCAGCAGAGCGGTGACTTTTTCTTCCTCTACCGGACGGTCGGAATAGGCTCTGATGCTTGAGCGTTGTGCTATCGCGTCGAGAGTCGACATTGCCTCATCGGTATTTTGCGATTCCGGAGCCGCTTTCTTTGCCATAGTTAGCTCTATGGCGAGAATTGCCACGGCGATAGCGAGAACGATGTTGAGAATTTTCGATGTCATTTTTGTTTGGATATTTAATGGTTTGTAATTATCGGTAGTGCCGACGGCGCCCAAAGTGGTGTTTCTATGCTATTTTGCCGATTGCGCGAATTTTAAAATCGAGCCTGTGGGGCACACGAAGCGGCAGTAGGGGCGTGGCGTGAGCACCGACAGGATGATGAACACGCAAGCTATTGCCATCACTGCCGTGTCGGCTTGATTGAACATGAATATGCTGAAAGCCTCATAGTTCATGGCGTCGAAACCGGCACCTATAGCCATCACGAGCAGCAGCGCAATCCATAGGGCCTCACGGAAGGCATTGAGCCATCTCACAAGTGTGGGACTGAGGCGCAATTTTCGGCGGTTGGCGGCGCCGGCGAGCTCTTGAAGCGAGCCGAGCGGGCACACGTAGTTGCAGTAATGGCTTTCCTTGCCGAAAAGCGGGAAGATGAAGCCTATAATCAGCAGCACGGCGGGTATGATTCCGGTTGAGAGGCTGAATCCGTTGGAAATGGTGTTGACGATTAGCGACATGGAGATGAAGCTATGGCTCCAGAAACCTATGACCGCCACATTTATGGCAAGCTGCACATATCGTGCCGTGCGGCTCTTGTAGAATATAGGCACTATCACTGCACACGCAATCACCAATAGCGTGATAAGCAGTTTCCAAGAGAAAACACCTGATAGGGGCGATGGCTGCGAGTCGGCATAGTGCCCCAATGTGGCCCTCACCGTCTTTATGACCGCCATCGACGAGTATGTGGCCCCACTCACGGCATCGACGCCGGCGCTCACGGCCTCGGCGGGCGTCAGTCCGTTCCAGCTGTCGAATAGGCTTGCCTCGTTGAGCGATGCGAAGTAGCTTGGTGTCTCGTCGTTGTCGAGAGGCACAACTTTCGCCACGCGTCCGCCTACTATGGCTATTCTCACCGGAGTGGTTCCGGCATATCCAATCACCTTGTCGGCAATACCCATCGACGAGAGCCACACGGTGTCGCCGGGAGCAACGCCGGGAGTCGTCGTTGCAGTGAAGGTCACTGAGTCGGAGTTGGTGTCACCGACGGCATGGCCGGCAATTTTGCCGTTTTTATTGACGGCTATGGCCACAAGGAGCGCGGCGCATGTGGTGAGATGCAATAATCGGTTTATCAGTCGGACGTTCATCGTTGTTGATTTTAGTGATAGCTAAGTTACTGCTTTTTTCGCTATGGGGCAACACCTTTTTCTCCATTTATGTCATTTTATTGACGGTTAGCCATTTTTCTTATGCGATTGGCGGAACGCTTTGGGCGATATTCCCTCGTGTTGCTTGAAAAATTTTCGGAAGGTGTATTGCTCGGGGAAATTAAGCTCGGCAGCCACTTCCTTGATGTTCATGTCTGATTGCTCAAGCATCAGTTTGGCATTGGTGATGGTTATTGTTGCTATCCATCCCGAAGGAGTCCTGCCGGTGCATTTTTTCACGGTTCGTGTGAAGTGGCTTAACGACAGGTTCACCTCATTGGCGTAGAAGCTCACCAACCGTGTGTTTTTGTAGTTTTGAGATAATATAGGTGAATGAATTCGAGCAGATTCACCTGCTTGATCAGTTTAATGGCTTGAAGCACGAGATTGCGCTCGCTATCGGGCTCATGTCGATGCTTGCGGCAGGAGGCTACGATGTGAGGGGGCTTAGGAAGGACCAGTACCGCGTTTCGGTCGACGTGAGCCAGGTGATGTCAGCTACCGCAAAAACTCATAAGCATTGCTGCCATGAGGGGTGCATTTGCAGCGAGAACTCTCACTATATAGATAAGATGAGAGCGGAATGGCCGGTTCCATTCCGCTCTCTTAATGTATTTGAGTGATTCGATTGGCGTGTGATTAAAGCTCAACAGGCTCAAAGGGGAGTCCCCACACATCGGCCACGGCCTTGTAGGTCACTTTGCCTTCCACCACATTCAAGCCCTTTGCGAGAGCTGCGTCGTCCTTGCAGGCCTTCTGCCACCCCTTGTCGGCAAGAGCGATTGCGTAGGGCAGGGTGGCGTTAGTAAGTGCGAGTGTTGAGGTGTAGGGCACGGCTCCCGGTATGTTGGCAACGGCATAGTGCACGATTCCGTCGACGACATAGACGGGATCGGAGTGAGAGGTCGCGTGCGACGTCTCGAAGCATCCGCCCTGGTCGATTGCCACGTCGACGAGCACTGTTCCCGGTTTCATCAGCTTGAGCATCTCCTTGTTGATAAGGTGTGGCGTCTTGTCGCCGGGCACGAGCACCGAGCCTATGACGAGGTCGGTGGTTGGCAGCTCGGCGCGGATATTGTGCTCAGAGGAGTATAGCGTTTTCACATTCTTGGGCAGGATGTCGGCAAGATGGCGCAGGCGCTTCAAGTTGATGTCGACAATTGTAACCTCGGCACCGGTCCCGGCAGCGATGATAGCGGCATTCGTTCCCACAGTGCCCGCACCAATCACGAGCACCCGTGCCGGTTTCACTCCCGGCACTCCGCCGAGCAGTATTCCCTTGCCGAGCTGGGGCTTCTCAAGGAAGCGCATACCCTCTTGAATCGACATGCGGCCGGCCACCTCGCTCATGGGGATAAGCAGCGGCAGTGAGCGGTCGGGCAGTTCCACCGTCTCGTAGGCAAGGCACACCGCCTTGCTCCCAATCATGGCATCGGTCAGTTCCTTGTCGGAGGCGAAATGGAAATAAGTGAACAGGAGCTGCCCCTCCTTTATGAGAGGATACTCGGGCTCAATAGGTTCTTTCACTTTCACAATCATTTCGGCGATTGCGTACACGTCGGCAATGGTGGGCAGGATTTTTGCACCCACACCCTCGTAGTCGGCATCGGGAAATCCCGAGCCTTCGCCCGCAGTGTGCTGAACGTAGACGGTGTGTCCACGTTTTACAAGTTCTGCGACTCCCGATGGAGTCATACCAACGCGGTTCTCGTTGTTTTTGATTTCTTTTGGAATACCTACTATCATAGCTTGAATAGTTTAAATGAATGCCGCTCTAATTCTTTGGCACTATTCCTGAACGGGATTTTACCCGAGGATTCGTAGCGGCGTAGAGTTGTTTTGTCGGGCGTAAATTTAAAAATAAAATTTCTTTTTCGCACTATTTTACGGTGTATTTTTTTGCGTCTTTTTCAGCGTTTTTTCATATGTTTTTTCATAGTGCTTCATACTTTATGCTTTATAGTGTAGCTTTATAGGCCTCATGTCGATAACGGCAATCGGCAACAACCACAAATACGATAGAATACGCTATAATCAAACAATGGAAATCAACAAAGCTCACTAAGAACGAAAGTGACAACGTCGGCGGCAATCAACCTCACCGGGCGGAAGCGAGCACATAAAGACCGGCTCGGCGAGAGCGACAATCGCACAAAACGCAACGATGCGGCGGTAGCCGTGTGATTAAGATACATTCTACAGCCACTCTAACCGCTAACCTATAACCACGGCTTGAGTTAACTCGCCTCAGACACACTCAGTGAAACACTACCCACGGCGAAGCCGTTATTTCCACCGCAAAAGAAAAGCCCCGGAGGCATCTCCGAGGCAATGCGTTATGGGGATAGAAGCCTTTCGGTCGAGACCTCAGGCTCGATTCTTCGCGAGCGAAGCGCTAAAGCGATGACACTATAGCCCGCCGGCGGTGCCGGAACGCCCGATCAAACTTTTATATAATTTAGTGCAGCTTTCGTTAGTTGGTAGTCGTTAAAATAATAATCACCCTCAATGACACGAACAAACTTTCTCATCGGGTATTCATCGAAACTCTCATATTGCGATAATTGCTCCATATAAGCTTCAAAATCTTCTTCCGGGTCTATCTCGGTAGTATCTTCTTCTACTTCGTCCGGATTATAGCAGTCTATTCTATGAGAGCCGGTTGTGATAGAAACCTTGTATGGTCGTAGGCTTGTCGGCTTCACCTTATCAAGAAACTTGATAATAGTGTTTTTGAGGTTAAGAGCAAATTCAGCCACTTCTAAGCAAGGATGTAAGCTCTGAACTAACGCCTCAATCGCCATTTTGTCGGGCTTGAACCAACAGCCGTCACGTTCAATAAGGTCTAAGACATCATAATAAAGTAAGTTACTATTTCTTTCTTCAATCAAATGTGATTGATAACCCACCTCGTCGGTAAATAGGTCCACAGTGATGTGGTCGTCGTGCACATCTTCGGCATGACCCAAATAATGCTCAACTGCACGAGTTATCTCCGTGCGCAGTGTGTTTCGTTTTTCCTGTATTCTTGGATTCATAATTATAGATTGAAAAGTTCTTTAAGTGTTGTGAAATAGCTATCTCCTTTTCTATTGCCTATCCCACGGATAATGGCTTTTTGAATGTCGATATTCTCTAATTCGTAAGGGTCAGATGAAGCTAAGTCGTAAGCAAGATAGGATTCTTCAAGCTGCCCTACGATAAATTTCTTTTCCATAAGTTGTTTGCCTGTGAAAAGTCGAGGTGCTTCACCGGTGAGTTTGAACAAAAAATATTTTTTCTCATTATGCAAGAAAAGATATTTACATTGTTTTGCATCAAGTTCAATGCGTATTGAGCCACTACGAGAACCTGTGCGAACATAATATAAGTGATTTTTCTTGATAGCATTAAGGTGGGCATCACCTTTGAAGTAGCCAACAAGAACAGTTTCCTGTTCCAATGGCAGCACTTGCTCAACAAGATCTGCCGAGAGTTGGCTATCATCAAGAATCGATTTTCTATTGACTTCGCTATCATTGAAAATACGTTCCACGGTGCCATACTTAACTTCAGCCTCTGCGGCGACACGGTCAACAAAGTTTTCTTGCAGAACATAAGTTGCAAACTGAGTTCTGACTTTTTGAGCGGTGGAGAGTGTTTCGTCAACGTCTTTGCCAATTTCATATCCTTGGTGGATATAGAAATAAGGTTTTACCTCGTCTATCACTTCTTGATTTTCTGCTGCACCTTTTTGCAGAGCTAAAATCAGAATGTCGCGGTCGTCGTATGGACGGAACACTTTTCCGTAAAGGCGTTTGAAGTTGATGTCAATGGTACGTTGCAGGCTATAGCCCATGCGAGGTTCAAGAACGCAAAACTCGTATTGAGAGTTTATGAGTTCTGTAATTTTCAGCTTAAATTCTTTT
Organism: Muribaculaceae bacterium; assembly: GCA_051878575.1. Lineage (GTDB taxonomy): Bacteria > Bacteroidota > Bacteroidia > Bacteroidales > Muribaculaceae > CALZFJ01. The sequence goes on along the minus strand of JBJEKJ010000079.1, from coordinate 5,630 downwards.
TGCGCCTTTACTTTGAATGATTGCTTCTCAAAAGCATTTGAGCGAGCATACAAAGCAATGATATAAAGGAAGTTTATATCATAGTGTGATAGCCAAAGCGTATCACGGTCAAAAAGGCGGTTCTCAAATTGGAAAATTTTGTGCCTGTCTTTTTCGTTATCACGAGGCTTAATAACATCATCAGCATAAGAGAGGCTATCCCTAACTTCTGCACTGATAAAGAAGTTAGGCGTGATGTTATAGCCCTCGGTGAGTTCGTCGCGGTAATGAACTTTAGCACGGCGTTCATCGCCTGTGCGGTTGTTCTGCTTATCTTCAAAGAACCAGTCAATGTTAAATTGAATGATGTTCTTTGCGTATGTATATTGTTTGTAAATAGAGTTCCCGCCGAGCGACCCACCGATTTTGTAATACTTGCTGTCGCCGATATAATAGATGTCGCTTTCGTTGATGAGCGAAGAATAGCGGAAGATGTGGTCCACAATCTTTCCGTCTGGTTGGTCTTTGAGAGATGCGTCTATTTGTGTTTTGTCGTTTCCGATTAGTTCGTCGATGATTGACTCGAAAACGATGTTGAAGTTGCGAGCAATGAGGTAGTCGCAATCTTGCTCCGACGAATTGATTTTCTCTGCAGCTTCAAAGAACGTGTAGCACAAGTTCCAAAGTTGGAGAGCCTTGTCGGAAAAATACTTGTATTTGATTTGACGAAGACGTATCAAGCCGTAGCCGGCAAGATAATTTTCAAACATAGCATCACTAATCAATTCATAGTTGTAATTGATAGGCGTGCGAAAACCATACTTGCCATTGACGTGTGCAAGAATGGAGAAGAAAATTATCAGCAGTTCTTCGTCAAAGTTGATTTGCTTCTTCTTGTTCACCGGGTCAAGATAAATTGGTGTTTTGCGTTGCATAACGGCAGCACTCTGCGAAATAGTTTTGTTCCAATTTATCTTGTTATATCCGCTATGAATATTCTTAATGGTGAACATAAAGAAGTCCTGGTTCTCGTTGTTGAAACGGATAAGCGACAAGATGATGTCGAGCAGTGTTGCGTCTTTCTCGTCTTCGCTACGGTCGAGCAGAGAGAAAGACTTATGCAACAAAATCTCGCTGTCGGGATTTAGGCGGTAAAACTCTTTTATCGCTCTGAAAATCCACACCGAGAACTGCGACAAGAAATCGTAGTCGTCTCTCTTTACCCATTCCTTTTGTAGAGCCACATCTAAATCGAGGATTCTTTCAGGGGTTAAATCCTCGTGAAAAAGGATTTCATTCTTCTCGTTCATCAATACCTTAGGCAGAAAGAAAATGCAGTCGCCTATTTCTTTGCTGAAGAAATAGCCAACATAGTCTATCTTGGTTTTGCCGTTCATCGTGTACGGTTCAAAACCTTGCAGAATATGCTTAACGTCTGCCTCTTGGTATTGATAACCCTCGATTAGAATTTTCATTTCGATGCTTCTGTTATGCTCCAGCCTTGTGCTTCGGCAAACTTAATTATAAAGTCAATGTTATATTTGTTCCACCAAGTGAGAACTTTGAACTTAATTCCGTCGCTTGATGTTTGTTCAGAGCCATAGCAAGGAACATAGCTACCTGTAATATCTTCTGACTTAGCTATGATGCCTTTGTATTGTTCTTTGCTGACAACAGAGTCATCAAAAGCAAAGACATTTTTCATTTGGTCAAATGAAAGGTTTGGATTAAGTTCCAAATATTTCAGAACAATTTTTTCGCCAAGTGCTTTTTTAGAGAGTTTATTCTCTCCGTTAAAAGAATACTTGGTATAATCAATACCATTGCTTGATGCTCCATTTTCAGGGTTGCCGACTTCTATTTCTCCACTGTTTACTTCGAGTGCATCGAGAAACGCTTTCACCACATCTACCTTTGGTTTTCCACTAAAATCAAAGAACAGGTGGAATTTGGCGAAAGAGTCTTTGAAAATGGTATTACCACTTTTGCCGAAGTCTTTAAACACATCATTCCAGAGGTAGAAAATAACCTTTGAAACAAAACGGTCGATGGTGATTTCTTTTTGCACTTCTCCATTGCCCATAAACCAATAGCCAAGTTTCTTGTCCTCGGACTGAGTGACGGCTTCCACTTTGTCATTGACTTTCTGCAAGAAGTCAGCCCACGAGTATTGAGTATCACCGCAAGCAATGAAATGGCCTCGGTCGGTGTAGTCAATAGGAATATAACGCCAATCCCAGCGACGTTTGAACGCAGAGTCAATCGGGAAAAGCGATTGGTCGCTTGTGTTCATAGTCGCCCAAATACGCAAGTTCGGTGGAAGTTGCATTTTCTTGCCGGACTTCACTTCAGCGTCTTCGATGTCAGTGTCGGCAAGTTGCTTGCGAATATAGTTTGCAAGGTCTTGGTCTGGAGTGGTCTTATATGACGAATAGCCTTGTTCGTTACGGTCAAGAAGTTGGAAAATATCACCGAATATTTGAGCACAATTGCCACGATTTATTTCCTCGATAATTAGGTAGAACGGATTGTCGAGGTCTTTCCACGCTGCCACATAAGCATTGGTAAAAGCTTGTGGAGTGAAGTCGTATGTGATTTCACCGCGTTCTTCATCTTTTGTTGGCTTATAGCAACCTACAAAAGTTGAGTAGTCGCTATCAGGGTGGAAAGTTGTGCGAATTGAATTATTCTCTTCTTCCTTAATTTCCTGTTTAATTGTATGTGACTTGCCGGTTCCAGGTGCTCCGAACAAAATCTGCTGAAGATGTTCGTCAGGCAAGACTCTATCAGCATATCTTTTTAGATTATTTTCCTCTTTTGCCTCAGCGTATGCTTTTATTTTAGAAGCAAGCACTTTACTTCGATTTTGTGAATCTGTAAAAGTATAATGATTACTTTTGTCAAGAATATGCGCAGTAAAGTGAAGTTCATCTTGATTTTTAGAATATATTTCACTAATAAACCAAGAACCATTATTAGAAACGCCTAATGTTTTGCCAATAAGCTCAAAACAGCGTTCATTATAGTTTTGATTATCAAGAGTAATTCTTGGATTGTATTTAAGGGTTCTTCTTCCTACATGGTTTTGTCCTACCAATTTTTTGACAACAAGCAAGATAAACGAGCAATCGTGTACCCGATTGCCATTTACAAAAATTTTGTTGAATTTGCTTGCTACTACAAACTCATAGTCGCTTGCTTGGTTGCCCCCTTTCCCTAATGGACAATAAATTCTTGTACCCGGGTTAGGAATAGAGTTATAAACCAAAGAGGTTATCAAAGATTCGTAATCTTCAAAATTAAAACGATAACCATCTCCCTGACCCATTTCAGTACCCCATGCAGGAGTTCCACCTCCTGATGCGGTTTCTGCGTTAAATATAGCTGAGCCTAAGTTTAAAATCATAATTGTGAGAAAATATGTTTGACAAGAATACCTACTAAATTAACGTCCCAACCATTACCAGCTCGTTTAGACATTTGTGAATACGATTGACCTGAATAATCTAATTCGCCGTCTTCAAACCCCATGAATCTAAATTGTTCGTCAACTGACATTTTGCGAACAATTTCTTTACCATTCTTAGGGACTTCTATAACTCTAAGACTATTGTGTTCAGGTTGAGTAATTGTTATACATATAGCATCAGTTTTAATCTTTTTGTTGTAAACATCAAAGCAAAGCGGCTCTTTTACAACAAATGATTCTATATGGTGCTTAAATTTCAGGTGCTCAATTTGAGCGTCAGATAAGTATAATTCTTTCGGTGGATTTTGGTCCAATAAATCACCGAAACGATATTTTAATTCTATTTTTGGAGGAACAATATTAAAGCCCTCAGGAAGTCCACCTAATTGTGCGAAAATCCACAATCTTTCTCTGTTTTGAGGAATCCCATAGTCTTTTGAATTAAGGACCGCATAAGCAATATCGCCGTAGCCTAAATCTTTTAATGAACTTCTAATCATTTCAAAGAAATCGTAAAATTTCTTTTGAGTAAGTCCTTTAACATTCTCCAATAAAAGATATTTAGGCTTCTTAACAGCACAAATTCTCAAAATATGGTGGAACAAAGTTCCTCTACCATATTTATCATTTTCTCCTAATTGAAGTCCAGCAGACGAAAATGGTTGACAAGGAAACCCTCCTGTAAACATATCAAAATCGGGTAATTCTTCTGGCTTTAGTATAGTAATATCGCCCCAATTTTTTATGGTAGGAAAATTCTGATACAATAAAGCACTTGCGAATTTATCGAACTCCGACATTCCGACAACTTCATAATTTATGCCAGAACGTTTTAATCCAAATGATGCTCCGCCATAGCCTGCGAAGCCTTCAAAAACTCGTATTGGCTTTTTATTTTTCATTAATTATAATAAGCGAAAAACTCCGATGTAGTGCTTGCCGGCTGACCAAAGCCTTTTCGACTACAACGGAGTTTCCGTATTGTTATAAATACGCCGAAGCGTTATTTCTTCATTATTTGGTCAATTTGCAAGCAGTTCATTAAATGTACTCTTTAAGAGTGCAAAGGTACGAAAATTTTGCTATATAATGATTATAGCGACGATGTGTTTTTTAGCATGCCTTTGTATCATTTCCGCTTTCCGCTTCACATTTCCCGCTTCAGTTTCCGCTTCAGGAACAATGCCATTTGTGCTTTGTGCTTCATTGGCTATGTTGATAGGGATTTATCGGGTTCGGGCGATAGGGCGGGGATGGTGATTGCCGTTGGCTTGACGTTGAGGCGTTGCGGTGGATTGCCGGGCCGGTAGGGGGAAGAAAAAGAGCAGCTTGCCTGTTTGGTAGCTGCTCTTATGGCTTTTTCGGTCGTATGCCGGGCGATTAAGCCTTCACACGGCCTACATACGAGCCGTCGCGAGTGTCGACCTCGATGAGCTCACCCTCGTTGATGAACAGAGGCACACGCACTGTGGCGCCGGTCTCCACTGTGGCGGGCTTAAGTGTGTTGGTTGCTGTGTCGCCCTTTATGCCCGGCTCGGTGTAAGTCACTTTCAGGACGGTCTTTATAGGCATTTCAGCATAGAGGATGGTTTCGGAAGATGCGTCGCTGACAACCTCCACAGTGTCGCCCTCTTTCATGAATGCGCTACCGGTAACGAGGTCTTTGGCGATAGGAATCTGCTCGAAAGTCTCGTTGTTCATGAAGATGTCGTCGGCACCCTCGGTGTAGAGGAACTGATAGGGACGACGCTCCACGCGCACGTCCTCAAGTTTCTCACCGATGTTGAAGCGGCGCTCCAACACGCGGCCGTCGACCACGTTCTTCAATTTCGTACGCATAAAGGTGTTGCCTTTTCCCGGTTTTACGTGCAAGAAGTCGATACAGAAGTACAGACTGTTGTCCATGCGGATACAAGTTCCGATTTTGATGTCTTGAGCGTTAATCATACTGATTTTTGTGCTATATTATTATTTGAATTTATTGTGCGATGGAAATTCTCTGCAAAATTAATGGAATTTGCCAAAAAACGCAAAAGTTTTGCGCAAAAATCGCTCACCTTTTGGTTATTTCAAAAATATTGGCTACTTTTGCAAACCGAAATTGTAAATAAAATAAATTAAACATATAAGGCAATGAAAAGAACATTCCAACCTTCCAACAGAAAGAAAGCAAATAAGCATG